>JAFVGH010000119.1 GCA_017475045.1 Fibrobacter sp. | reverse complement strand
GGACTACATCGAATTCGGTTGCGTCCGCAATTCCGTGAACTTCCCGGCCCTCGTTGATCACCCGCATGCCGGTGTCAAGAGCCGCGTCGTGGTCATCAACCAGGACGTTCCGAACATGATTTCCGAAATCACGAAGGTGTTCGGTGCGGTCGGCATCAACATTGCCAGCTTCTCTAACAAGAGCAACGGCAAGATCGGCTACAACCTGGTTGACGTGGAAAGCAAGGTGGACGACTCCATCATCGAGAAGCTCTCCAAGCTCGACAAGGTCATCAAGGTCCGCGTTATTCACTTCTAAGAGAACTCGCTCCCACCTAAAGGTGGCCATGTCCACATAAGTGCTAAAGCACTAAGTGGCCAAAGCTCGCCTCCGACGACTCGTTGATACGAGTCGCCTGCGGCTCACGGTAATGAACAGCTACAGCTCACTGACGAAAATTAGCCTCCGTTTTGCGGAGGCTTTTTGTACTTGTAATGGGTTTAGAACGCTTCCCGAAGGTCGATGGTAAGCCCGATGTGCTTCCCGTCGATGAATGAAATGTCCCCGCGGGCGTGGAGCTTCTCGCTTTTGTTCAGGGCGAGGCGTCCGCCGAAGCCGACGGAGTAGTGCATCTGTCGCCTGAACATTTCGCTAAAATAGGGGCCAGATTGAAAAGTTTCCCCGAAGATGGTTCCCGCAAGCCGCCAGAAGAGGGGGCGCCGGAACTCAAGTTGCCAAATCATGGCCTGGTTGTCGTTCCAGAGGCTGCTTTCTACGCCACGGAAACGGTCCGTACCGTCGGGCCCCACGAGACGGCCTAAGGGAATGACGTCTCCCTTGCTTTGCTTAAAGATGAACCCCAGGGCCAGTGAGGTTCTCCAGAACAGGGGCGTGTAGAAACGCAAGTCCAATGTTTCGGTGTGGAAGTCGAAATCCACGCCGTAAAAGATTTCTTCGAAAGAGGCGTAGTACCCTTGCGTGGCCCAGTTGGCGTTGTCCCGTTCGTCCAGGGCGATGATATAGCCACCGCCCAGCATTGTTCCGTCTTTGGTTTCGGGAGTGCGTTCCAGATCGCTTTCCCGGGTTTCGCCGTCTACCACGGGGCCGTACCGCAGGGGGAGCCATTTGGGGATGCCGAAGTTCAGTTCGAAGGGGACTTTCCACTGGAATTGCGTGATCTCGTATTCGTCGATGGGGGCGAAATTTCCGCGAGATCCCCTTTCGTAGAGGGAGTAGTTCCACCTGTAAGCCTTGAAAGCGGCGGGAATGTGTAGTTGGTCTTTAAGGAGCCAGAATTCCGGGGATATGCGGCCCCCGTATTGCTTGCGGGTGGTGCCCAGGGCCACGAAGTCGATGGTGGATACGTGGGAGCTTCCTTCGAAGGGCTTGAAAAATAGCACCAGGATGCCTCCATATTCTAGCTCCGTATCTTCGGAGTAGGCGAGGACTGGTAGAGCCGTAAAACGCTGGAAATGCTCCTGCGAGCTGTCTTGTGCGTGCGTCCAATAGGCAAACGCAAGGCAGACGATAATGGCTCGGACAAACTTCATACAACACAAGTATAGAAAACATTTTTATTACATTTGAGAAGAAAACAGGTGCTGTGTCATCCTGACACTAGCGTAATCTCAAATTTTACACTTCACATTTCACACTACGAAGCGAGTCCATATGGCCGAACAGAATAAAGCAGAAAAATTCGTTTTCTACATGTACAAGATGACCAAGTCGTACCCGCCTAACAAGGAGGTGCTGAAGGACATATCCTTGAGCTTCTACTACGGCGCAAAGATTGGCATCATCGGCCAGAACGGTGCCGGTAAGTCGACGCTCCTCCGTATCATGGCGGGCATCGACAAGGAATTCCAGGGCGAAGCCTGGATCGAGCCGGGCCGCACCGCAGGCTACCTGCCGCAGGAACCGCAGCTCGACCCGAACCTGACTGTCAAGGAAAACGTGATGCAGGCCGTCGCCAAGAAGCAGGCCGTGCTCGACCGCTTCAACGAGATTTCCATGAAGTTCGCCGAACCCATGGAAGACGACGAGATGAACAAGCTCCTCGACGAACAGGCGAAACTTCAGGACATCATCGACGCGCAGGACCTGTGGAGCCTCGACCGCAATATCGAAATTGCGATGGATGCTCTCCGTTGCCCGCCGGGCGACTGGCCGGTGACGAACCTTTCTGGCGGTGAAAAGCGCCGCGTGGCCCTCTGCCGCTTGCTCCTCGAAGAACCGGATTTGCTGCTCTTGGACGAACCGACGAACCACCTGGATGCCGAAACGGTTGCCTGGCTTGAACGCCACCTCCGCGAATACAAGGGCTCCGTGATTCTCGTGACGCATGACCGTTACTTCCTCGACAACGTGACGAACTGGATTCTGGAAATCGACCGCGGCCGCGGCATTCCTTGGGAAGGCAATTACGCCCAGTGGCTCGACCAGAAACTCGAACGCCTCCGTGGCGAAGAGAAGGGCGAATCCGACAGGCAGAAGCGTTTGGCTCGCGAACAGGAATGGGTCAAGCAGAGCCCGAAGGCGCGCCAGGCCAAGAGCAAGGCCCGTCTCAAGGCTTACGAGGAATTGCTCGCCGAAGATTCCCGCGAGCAGATCAAGGTGGCGCAGATCCACATTGCGAACGGCAAGCGCTTGGGCGACATCGTTATCCAGGCGGAACACTTGCAGAAGGCCTTTGGCGACAAGGTGCTGTTTGACGACTTGAACTTCAACCTGCCGCGCTCCGGCATCGTGGGCATTATCGGCCCGAACGGTGCTGGTAAGACGACTTTGTTCAAGATGATTATGGGCCAGGAAAAGCCCGATGGCGGTACGCTCAAGATTGGCGAGACTGTAGAAATCATCAGTATGGAACAGGGCCGCGATAGCCTCGACGATTCCAAGACTGTGTGGGAAGAAATCACCGGCGGCAACGACGAGATTATGGTGGGCGATCGCAAGATGAACGGTCGCGCTTACTGCGGGCTATTCAACTTCACGGGTGCTGCCCAGCAGAAAAAGCTCACCACGCTTTCGGGCGGTGAACGCAACCGCGTGCTCATGGCGAAGAACCTGCAGAAGCCGGGCAACCTGTTGTTCCTCGACGAACCGACGAACGACTTGGACATCGAAACGTTGCAGGCTCTGGAACAGGCTATTCTCAAGTTCGCGGGCTGCGCCGTGATCATCTCCCATGACCGCTGGTTCCTGGACCGCATCGCCACCCACATCCTCGCTTACGAAGGCGATTCCAAGGTGGTGTGGTTCGAAGGCAACTGGAGCGAATACGAAGCCGATCGCCGTAAACGCCTCGGCGAAGATGCGGATAATCCGAAGCCGATTAAATATAAAACTCTGAAGAGGTAATGCATAGTGTGGAATGTGTAATGTGGAATGTGAAATTTTCAATTAGTCATTTCACATTTCACACTTCACATCACACATCGCGGCTTTGCCGCTCACATTTTTATGCTCCACGTTTTTAGACACGAACTTCGCCTGATATTCCGGGACCCGAAATTCTGGATTCCCTTCGTCATCCCGCCGGTAATCCTTGCGGCGAGCCAGGGGATTGCGGTCTCCCGCTATGGCGGGCAGATTATGGAAGGTATGGAAGGCTACATGATGCTTTTGCTGGGGTGCCTCATGGCGCCCATGGGGGCACCCTTGGCCGGAGATTCTTTTGCGGGGGAGCGGGAGCGGAATTCCCTGGAACTGTTGCAGCTTTCTCCCATCGCGCCTTCGACACTTTTCTGGGGCAAGATGCTTGCCATACTCCCTTTCCCGGTGGTGTTCTCCCTTTTGGCCCAGTCGGCCTACTGGCTTGCCCATCCGGATATTCCTGCGGTGTCCGCGGTGGCTTCTATCCTGGGTGCCCTTTCGGCGGTGCTTCTCACGACGGCCTTTTCCCTGATGCTTTCGCTCCGGGTGAAGACGGTGCGGGCGGCGGCCCACATTTCCCTGTTCCTGATTGTGCCGCTGCTCCTTCTGGTGCAGATGTTCCACGAGGTGTTCTTGCAGGGGCTGTTGTTGCCTGCGGTGACCTTGGCGGCTTCTGTCGTCTTGTGTGCAGTGTCCGTGAGCTTTGGGCTCCGGCGGTTCGTGTCCCTCTAGGGCCAAACATACAAAACACTTTTATTTTTCTTCGCGTTAGAAAAAAGTAAGCAAATTGTAGATAAATTCGTGGGATTCATTTCTAACTTTGGGGCCGAATTCCTCAAAACAGAGAAGGTCCCCTCATGAAACTCCCCAAAATTATCGGCCTTATGGGCGCTTTTTCGTCCCTGGCCCTGGCTAGCGGCTTGAATACCAACACCAACCAGTCCGCGGCCTACCTGCGCAACGTGGCCCGCTATGCCACCATCGAGGCGGACGCTCCCTACTACAACCCCGCCGGAACGGCCTTCATGACCGACGGTTTCCACATTTCCCTCAACTCTCAGGCTTTCTGGCAGAGCCGTAACACCTATACGGAATCCCCGCTGTTCGGTGGCGAGAAGAAGTTCCGTGGCAAGGCCCAGATTCCCGCCATGCCCAGCGCCCTGGTTACGTGGCACCGCGGAAATTTTGCCCTTTCTGGCTATTTTGGAATTACCGGTGGCGGTGGCGCCCTGAACTACAAGGACGGATTCCCCTCCTTTGACGTGGCCGTGGCCCAGATTCCCGGAATGCTGACCCAGAATGGCCTTGAAACGACGGATTACAGGGCTGACATCTCCTTGACGGGAACCTCTTACATATTTGGTGCCGCCCTGGGTGCCTCTTACCGGATTGTGGACTTTGCCTCTATCTATTTGGGTGCCCGCTTCAATTACGCCTACAACCATTACGAGGGCGAACTCAAGAACATCAAGGTGAACCCGAAAAACGAGACCCTTGGCTTGGATGGCAGCATGGTGGAAGCCGCTTCTACCTTCAAGAACATTTCTGATTACCTGGCCGGCAAGGCAGGGGAGGCCGCTGGTGCTGCCGAACAGTATGCCGCTGCCGCCGAAAAGTATGCCGCTGCCGGGGATAAGGCTTCTGCAGCCCAGAGCAAGGCCGCTGCCGAGCAGTACGGCGCCACAGCCCAGGAACTTATGATTAAGTCCAAGACCCTGGAAGGTGTTGCGCAGCAGGTCTCTGACAGGGAACTGGACGTGGAACAGACCGGTTATGGCATTACCCCCATTGCCGCCCTTGCTATCAACTACAAGCGCCTCTCTTTTGGCTTGCGTTTTGAATACAACACCTCCATTGAAATGGAAAACGACACCAAGGTGAACCAGGTGGGTCTTGACAACTACAACGATGGTGTCAAGAGCGATAACGATATCCCTGCCTCTGTCTATGCGGGCGTTACCTACTCCCTGCTTGACAACCTGCGCTTGAGCCTGGGTTATGGCCACTGGTTCGATTCCAAGGCGAACCTCCCTGGCAAGCAGGAAAAGTATGCCGACGATACCGACGAGTTCCTCTACGGCGTGGAAGTGGATTTCTTGACGCGCTGGACCTTGAGCGGCGGCGTGCAGGTGACCCGCTACAACCTGTCCGACGAATACCTGAGCGAGATGAACATCATTTTGGATAACACCACCTTCGGTTTCGGCCTTGCCTTCAGGGCCACCGACTGGCTCAAGTTCAACCTGGGCTATTTCCACTCCCTGTACAACGACTGGGAAGAAAAGGTGGAATACGGCAAGAATACCTACAAGCGTGAAAGCCGCGGCGTAGGCGTCGGCATAGACCTGGATATTTAATTTTATTGTTACCTATGGAATGGAGAAGGCCTCTGCTCAACGCAGAGGCCTTCATTTTAGGGTAGTTATAAGCCGGGTTCTGTACCCCTTGCGGGGCGATGACCATCTCTCTGGGCCAGTCGTTACCGACCGCCTCAAGCAACCTACCCGGATTTCCAGCAGCTGCGGGCCGCAGCCGGTCCTTGCGGACGGAATCCTGCTTGGTCTTGCACCGGATGAGGTTTACCGTGCCATCCCTGTCGCCAGGAATGCGGTGAGCTCTTGCCTCGCCCTTTCACCCTTACCTTGCCCGAGCTTGCGCCCGAACCTGGCGGTTTGCTTTCTGTTGCACTGTCTGTCGCGTTTCCGCGCCTGGACGTTATCCAGCATCCTGCCCTGCGGTGCCCGGACTTTCCTCCAGCATTGCTGCCGGCGGTCATCCGCTACCCGGTGCCAAATATAGGAATTTTATTTCTTGGTGTCACCGGTGGAGCAGAAGCAGACGGCGGTTATAAGGATGACAAAAGCGCAGAAAGACATAGTGACCTCGATTTTTTACACCTATAATCTACATTAAAACTTATGACAGAAACTGACATGTATTAAAATGAGAGAACTTGTTTTGACGGCGGAGGGGGTAGGCGAAGACTACAGGCTTCGTCGAGGGGGAGGCTTCCCCCCTTGTATATCACACATCATACATCCCTATTTGCTATATTGTCCCCGTCATGCCGATTGTCGTTTTACTTGTTTGCGCCCTGGTGGCCTCGGTTTTTGCAGGGGAATCCTCTGCTGATTCCGCTACTGCCGCTGCTGTCGCCGATTCTACGGCGCCTTTCCGCGTAGACAAGGTGCGTTACCACATCGGCGATGCCTTTGACGATTCCAAGTACCACACCAAGTACGACAAGTGGGCCTACGACCTGCTGAATGTCATCCATATCGAGACCCGTGAAGCGACGGTCCGCAAGTTGCTCCTGTTCAATGAGGGCGAAATTGTGGATTTGAACCTGATGCTGGAATCGGAACGTTTTCTGCGTGACCAGAGTTTTCTGTCGGACGCTAGTATCGAGGTGAACCGCGAGGGGGACTCAACCTTCGTGGACGTGCACACCAGTGACAACTGGACATTGACGCTGCCTTTCAGTCTAGGTTTTTCGGGTAGCGAGTGGAGCTACGACAACCTGAATTACGGTATCGGTATCCAGGAGAGCAATTTCCTCGGTCTGGGCCAGAAGGTTGGCTTCTACTACGGCCATAACGAATTCCGCGACATGTGGCAGGCGGAATATTCCGACCCGCACTTCCTTTTCCGCTATAACCGCCTGGACTTTCTCTATAGTTACAACACCGACGGGTACCTGGCCAGTTGGCAGATGTACGTGCCCTTCTTGAGCAGAAGCGTAAACCAGTGGGGCTATACCTTGGCGGGGCTTAAAAACAAGCGTTTCGCCTATTATTATGGAAGCGGGGACTTGCCTCGGGGCTCTGTGGCAAGATTCTCAACCTATCTGCTTACCACGCCTCCCATACACGTGTATGAAATTCAGTCTGCTGCCGCGGAAGGTGGCGACTTTGTCCAGTCCAGCGCAGATGAGGCCAGTGCGAAAAACAACACGGATGTGGTGCTGAACGGGGAAAAGGCGGAAAAGTTGAAAGCGTTCAAGTCCGGGATACTTACGAAGGATACCCTGGAATACAACGGCGAAGAGACGGTGCGGCTCCTGAAGGTGGAGGACTTTATCGAGGACTCCCTGAGTTTTCGGTTTAGCCGTTCCTTTGGCGGCACCCAGCGCAAGTTCTACCTGGGGGCCACTTACGATTACCACCGGGAGACGGCAGAAGAGGGCCGCCTGTACCGCTACCTGTTCACCCATGACGACCTGATTTACGTCATCGATTCCGCTGCGGCGTGGGATTTGTGGTTGCCGAAGCGCAAGGATTCCCGCCTGGGCGCCTACGTGATGTATTCCAACATCCGTTACGAGAAGGTGAAGAACCTGCATAACGCCAAGTGGACCGAGGACGTGGACAAGGGATTCTCCCTGAAGGCCCAACTCTCCAAGAACTACGAGCAGCTGGGTTCCGACAACAACGATATCCGCCTGGACTTTTGGACCAACCTGTACCTGGGCCGCGGCTGGAATCACCTGACGCTGCAGACTCAGATGTACTACTACCTGGATCATGGGGAACGCAGGGATTTTTATGGAAAGGTGAACGGGGAATACATTTTCCACCCGAACAACTCCTTCTCTACGGCACTGAGGGGTCTAGTGGATTTGTATGACGATGCCCGCCTGGGTTACCAACTTTCGTTGGGCGGTTCCGATGGCTTTGTGGGGTTCCCCACGGGTTACTACACGGGGCAGGCTAGGGTTTACGGGAGCCTGGAACAGCGTTATTTTGCGGATTTCGAGATTGCCACCCTGGTGCCCGTGTTTGTGGCTTTTGCCAGCGTGGGGGAGACCGCCTGGAAACTGGATGACATCAACCGCAAGGACATGATTTATGTGCTTGGATTCGGGGCCCGGTTTATCCAGACCAAGTCCATCAGCAGGCTGGTGAATAAGTTGGATGTGAGCTTCCCCATGAACGGGGAGCGCAAGGGAATGCCCCATTTCTCCATCACTACGGCTTATACGTTGTAGTTGACGGGATAAAGGTTTGAGAGGATATCGTGGCTGACGAGATTGAAGAAAAAGTCCAGGCAGAAGTGGAAGCGAATTTGCAGAAAACGGTGCAGCATAAGGTGCGGAAAATCAAGAACACCTTTCTGCGCATAGAGATTGTCATTGGCGTTATCGCCATGGCTTTTGGAATCGGCCTCACTGTTTTAGTTTGGGGCGAGGGATTTTTTCCGGGTGCCATCATGCTGGTGATGACAGGCCTTATCAATATTTTCCTCGCTGTAAAGGAGCTGGTGGACCCGACGGACGGGATATTCCATTGGCAGCCCTTGTTCTTTATGATTGTGCGGCGGGCCATGTTCTTCTTGAACGTGGTGCTTACGGCCCTGGTTTTCGGGACCATGACTCAATTACTTGGGTAGGCTGGTCGCGGGTGCGCGGCTAGTGCACGCCGTCCTCGTTGACGACGGGCTTTTCGGCGTACCAGGCCTGGATTTTTTCTCTGGCGGCCTCATCGAAGGCCGTTTCGTCTTTGAGTATGTGTGTGGCGGTTTCATGGGTCTGTGAAATCAGTTCCTGGTCGGCGATCCAGTCGAACCAGCGGAACACCCAGGCGCCGCTCTGTTCGTTTCCTTCCAGGTTGCCTGCCCCGCGGGTCTGCAGGTCCAGTTCTGCAATCTCGAAGCCGTCTTCTGTGGCGGCGAATTGGGAGAGCCTTTCCATGCTGGTGTCGGCGGCGTCTCCTTCGGGCTGCATCAAGAAGCACCAAGCTTCTTGATTGCCGCGGCCAACGCGGCCCCGCAGCTGGTGCAGCTGCGACAGCCCGAATCTGTCGGGCTGGTCAATGACCATCAGGTTCGCGGCGGGCACATTCACGCCTACCTCGATAACTGTGGTGGCCACTAGAATTTGGGTCTTGCCCGCCGCGAAACGCCCGATGATGGCGTCACGCTCGTCTTCGCCCATCTGGCCGTGTACGCCTTCTACGGTAACTTGTTTATCGAAGGCGCGGAGTTCGGCGACGATGTCGTCTACGCTTCGGGCGCCCCCGTCGTCTCCGGATTCTACGCGGCTTGCAATCCAGTAACATAGGTTTCCTTTCAGGGCCTCGCCGCAGATGAACTTCTTCATGGAGTCACGCTTTTCGGGCCCTACCAGGCGGGTCTTGATGGGCTTGCGGCCTGCGGGTTTCTCTTTGATGGAAATGACCTTTAGGTCGCCGTACAGTGTCATGGCGAGACTTCTTGGGATAGGTGTGGCGCTCATGACCAGCATGTCGGGGTAGTCTCCCTTGGAAAGCAAGGCCTCACGCTGGCCTACGCCAAAGCGGTGCTGCTCGTCGATAATGACAAACCCGAGCTTCGAGAAAGTTACGTCCTTGCTGTAGAGGGCATGGGTCCCGATGACCGCGTTGCAGAGCCCCATCTGGAGTTCGCCCAAGATCTGCTTGCGTTCGGCGGCGCCGGTAGCGCCTACCAGAAGCTGCACCCGAAGCCCAGCCGCCTCGAAGAAGGGCTTTAGGGACTTGTAGTGCTGCCTTGCCAGAATGTCGGTGGGCACCATCAGGGCGCATTGCTCTCCGGCTCCGCATACCGCCATCATGGCGAGCATGGCCACAACGGTTTTTCCGCAACCGACATCTCCCTGCAACAGGGCGTGGAACTGCTTTTTACCGTTGAGCCCGTCGATGATGGTGTTCAGCGCGCTCTCTTGCCCGCCAGTCAGTTGGAAGGGGAGGGTGGCCCGTATCTTCATGACGGTGCCAAGGTCGATTTGCCTTTCGTGCCCCCGGAGCCTCTGGTTCTCGCGACGCTTGACCATGCGCAGGCAGAAGGGGAGCAGCTCCAGAATTTTCATTTCACGCTTGGCCTTGAAGATGGCAGGGAATTCTTTGGGCAGGTGGAGGGTGTGCAGGTTCTCCATGACGGGGGCGAAGTGCAGGTAGTTCGTCAGTTCCCTGGGGCAGAGTCCCGGCAGGGTCAGGCCCGGAAACTTGAAGATGGTCTTGTAGAGCCCCCGGAAAAACTTCTGCTCCATGCGGGCTTCGCGGCAGGCCTCGCTGATGGAATAGACCGGCAATATGCTGCCGCTGAATTCCTGGTCGTCGTCGAAGGGCTGCATGTCGGGGTGGCTCATCTGGAGCCCGCGATACTCGCCTACCACGCTGGACACCAGCCATTTTGTGCCGTTCTGGATACGCTTCGCCCAGTAGCTCGTACCCTGGAAGAACAGCAGGCTTATTTCACCGGTGCCGTCTGAAAGGGTGGCAACGAAACGGTTCCTACGCCCGCGGATGATTCCCGAGCGAATAATGGTCCCGATAAGTACTGCCCGTTCTCTAGGCTTGCAATCCTTGATGGCGGTGACCTTGGTCTGGTCCAGGTAGTTCCTTGGAATGTTGTAGAGCAGGTCGGCGAGGTTGTTGAACCCTGCCTTGCGGAGTGCCTGGACGCGCTTGGGCCCTAGTCCCGGTAGCTGGCTCAGTTCCATCGTTATCTCGGCAGGTTTTCGCCTCTTTCGGCGCGCTCTTTAGCTTTCTGTCGAGCTGTTTTTCCGACGAGGTTGGTTTTCTTCCAGGTAAGCAGCTTAACGGGCTTGCCGTTTTCGTCGTATACCTTGATTCCCTTGGTGTCGATAGCGGCTACCAGGGCGTTGAACTTGTTGATGACTTCCACTAGCTGGTCAATCGTTTGCTTGGTGGTCAGCAACTCTTTCATGGTGGGGGAATTTTCTATGTCGGTAATAACCCGGCTTGCCTTTTCGGTTCCCTGGTTCAGGGCGTAGATAATCTCGTTTGCCTTCTGGATTTTTTCGTTGGTAACTGTGGTGACGGCTGTCACTGCGGAGTCGGCCTGTCCGGTCAGGTTGATCAGGTAGGCTGAGGCCGTGTTGGCCTGGTCAAACAGCTCGTTCAGTTTTGGGGTAAGGGCGTTCAGCGTGTTTTCCGAGTTCGTGATGATACCTTCCAAGGTGCTCATGACCTTCTCGTAAATCTTTTGCGCTGATGGGTGACGCTTGTCTCCCTTTGTTATGGTCCTTATCATAACGCGAACGCTGGCCAACTGCTGGTTCACGTTCTCCATAAGCCTAAGCGCTTCGGCAATACCCGGTTCGAAATGTCCCTGGTGGACGTGGTTAGGGGGCAGTACCTTTCCTGTCTTAGCAAGGGTGATTTCCAGCCGGCGTTGCCCCATGAGGGCGTAATTCACGTTGTTGAACTGGGTGCCTTCGCGAATGGCGATAGGTTCGTCAAAATTGATAATGACTCTCGCCCGGTCTCCTAGCCATCTGACCTGGGTAATGGTTCCCACCCTGTAGCCCCGGACAACCACCACGTCTTCGGTTTGCAGGGAACCCAGTTCGTCAAAATCAACGATGGCCCAATGGCTTACCTTGTGGTGGGCTCTGTACATGCCTATAGCTACCAACGCAATGATGCCGATGATGGCAAGCATGGAAAAGTAGCCTATGGCCCTGTCAGAAAGATGCATGCTGCGAATATAGAAAAGAAGAAAAAGCTTGACTTTGGCCTGTTTTGAGAATATATTGGATTGAGGAGGTTCTTGTAATGAGAAAGTGCTTGGGTGCTGCTCTGGTGGTAGGGCTTGTTTCTGTGTCCGCATTTGCGGAAGACGCTACGGACGTTTTCGGTTTTCAGAAATTCTTCAAGACTAAGGAAGGCTCTTATTCCTGGGATTCCAGGCATTGGGCCGATGGGAATGCCCGCCTATTCGATGACTGGGCCGGCGACGCACAGGATCCTACGCAATGGACGGATGACCGCAGTTCCGATGGGGGAGGCTTCTACGTCGATGGTGCAGGCGTGATGCAGATGAAGGCAAATTCGCCCAGGTTCCATATCAACGGACAACAAAGCTGGGCTGAGCACAAGCAGAAATTCTTGAACGTGGAATACACCGGATTCTTCAAAAGGGATGCCTTGGGTGGAGAAAATTACGGTGGTATGGTAGTGGGTGTCCGCAGCGGTGCCCTGGGGCATGGCTCTGGCGGTGGCGACGATTGCGATGCCCATACCTACTATGCCCGTTTTAGGAACGATGGCAAGTGGGACTTTGAGAAGGAATGGAAACACCCGGGAAGCTACTACAGGAGTGGTTCCGGAGTTGGCCACCAGGATCCGCTTTGGGGCGGGGCTGTGCTGCCTGTGGACAAGTGGATTGGCATGAAATACGTTGTCTACAATAAGGATGCCTCTACGGTCCGCCTGGAGGTGTATATCGATTCTACGACAAACGCTACCCCGCCAGGTAAGTGGGAACTGGTGGGTGTAGCCGAAGATTCGGGTCAGGATTGGTCCGGTGCGTCGGGCGGTGCTGCTACTATTGACGGGTGTAGCTATAGCGATGCCAAGGCCGCTATCTTGCAGGAAGGTGATGCCGTAGTCATGCGTTCGGATAACGATCATCCGTACTACAAGTTCGTGTCAGTCCGCGAGATAGACCCGACGGCATTGTTTGAGAAGGGGGAGGATGGTCCGTCCTCTAGTAGTTCGGCACAGGGGGGCGTGTCCAGCAGCTCTGGTGGAGAGGCTTCTACGACAGCAATTAGACGGACCTACAGGCCTTCCATGGAAAATGTGCCCGTACGGCATTTTGACCTGCTGGGCCGCCCGGCGGAGAAAGACGTTCCGCAACGTATCTACAAAAAGTAACCTCGTAAAAAAACGGGATAAAGACGTCATTCCGGCCCCCGGGCCGGAATCTTAATTCTATATTTGTCACGTCTAAATTTTTCTCAAAGGAAAGAAAATGGCTAAGAAAGAATCCAAGAAAAAGGTTGTCCTCGCCTATAGCGGTGGACTCGATACTTCCATTATCATCCCCTGGCTCAAGGAAAACTACGACTGCGAAGTGATCGCTTTCGCCGCCGACCTCGGTCAGAACGACTTCCCGGACGCCAAGGCCCTCGAAGACAAGGCTCTCAAGACTGGCGCCAGCAAGTGCTACGTTCTCGACCTCAAGAAGGAATTCCTCGAAGACTACGTTTGGCCCACTGTTCGCGCTGGTGCCAAGTACGAAAGCACCTACCTCCTGGGTACCTCTTTCGCCCGTCCGCTCATCGCCAAGTACCAGGTGAAAATTGCTGAAAAGGAAGGCGCTTACGCTGTTGCTCACGGTGCTACCGGTAAGGGTAACGACCAGGTCCGTTTCGAACTGACCTACGCAGCTCTCAACCCGAAGCTCCAGATCATCGCTCCGTGGAAGGACCCGAAGTGGACGTTCCATAGCCGCGAAGACGCTATCGACTACGCTGCCGCTCACAAGATTCCGCTGAACGGCATCAGCAAGAAGAAGATTTACTCCGAAGACGGTAACCTGTGGCACCTCTCTCACGAAGGTGGCGTTCTGGAATTCCCGGAACAGGAACACAAGTACGAATTCCTCAAGCACACTGCCACCTACGAAAAGGCCCCGAACAAGGCCGATCACGTGACCATCGGTTTCGAAAAGGGCAACCCTGTTTCCATCAACGGCAAGAAGATGGGCGCTGTCGAACTCCTCGAGTTCCTGAACAAGATCGGTGGCAAGAACGCTTGCGGTCTCCTCGATATCGTTGAAAACCGCCTCGTCGGCCTCAAGAGCCGCGGCGTGTACGAAACTCCGGGTGGCACGCTCCTGTACAAGGCTCACGAATGCCTGCAGCAGCTCGTGCTCGACAAGGAAACTTTGTTCGAAGCCCAGAAGATGTC
>JAFVGH010000118.1 GCA_017475045.1 Fibrobacter sp. | reverse complement strand
TTACCTCTCCCAAAGTTAATCAATAATGCCCGAAAAAGAAAGGCCGCATCGCTGCGGCCTTTGATTTTATCCTTTATTAGGCGATTCTTTCTTTTACTTTCCCTGGATGTATTCGAATTCACCCTTCTTGGCGTTCCATTTCAGCTCGTGGATGTCCCAGTTCTTCTTACCGTCGTAGCGTTCCAGTTTTTGGGCGATAATGGCTTTTTCACCGTCGGTCCGGACGTTGATCATGCCATAGACGGTCACCACCCGCTCCTGGGCCTCTTCATCGTCTTTATTCTTGATGTCTGCGATTTTCACGAACTCCTTTCCCGACCGGGCCAGTTCAGTACAGAAAATCAGGGAGCGCTCGCCACGGCTGTGTTTGCCGATGGTTCCCAGTGTATCGGGACGGGGGTGCGCATACGGCTCGTCATCACCGCTGGAAACCACCGTGACGATGGGGTTCAGCACGTCCAGGAATTCGGTCGAGAAATCGGAACTGCCGTGGTGGCAGGATTTGGCGATATCCACTCCCAATGCGTCATTGGTTGTTTTGATAGCATCCTTTATCTCCTTTTCCAACTCCTGTTTTCTGCTTTCGGACGTTCTCTTCAGTTTCATTTCAGCCTGTTTTGCTTTGATGTCGACTCCGGAGTACTTCTTGATCAAGTAGTATTCCGACTTCGTGTTCAAATCGCCGCCCAGCAGGATTCTCATATGTCCCATGGTCAATTTGATGATCACGGAATGGCCGTTCTTCGTCTCTCCGACGGATCCGAATGACGGAAAGGCGGCCTTCCCGTTGATGGTTTCCGCGATGGGGCCCATAATCTCCATCTTTACGCCGCAATCGTCATATATGGGATCCGAGCCTCGCCGTAACGATTGTTTGGGCGCCGAGGTCATATTAAGGGTGGTGATATAATCACCTATTCCTCCTTTCCTGCGGCCTTTGAGACTATCGACGCGTTTCTCGTAATCTTCGGGCGTGTCGCACAGATCGGTTATATATGTGTTATAATCATAGCCCTCGCCTTTGAGGGAAAGTTTCGTTCCCAAAGATGTCATTTCCGTCCCGGCAGCCTCCACAATGCCGTTGTGGTAAACTTTCTCAAAGGATAATTGCTGTTTAAGCTCCGGATGCGGAGTAAAGACTTCTTGGAAGCCAAGATAGTGATCCGAATCCGAATGAGAAATCACAGCTGTTATCTTCGGAGGAATGTAATTCGAGTCTTTCAGACTGAATCGCCATCTCAGAAAACGGAACATGTTGTTAGAACCACCCGCGTCAACGACAAAATGCTTGTCGTCCGGAGTAACGATGTGACATCCATCTCCTTGCCCTACATCGATGAAATTCACCTCGAGGACAGGCTGCTCCTGCATGTCCGACTCCTTGATGTAGCCGCTGTGCCGACGGCAGCTGACTCTGATATACTCCTCCCCCTCGATAATCGTTCTGCTGTAATCGCCACTCTTCAGGATGGCAGGGTAGATTGTGTCGCCAAAAAGCAACTCTTTGTCAAATTTGAGTTTCACTTCTTGTGTTTCGGAATCGGTCCCCTTCTTGTACATTTTCACCGAAGGATAGACAGCATACGCTTTTTCTAATACTTTACCAGCCATAGGTGTTGGAAATAATTATGTGATACCTATTTACAAATTTATAAAAAATATTTTACTTTGTGGGCGAATGCGCGAAAGATTTTTTTATAACGTTGCCAAAGAGCCAGGATTGAAGCTGGTGCTGGACGCCGGATTCTCCTGTCCGGGCCGGTGTACGTTCTGCGACAATGCGGCGTTTCATCCTGCTTATAGCACGCGGTCCAAGAGCATTTCGCAGCAACTCGACGAGGGAATTGCATTCCATGCGGCAAGAGGACGGACCGAAGGGCCCTATCTCGCTTATTTCCAGTCGTATTCAAACACTTACGCCCCCTTGGAGCGGCTCCGCGAGGTGTATGGGGAGGCATTGGCGCATCCGGCCATATCCGGCATCGTCATCGGCACGCGGCCGGACTGCGTGGATGCTGAGAAACTGGATTACATCGCGTCGCTCGGATGCGCGCGGATGGAATACGGAATCGAGTCGTGTCGGGACGAAACTTTGCTCCGGGTGCGGCGGGGGCACGAT
>JAFVGH010000117.1 GCA_017475045.1 Fibrobacter sp. | reverse complement strand
TGCCACGCAGCACATCCAGGAACAGATTGAACTGGTGAAGACCCTCGAAGAAAAGGGCTACACCTACCGCACATCCGACGGCATCTACTTCGACAGCCTTAAGTTCCCGCGCTACGCCGACTTCGCACGCCTCGACGTGGAAAACCTGCGCAAGGGTAGCCGCATCGACATGGGCGAAAAGAAGAACGCCACCGACTTCGCTCTGTGGAAGTTCAGCCCGAAGGACAAGAAGCGCGCCATGGAATGGGACAGCCCGTGGGGCGTTGGTTTCCCCGGCTGGCACATCGAATGCTCCGCCATGGCCATGAAGTACAACGGCCCGACGCTCGACATTCACTGCGGTGGTACCGACCACATCCGCGTGCACCACACGAACGAAATTGCCCAGAGCGAATGCGCCAACGGCGTTCAGTTCGCCCGATTCTGGATGCACGGTGAATTCCTGCGCACCGCAAGCGAAGAAAAGCTAGAAGACGGCACCACCGAACAGAAGTTCGGCAAGATGAGTAAATCCAGCGGCGAATTCCTGACGGTTTCGCTCCTCATGGACCGCGGCTTCAACCCGCTGGACTACCGCTTCTTCGCCATTGGCAGCCACTACCGCAACTACCTGAACTTCACATGGGAAGCTTTGGAAGGCGCCAAGGAAGGCCTGAAGAGCTTGCACAAGAAGACGGACCCGCTGATCGGCAAGGCAACCGCCATCACTAGCGAAGCTGCCAAGGCATTCCAGAATGAATTCAAGGACGCCATCGGTGATGACCTGAACATGCCGCGTGCCCTCGGTATCATGAACACGATGCTCAAGAGCGATATCGACGACGGCGAGAAGGCCGCCCTGGTGGCCGACTTCGACCAGATTTTCGGATTGAAGCTCGACCAGCCTCGTGAAGAATACGCCAAGAAGGGTGCAAACGACGGCGTGGATGTCGCGAAGATTGAAGCGCTAATTGCTGCCCGTAAGGAAGCCCGTGCAGCCAAGAACTGGGCCGAAAGTGACCGCATCCGCGACGAACTCGCCGCGATGAATGTTGTCATCAAGGACTCCAAGGAAGGCACGACCTGGGAAATCAAGGCGTAAGGTTTACGACTTGCGTCTTGACGGTGCCGGCGCCATAAGCCCGCACCAGCAGGGTGCTGTGAGGCATTTTATTCAGCGGAATTGTGGCTGCCTGTGTTGGCAGATCCCGAGCCATAAGCTTGTGGCCCATCAGGTCAAAAATTTCTACCCGTTGTGCATTTTGCACCGTAAGGCTGTTTGCGTAAATTTCCATATGGATGGTGCTTGCTGACACCAAGCCCGCTTGCGGAATGATTGATGTCTTTTTGCTACTGCTAGACTTGGGCTGAGCGGCAGAGGAGCTGCTTTTGGGAAGCAGTGACGGGCATGCATCCTTGGAGGGCTTGACTACAGAGGCACTCTTGCTTAGCACAAAACTGCCTATGTAGTTTGCACCGGTTTCCTTGTCGTAATAGTTGGAGTCGTTGGCGAAACGTACCGCGGAATAGTTAGAGTCGGCGGGCCAATTTCCGTATTGTGAAATTCTAAGGTAGACGGCGTACTTTCCTTCGGAAAGGGTCTTGGGCAGTTTTACTGCCACCATCACTTGGTTGATTCCGTCAAAGGTGGTTTCGGATTTCACGTTGTCGTAGTCGGCGATGTTTCCGTTGTCGTCAAGCGCTGATTTCAGTACCACCTTGCGGCTGAGAATGTTCTGCGGGTCAAATCCGTCACAAGGCTTGATTTCTTGTGGCTCGCCATAGACGGTATCTTTTGTGGATTCGGTGACGGGCCGCAGTACGATGGTCACGGGACGTTCCTTGGTCATGTTGCCGAATCCCACGTTCTGGATTTTCATGTCCAGTTTTAGTATGCTTTCTGTTCCGAGGCTATCCATCATCTTGGATTCCCGAAGCACGTAGCGATAACCCAGATGGTCGTCGATGTACTTGAAGGCGGTGTTCTGTAAGGTTCCTTCACCATCGGTATAGGATTCATAGGCCTTGTCGATGGTGTCTCGGGGATGGAATGCAGATTTTTTCCACTCGTTGATAAGGTTGTAGTTCCACGAAATATTCAGGTAGCTGGTGTGGGTGCGGAATCCTTCGTAAGAAAGGAATTCTACTGTATTGATTTTTTTCCAACCTTCTGCAGTGGTGAGTGCTTCACCACCGTAAGGAACATTCTTACCGTAGGTTTCCATAAAGGCAACGGCTTCTTGTCGGCAGATGCTTGTGGCACAAACGCTTCCCCAGGTACCATAGTCGTATTGGGTTCCCAGGTATCCGTCGTTGAAAAATCCTACACGGTAGATATCTTCTTTCAGGGAATCGGCCTTGAACTTGAAATAGGGATGGTCGATGTTGAAGGAAACGTTGTAGTTCCAGGCGGTGGTATCGCCTGCGGCATTCAGAACCGTTTCGGGGGAGAATCCCAGTCCTCTGGCAAGAACCGACGGATTTCGGGGTCCCACATCTACGTCGTGGTCCGTGTTTTGTAAAAGCGTAGCGAGCCCTTCGCCCACATAGAGCGGATTGCTGATGGTGCTGGTGTGCTGTTCGCCGTAAGGGCCGTACATTCCCTGTTCCACAAAGATGATGACATCCTTGTATTCATTGAAGACGGCGGATAGTTGTCGCGTGTGTTTCAGAATCCATTCTTGGGAGGGCTCCTGGTTGCCTTTACCATTGTAATTGTAATCGTAACAGAAACGGACGATGACGGTGCTGTTTTGGGCGCGAACTTGTTCCAAGTAGCTGCGGAAATCATCCAGCATTGCATTGGTCAGGTCCTGTGTTTTTCCATGCTTTTCTTCGTTGTTCTCTTTCCAGGTGGCGTTATCCGAGAATGCGGCGATGGTTGCCCTTAAGTGGATGATTTTGTTACTGTAGGGTTTAGGAGGGGTGGTGGACTCAGGCTTAAAATTAATGACCTGGTGACTGTAAAAACCACGGTCCGGATTGTAGAAGGACTGCAGTTGGTCGGTGTAGTTCAGCTTCTGCACCACGGCGGTTGCAGCGAAAGCGGATGTGGCAGTGGCTAGGCACGCTGCGCCAAGGACGGCCAAAGTTTTGGCCTTGCATAGATACCCAAATTTCTCCATATCTTGAATCTATATTAAAAAATCCGAAAATCCAAATTTTCCGCCAGTTTTGTGAGTAAATTGTAAGTTTTTTGCCCTATTTCACGGTCTAGGGATAAACCCTCGGGAAAGCTAAATTTGCCGAAATTTGAGGACTTATGAAGCTTTGCCGTTACCCTAGCGTGGTGCCCTATTTCATTCTTGTTTTTTGTAGCATCTTTGTGCAGATGGGGCTGTTCGTTCACTTTCAGCGGTGGCTCTCGTTTTCCTTCGAAGGTTCAGCGTTTTGGTGGCGCAGCATGCTTTTGCAGTTCGCCATTTTTGTGCCCAGCATTTTCATGATGCCTGCGGCCAGTTATTTTGCGGGGCATTTCCGCAAGGGCCGCGTCATGGCCTGGGCATCGGTGGGCATGCTGGCATCGGTCATTGCCGTAGTGGTGTGCTATGTAGCCGGTGCTGAGTGGGTAGCTTACGGTCTGTTGCTCTTATATGGCATCTTCCTTTCTATTCTGAGTCCTGCGAAGCTCGGTATCATGAAGGAGATGGTGGCCCAGGAAGACCTGGTGAAGATCAACTCCTGGTACATGGCTCTGTCGGTGCTTGGTACTGCTGGCGCGGCGTTTTTTGCCATGGGGCTTTCGGGTCATGAAAATTCTCCCGTGTCTATCGATTTGACCCTCTGGATTTATCTTGGACTTTCTGTAGTGACTACCGTGGCGGCCTTCTGCATTCGGGTAGGTGAATCTCATGACTCCCTGAAGATGCGTTCTCCGGTGCGTGAGTTTTCGGCCACCTGGCGCCACCCCATCGTGCGGCTTTCCATTCTTGGGCTTTCGGCGTTCTGGGGCGTGACACAGATATTCCTGATCTTGATCCAGCGTATGAATGACATGCTGAACACGGCAGCCATTCCCGTTTCTATGTTCAGCGCCACCGTGGGTTACGTGGTGGGTTCTCTTACGGCAAGTCGTGCTTCCAAGGGGTTTGTGGAGACGGGCCTGATTCCCTTCTCGGCGGCGGTTTCTGCCATTACCATGTTCTCGCTGCCCTTTGTAGAGAACGAGTGGCTAGAGGCGGTGCTTTACGGTGTGATTGGCTGGAGTGCGGGCTCGGCCTACGTGATTTTGCGGACGGTAATCCAGAACTTTACCAGGCCCGATACGGCAGGGCGAATTCATGCGGTGGCAAACGCTATCCAGATGGCGTTCCTTGCCCTGATTATGGGCGGGCAGACCCTGCTTCTGATTTTTACGCCGGTGACCATCGACCACTGCTTCATGATTCTGTCGGTGATTTTGGCACTTTGCTTTATCATGAACTTGAAGCAGACGCCCATGACCTTGTTGCGGGCGGCGCTCCGTTTTGCATTTGCCTTCGTTTTCCGCTATCGGGTTAAGGTGATTGGTGTGCAGAATATTCCGGAGTCCGGGCCCTTGCTTCTGATTGGCCCTCATTTCAGCTTTATAGACTGGGCAGTGCTGCAGATGTCGTCTCCGAGGCCACTCCGCATCGCCAGTAACCGGAATACCTTTGCTGACTGGTACCAGCGTTGGTTCTTTCACGGGAACTTTCTGATTAGCATTAACCGTCGCGACCCGGCGCCCGCCATGGAAGAAATTCACAAGGCCCTTTTGAACGGCGAGGCGGTGGTGATTTTCCCGGAAGGCGAAGTATCCAAGACGCCCTTTGTGTCGAAATTCTCGTTGGATTATTCCAAGGCCATCGAAGGAACGGATGCGCCTATCGTGCCGTTTTATATCCAGGGACTGTGGGGGAGCCGCTATAGCCACGCTTCTGAATGTGTGAATCGTCCCCAGTCATTTAATCGGGTCATTAGCGTAGGCTTTTCGAAGCCGCTCCCGACGGACGCTTCCGAACAGAAAATCCGTAGCGACCTGCAGTTCCTGGCCTCGGACATCTGGAACCTGGCCATGGATCATTCCGAAAGCATTGTGCCGCTTTGGTTCAAGGCCATGTACAAGCGACGCCTGCGCCCCATCCTGATTGACCCGGCGGGTAACCATGTAAACGGCTACGGCATGATCCGCCTGTGCCGCTATTTCGGAAAGATTGTCAAGTCCGCAAGCAAGGGTTCTGCCAATGTGGGATTCATGCTGCCCACCAGCCGGGATGCGGCCCTCGGGATTATCTCCATTCTGGGAGCGGGCAAGACTACCGTCAATCTGAACTACACCTCTCCCGTGGATACGATTCTTGGCTGTATCGACAAGGCTGAACTTTCGGTGATTGTTACTACCCGGGCTTTCTACGAAAAACTTTGTGGTAAGAATCCCGACTTTACTCAGGTTGCCGAAAAGTGCCGCCTAATCTTTTTGGATGAAGAGGAACGGAAAATCTCTACCCTTTCCCGCCTCCTTTCGACGCTCATGATTTTTGCTTGCCCGTCGGCAGTTCTTCGCAGGCTCTGGTTCAGCTCTGCCAAGCTGGAAGACGATGCGGTAATCTTGTTCAGTTCCGGTTCCGAAGGAACGCCGAAGGGCGTGGAACTGACTCACAAGAATGTGATTTCCAATGCCCAGCAGTGCGATTACGTGGTGAAGCTCAGCCGTACCGACGTGATGACGGCTCTACTCCCGCTGTTCCATTCCTTCGGGTTTACCATGACCTTCATGATGCCCCTGCTGGATGGTGTTCCCATGGTGCTCTGCCCGGACCCCACCGACATCAAAACCCTGGCACGTGTTTGCGCCCAGTACAAGACCACCATCCTTATGGGCACTCCTACATTCTTGCGTGCCATCGCCATCAACCGCTGGGTTCACCCCATGTGTCTGGATTCGCTGCGCTACATTGTGGCTGGCGCTGAAAAGCTCCGCCCCGAAATGCGTGAAACTTTCAAGCTCAAGTTCGGCAAGGACATTTACGAAGGTTATGGCTGTACGGAACTCACGCCGCTGGCTACCATCAACGCTCCCAATGTGCTGCTGGATGACTTCCTCACTATGGAAAAGTGCAGCGACAACACCAGTATCGGACTCCCGCCTCCGGGAACCGTGGCCGCCATCATTGATCCGGAAACCAACGAGGTGCTGCCCCAGGGCGAAGAGGGCATGCTTGTGGTCACGGGCCCCCAGGTCATGAAGGGCTACCTGAAGGATGGCGAAAAGACTGCGGGTGTGGTTATCGAGCGGGAAGGCCGTCGCTGGTACAAGACTGGTGACAAGTGCGTGCTTACCGACGAGGGCTTCGTCCAGATTCTCGGACGTTACAGCCGTTTTGCTAAGTTGGGCGGCGAGATGATTTCCTTGACGGCGGTGGAACTCCGTATTGCCGAAACCAAGATTCTGGACAACTGCGAATTTGCGGTGACGGCTGTTCCCGATTCTGTGAAGGGCGAGCGCATTGTGCTTCTGGTCAAGGGAGACGCTGATGCCGAGGATATCGCCCGCAAGCTCCGCAAGTCAGGCATGCCTCCTCTAATGCTTCCCGGTTCCGTTTTTTGCGTGGATGGCATTCCCAAGCTGGGCAGCGGCAAGTGGGATTTTAACGGCATGAAAAAGCTGGCTACTGAACTAGTGGCGAAGTAGACATTGCTACATTCACCCTATGCATCTTAAACATTTTGTGGTGAACCCTTTTGGCGTGAACGCCTTCGTGCTGAGCAACGATGCTGGCGAGGCCATACTCATCGACCCCAGCGTAAGCCGTGAGACGGAGCGCAGGGCTCTCGCGGATTACATCTCTTCCAACAACTTGAAAGTGGTTCGGCTCCTGAATACACACCTGCATCTGGACCATGTGCTGGGTAATGCCTTCGTGGAGCGAACCTACGGTGTCAAGCCCGAGGCCCACGAAGAGGACGCCTTCTTGCTGGAGCTGCAAGAAGAACAGAGCCAGATGTTCGGCCTGCCGGTGGAAGAAACTTCTCCTGCGTTGGGAGACTACCTGGCCGAAGGGGACGTGGTGGAAATTCTGGGAATCTCCTTGAGGGTGTTCCACATTCCAGGTCATTCTCCCGGAGGTCTGGCATTCTATTGCGAGAATCCTGGAGAGGTTAACGGCAAGAAGGCTCCGCCCCTGTTGTTTTCGGGCGACATCCTATTTGCAGGAAGCATGGGCCGCTCTGATCTTTTCGGTGGAGACGAGGAAGCCCTTGTTTCGGGAATCAGAAGTAAGCTGATGACGCTTCCAGCAGAGACTTTGGTATTCCCGGGTCACGGACCAAGTACAACTATAGGTGATGAACGCTGCTGGTTCTAGAGGATGCTTAAATGCCGCAGGTTTATTGGAATGCCTGCGGCAAACTTTCAATGACATCGTTGGGGAGCATGGAGAACGCTCCGAATTTTTCGCGGGCCGCCTCACCCGCCCTCTGATGTAAAAGCGCTCCGAGTACGGCTGCATCTGCGGGTACGCATCCCTGTGCCAATAGAGCCGTAATAATTCCCGTAAGCACGTCTCCCGAGCCACCTTTGGCCATGCCGGAATTGGCGGCGGGTACAACAAAAATTTTTCCATCGGGCGTAGCGACGAGGATGGGACTTCCCTTCAGTAGGATTGTCTTGTTAAAATTCTCCGCTTTTTCTTTTAGAAGTTTGCAGGTTTCCCGAAGGTCGCAGGTGTCTTGTGGCAATTCTCCGAAAAGGCGTGCGAATTCCCGCTTGTGGGGCGTAAGTATTGCTGCCGTTTTTATATTCCGCAAACCATCTTCGCTCAAGGAATTCAAACCGTCTGCATCAATGACCATGGGAACATTGCAGTTCGCCGTAAATTCTGCGACAGCCTTTCTTGTTTCGTCATTTGAAGAAAGCCCGGGACCAATGGCTACGGCCTGAACGTGGTTTGTGTATGTCAATATTTTTTGCACATGCTGAGACTCAAAGCAGGCGGCCCCTTCCAAACTCATAAAAACAGGTTCGGACATTTTGGTTTGCAACACGGGCATAACGGAACTGGGGGAGGCCAAAGTCACAAGCCCTGCACCGCTCCTGAGACAAGCCTTGGTACAGAGGGCAGCCGCTCCCGGCATATCCTTGGAGCCTGCGATAATCAGGGCGCATCCCTGGTCCCGTTTTTCACCACATTCGTCCCTGCGGGGCAATAAGCCGGGAATGTCACCTTCGGTCATCAGGTGAATATCCTGGCTCAATTCCTTCATTAGGGTTTCGGGATAGGGGAGTCTTGCGACCTTTGCTTTCCCGAAATAGGGTAGCCCCTGGGCGGTAAACGCTTCTAGCCTCGGTACCCCAAACATTAGGGTTTGCGTTGCGTGGACTGCATGCTGATTGTAACCGCCAGCGGTTGTAAATCCCGTCGGTACGTCGGCACTGAGTACGGGGACATCAGATTCGTTAATCAGGCGAACAATACTGGCGTAAGGTTCCCGCAGTTCGCCCTTGCCGCCAGTTCCCAGCATACTGTCTATGATCAGTTGGCAGCGGTGAAGACTTTTGAGACAGGTCACTTTCTCTGGAGAATCCATCAAGACCAGACGGCCCCCTTCTTTTTGAAAGTCCCTATAGGCCAGGGCGGCTTCCCCCTTGAATTTCTCGGGTGTGCTGAGGCTGTACAGGGTGCAGGGAATTCCCGCCTGAATCAAAAATTCTCCGCAGACTAGACCGTCGCCACCATTGTTGCCGCTGCCGATGAACAGCGCTACGGCACAATTTTTGGGCACGGCTCCATTTTCAGACTTTAACAGTTCTACGGCAGTCTCAAAAAGAGCCTTGCCGGCAACGCGCATCAGGGCGTAACCCTTTTCTACGTCTCCCGCCTTGGTATGTTCATCTAGACTACGGACTGCTTCTACGGTCAGCACTTCCATAAATTATCCCTGCAAAAGGACCTGGAAAAATTCAGGCCTGTGAAAGTCGGGCTTTTCGGTATTGATAGGAAAGGCGCTCAGGTAGTGTGGCGTCTTGGCCTTATCCGCGCATTTGTACAAGTTTCCTTCCAAAGTCACGCCCTGGAAACTATCCAACCCGAAAATTTCCGGAGGAATGACGATGGTCATTCCCCAGCATATTAGGTTCCCGGCCACACTGGCGAGCTGCTTTACCCGGGTGATTTTGGCGAGTTCCTCTGGGGGTAATTGCTGTCGGTCTTGCCTACCTGACCCTCGTGCCGCTAAGATAAAGCCACGGCTAGTGGTTTCAAAGTTGAAGTACTCCGCAGGATTCTTGGGGTTCTTCAAAAAAATCTCCACGCAGGAATCTTCCCAGCTGGAACCGTTGTCTTCACGGACTTCGGCCCTGAAACAATCCACGGGTTCTTCTACCAAGAATTCTACCTGGAGTGCTCCGTTTACATTAGCGACTTGCGCCTGTACGGCAGGTAGGGTTATTCCCTGGTTGGCTTTCCATGAAAGGTTTGGTTTCAGTAGCATGGGGTCCCCGGTGATTAATCAGTTTTTTAGTGACTAAAATATATGATTAATCATTTGGGCGAAATGCTGCATTCTTGAAAATTCTTCAAAAAAAACGAATTCCCTCTTTGGCATGCTTTTTGCGGTTAAGGCTGCGTCCATATAACAAACAATAGGAGGTCTTATGGCTAAGACAAACGAAAAACAGAAAACAGTAGAAGAAGAAAAGGAAATAGCCTTCGACTGCCTTGCAGTAACCAAGGTAGATGTGTGGCCTTTCAAGGAAGGTGCCGACTTGGGGCACATGAAGGGCTATGCTCAGGTGGTGCTCAACGAACAGATGGTGCTTCGCGGACTCCGTGTTATGGATGGCGAGTACGGTCTGTTCGTGAGCTACCCCAATGATCCGTTCTTCAAGGGGGATGAATACCGCAACATCTATAATCCCATTACCCGCAAACTTCGTGAACATATCGAGAATTGCGTGCTGGAAAAATACCAGGCCACAGTGGCAGCGTAAAAAATGTTCAGAAGGATCCGTTCTTACTGCCTGCTGGGCATCAAGGCGATTCCGGTAAGCGTGGAGGTGGATGCCTCCCAGGGGCTTCCGGGGTTTACCCTGGTGGGGCTCCCGGACAATGCGGTAAGGGAATCTCGGGAGCGTGTCGTTTCGGCGATACGTACCGTGGGTAAGGTGGTGACAGGTTTCCGGACGACCGTGAACCTGTCGCCCGCGGATTTGCGTAAGGAAGGTAGCGCTCTGGATTTGCCTTTGGCCATTGGGCTTCTGACCGCTACCGAAGAAATTTCGGTCCCACGCTTAGACGAGTGTGTCTTCGTTGGGGAGCTTTCCCTGGACGGTCTCTTGAAGGGCGTCCGGGGGATTCTCTCCATCGCCATGGATCTTGCCCGGGATAAAAATTCCATTTTGGTAATCCCTAGGGAGAACGAGCAGGAGGCTTCTCTGGTAGAGGGCCTGCGCTATATCTGTGCAGACTCCCTGAAGGAATGTATTGAAATTTTAGAACAAGATAACGAAGGGCCCGTCCACTGTGCCTGCGGACTTGAACGTCGAAAGTTTGTATCTGGTCTGGATGTTCCGGATTTCAAGGACGTGGTTGGCATGGAGGGCGTCAAGCGCGCCTTGGAAGTGGCGGCTGCCGGAGGTCATAATTTTCTCCTGATAGGTTCGCCGGGCGCGGGCAAGACGCTTTGCGCCCGGTGTCTCCTGGGAATCTTGCCGGAGATGTGCGACGAAGAGGTGCTGGAAACCACCCGTATACATTCCTGTGCCAGAAGCCCGGGCAACACGGAGCTGTTCCGTCCTGTGCTGGTTCGGCCCTTCCGGACGCCCCACCACAGTGCCTCTATGGTGGCTCTTGTAGGTGGTGGGGCACGTCTGCTACCGGGTGAGGCAAGCCTTGCCCATAACGGCGTTCTGTTCCTGGATGAGCTTCCCGAGTTCAACCGTTGCGTTTTGGAGGCTTTGAGGGAACCTATGGAAGAAGGGAAAATTTCGGTGAGCCGTGCCAGCGGAACTGTAGTGTGGCCCGCCCGCTTTATGATGGGGGCGGCCATGAACCCTTGCCCTTGCGGTTATTCTATGGACCCGAAGCGGGTGTGCACCTGCCTGCCCGATGCACGCAAGCGTTATCAGGAAAAAGTGTCGGGTCCGCTTCTGGACCGTATAGATATTCAGGTTTGCGTCCCGCCAGTAGAGCCGTCTCAGTTTGCATGCAAGACCGCGGCCGAGCCGTCTGCTACCATCCGCAGCCGGGTCTGTGCAGCCCGTGAAGTCCAGCGGGAACGCTTCGCCGGACTGCCCTTCCGGTGCAATGCCGACATGAGTTCCGAGGCCGCACGCCGGTTCTCCTATATGGACGGGGCCACTGAAAAGTTTGCCGTGGCATCTGCTGAAAAGATGAACTTGAGCGCCCGCGGGTATTATCGCTTGCTGAAGGTGTCCCGCACTATTGCGGACCTGCGCTATTCGGAGTCCGTGGAGATTCCGGATTTGGCCGAAGCATTACGCTACCGGGCTTTTCGCGGTTAGGGATTGAATGGTTGAGAAAAATGTGTAGTGTGAAGTGTGTGGTGTGAAATTACTCATCCCACATTACACATTTCACATTGTTTTTTTCTATCTCGTTACCTTAATGCAGGCTTCCGCGCCCTTGCTTTGGGGAATGGCGTTTGGCTTGCAGACCGACACTTGGGCCGCTTGAGTCTTCGGGTAGTGGTCCAGAATGAATTTTGCTGTTTCCAAGACCAGGGTTTCTACCAGTTGGAACTTACTTTCCTTAATGAAAGCTTGCAGGTGATCGGCCAACTGGGCGTAGTCGATGGAGTGGATTAGGTCGTCGTTACGGGCGGCCAAGGAGAAGTCTAGCCACAGATCCACATTCAGCACCACAGGCTGAACGGCCTCCCTTTCGTAGGGAAGCGTTCCTATGATGCAGTCAAACTGCAGGTCTTTGATAGAAATACAGCCGCTTTCGACTACCATACGTAGAGTACGATGGCGGCGGTCAGGCTGAGCCCAGCCACGCCGAACCAGATGTTGCGGGCCGTGGAGTAGGAATCCTGGGTATTCTTGTTGGTCTTCTTGCGTTCTTGGAGCTGGGCGATGGTGTAGCCGTTACCCAAATCCGCTTTTTGTATCATGGCCTCTCGGCACTTGCCGTCGAAGTTACAGGCCTTGTCCACTTCACCGAGGAGCTGGTCTTCGACGTCAGACAGGTCGTCGTAGGCGTCCTTGGCTTCGTTGGCCTTAGAGTGCTGGATAACGCCCATGACGGCAGAACCCACAAACACGGCGGCCAGGCCTACGGCAGACCAGAAGCGGACTTCGTCAGCAATACCGAAACGGTCGGTCACATCGCTGGAAGCGGAATAGGCGGCGTCATCGCGACTGTCTGCTTCGCTGTTATCAACGTCGCTGGCGACATTGTAACTATCTTCCTCTTCTTCTTCTTCCTCGCAGTCGGGATCGTTCTCGTCACATTCTTCTTCCTCTTCGTCCTTCGGACCAGCGCCAGCATCTGCTGCGGCAAATTCTGCCTCTTCGGCAGCGGCATCGGCATTTGCAGCCTTAAGTTGGATCGGGTCTCCGTTGATAAAGGCGATAGCGGTGGTTGCACCCGGGATGAACACGGACTTGCCGTCGAAATAGACCTTTTCTACGTCATCGGTGGCGGGCATGCCGCGACGGGGGTAGAGCTTAGCCTTGACCAGGGCGGTGTAGTCCGTTCCTTCGGGGGCGGTCAGGGCTGTCATGGAACTCAGGTCCCCTGCGCTGCCCTGGTAAATCTGGTAGGCGGTGGGTTGTTCGCCGAAGGGGTCGGTAAACTTCTGGCGGACCACCAGACGCCCCTCTTGGAGGGAGGAAACTTCGTCTATAGGGATGGTTTTCAGTTCGCCACCGAACTCGGCGGTGATGACTTCGTCCGGGGACCCGGGGTCCTGGGCAGTAAATTCTTCAATATCGTAGGGGCCGGCAAAGGCAGCGGCCACAAAAAGACAAATCGTCGCTAAAAACGAACGCTTCATTTTTTTACTCCAAAAATAATATCCTTTTGAAATATATAAAAAAAAACGTGAAATGTTAATTTTTTGCCATAAAACCGCATTTTGGGACCTTCTTTTTGGCCTTATCGCATATTTTCGGGGATATATTGCCTTTTTTAGGGGAAAATTCTACTTTTTAGCCCGTAAATTTTAACCCTAAAAGAGGAATCCATAATGGCAAAGCTCTCTATCGAAGATCTCGAACTCGCCGGCAAGCGCGTGTTCATCCGTGTTGACTTCAACGTTCCGCAGGACAAGGTGACTGGCGAAATCACCAACACCAAGCGTATCGAAGCCGCCCTCCCGACCATCCAGTACGCTCTCGATCACGGTGCAGCCGTCGTGCTCGCTTCCCACCTCGGCCGTCCGAATGGCGAAAAGAACATGAAGTACACGCTGGCTCCGGTTGCCAAGAAGCTCGAAGAACTCATCAAGAAGCCGGTGAAGTTCCTCTCCGACTGCGTGGGTCCGGAAGTCGAAGCCGCCTGCGCCGCTATCAAGCCGGGTGAAATTATCCTCCTCGAAAACCTCCGCTTCCACATCGAAGAAGAAGGCAAGCGCAAGATCAAGAACGCCGATGGCACCGAAACTAAGGAAAAGGCCGACAAGGAAGCCGTGAAGGCCTTCCGCGCAAGCCTCACCAAGCTCGCTGACGTTTACGTAAACGACGCTTTCGGTACCGCTCACCGCGACCACTCTTCCATGACTGGTGTTGAACTTCCGCAGCGTGCCGCTGGTTTCCTCATGAACAAGGAACTCAAGGCATTTGACCAGGTCCTCAACAATCCTCCGCGTCCGTTCCTCGCCATCCTCGGCGGTGCAAAGGTCGCTGACAAGATCCAGCTCATCAACAACCTCCTCGACAAGGCCGACAAGATTATCATCGGCGGTGGCATGGCTTTCACCTTCAAGAAGGTTCTGAACAATATCGAAATCGGTTCTTCTCTGTTTGACGAAGAAGGTGCCAAGCTCGTTCCGGATCTGATGGCCAAGGCCAAGGCTGCCGGCAAGGAAATCATCCTCCCGGTGGACTACATCGCTGCCGACAAGTTCGCTGCCGACGCTGCCACGAAGGCTGTCTCTGACGCCGAAGGCATTCCGGCTGGCTGGATGGGCCTCGATGTGGGTGCGCAGTCCACCAAGCTCTTCGTTGACGCTATCAAGTCCGCAAAGACCATCGTTTGGAACGGTCCTGCAGGCGTGTTCGAATTCGAAGCCTTCGAAAAGGCTACCAAGGCTATGGCTGACGCAATCGTCGAAGCTACCGCTGCTGGCGCAATCACCGTGATCGGTGGTGGCGATACCGCTACGGCTGCCAAGAAGTACGGCGCCGACAAGAAGGTGACCCACACCTCTACGGGTGGTGGCGCTTCTCTCGAACTTCTTGAGGGCAAGGTGCTGCCGGGCGTCGCCGTCTTGACCGACAAGTAATTTGTTTATTTGCGTCGCGATACGGCGTCACGAATCCGCTCGCCGTACGCTTTGTACGGCTTCGGGCTTCGTTCCTGGTCTCGCTCGCAACTAATCAAATTCCTGCTTTTTATAAAGACTCCGCTTCATGCGGAGTTTTTGTTTCTAGGCGAATTGTGGTTTGTAGTTTTTAGAACCCTGTAATTTTTTTGCAGGGTATTTTTTTGTTGCCGAAATAGATATATTTCCTTTGTATGAGATTTGCTTGTCTGTTCATTGTGTTGTTTGCGGTTCTCTTTGCTCATGCACAAGAGGTGGACACGGCATCGGTCTCGGCGACCAATAACACTCAAGTTGTAGAGGATAGCAATATTGCACGAATCCGCTACCAATATGAGCGGGCAATAAAGGTGGGAGATCGTCAAAAATCCTTGGGAACGGGGCTGGTGATTGGCGGCTGTGTTGGTTTAACTGCGGGAATAGCTGTTACAGCATATGCAATAAAATTGATTAACGATGATGATCATGAAAGCCAAAGTCAAGGAAAAGAAGAGGGCGATGGCGGTGCTGTGTTTTTGATGATGACGGGGACAGGTGCAATAGTTGTTGGTGGAGCTGCTCTCGTAACGGGAATCATTTTTAGGTCTATGGGTAATGGAAGACTCGAAAGAGCAAAGACCTACGAAGACCAACTGCGAGGCTATGGTCTAGAACATTTATTGATTAGTTCCCGGCTGATTCCCGTAATCAATCCACTAAGTCATGAATTTGGTGGCCGCCTGTTGCTTGATTTTTAAAATAATGTATATTGGTGAACATCATGTCTATTGCAGAAATTTCAAAACAGTTCCATGCAGAGCATCGCGGAAATTGCGCAATGTCGGTGGCGTACGGTTATGCCCGTGCTACGGGCAAGTCCGAGGCGGAAGCGGTGGCTACTGCTGAGATGTTCAGGAGTTTTGGTGGCGGTAAGGCTCCAAATGGTTCTTGCGGAGCCCTTTATGCGGCCAAGATGATGCAGCCTGACCATGCCGATGCCATCGAGGACTTTTTCAAGCGCGGTGCACAGAACTTCACCAAGTGCAGTGAAATTCGACCGAACAAGGTTATCCCCTGCAACCGTTGCGTGGAACTCGCCGGCGAGGCTTTAGATTTTCTGAATCAATAGCGGCAGTGCCCGCCCTTATTGTTTATTTTCTGGCGCCTTTTCGTCGTGTTCCTCGATTTGGGAGACTTTGGTGAACCAGTAGTCTTCGCTGTTGATGGAACTCATGTTGCCGATGAGGGCATCCAGGTCAATGTTTTTCAAGTCGTTGTTTTCGTTCGGCATATGCAGAATATATATAATTTGACAGAAATCTACTTGAACCTCATTTATTATTTTTCCTGGCATGAGGAGTTTTGGTTGTATTTTGGTTTTGTTAATGGCTCTCCTTGCGCAAGCTCAGGAGTTGGATACCACCTACGTCATAGATGAGCAGGGACGGACCATCGGGCTTATTCACGAAAAAGGAACCATCCCGAGGATTGCTCCAGCTGCACCGGCTCCTGCGCCTGTCGCTGCCCCTGCACCGGTAGAGCAATCGTCAGCACCGGTTGCATCTGCATCGGTTAATGGCGTGGATAGCGCCGCCTATTACCAGGACTTGATAAACCGCTATACCCTTTCCGGTGAGAAAAAACGCAGTGCGGGGAACGGCATGATGATTGGCGGTGGCATAGGTGTGTTGCTCGGGGTGCTTCTGATGGTTGACTCCGATAACGAAAGGCACCATTGCAGGGGTAGTGATTACAGTTGTGATGATGACGAATTTGTAGAATTCCTAACGGGGTATGGCCTAGCCCTTGCGGGAGGCGTAGTGCTTGGTGTGGGTGTGACCCTCAAAATTGTGGGTGGCACAAAACTTCGTCGCGCAAGGCGTTACCAGGAATCGTTGAACCGCTACAATGCGAGAAGGATTCAGTCGCTAAACTTCCGGGTGGAACCGTCAATCAATCCCTATAGCGGTTCCTACGGCAGTAAGCTCTCTCTTAGCTTCTAAAAATTCTATCTTTGGTGCCGGTGGATGGGCAAAAAAGGATAGATATGCGTTTTAATACCTTGACCCTTCTCTTTTTGTCGTTCGTAGCCTTGACTGGTTGCGGAGACGACAAGTCTTCTACTACACAGCCTGAATCTGGAGAAAATCCGGAGCAAGACAAGTCTCAAGTGGTTCAGGAAACCTGTAGCGCCGATGAAGAGAATACCTATCGGTGGGTGAAAGAAAAAGTAGTGTACCAGATATGCGAAAAGGGTAAGTGGGTAACTGACTCGGTCAAGGCTTATAAGCCAGGCTTTGATCCGTGTCGGTTTAATTTTGGTGCCGCCTTTCAAAGTTCCCATGAAGATTCCGTTTATTATGCGGGCTTGGATTATGTATCCGTTTGGTTGGGGGATAATGACTGGTACAATATGTTTGAGAGTCGCATGATAAGTATGAGCCTAAAGACCAAAGTGACTCCCATGATTTATGCTTACGTAATAGCAGAGTTTGGCAAGGATCATGGAATGGATGATTGCGATGTGGCGAAAGCTCGTGGTAAGAAGTCCCTGTGTGTTTATGGTGCAGACTTGATGCGGCAATATTTTGACTCTTCTCCTGATGCGGAAAATCCAGATGATTACATTTTGTATCGCTATCAGACTTATGTAAAGGGGATTGCGTTCCAGTTGGAATACAAGTTTGATAACATAAAAGATTTTGAACCCATTTGGATGATAGAGCCTGATTACTACCAATACTCCCAGATGGCGTCGGAACAGAGTACCGCATTCAAAGGGGATGAACAACTGAATGGCGGAATTCCGGATTCAATGATGGGGGTCTATTTTAAACAGATTGTGGACACAATCAAGACTTATCTGCCCGGTTCGAAGATTGCCATTGATATTTCTCCATGGGTGTCGGATAAGGATTCTTTAGGTCTTGAAAAGTGGTTCTCTCATTTTGATATGTCCCTGGTTGATTATGTAAGTACCTCTGGTGGACGGACTTTGGCGGATTCCGAAAAAATCAGAAGCACCAATAAGCTTACATGGAAAAGGCTCTATGAGACTTTGAAAAAACCAATTCTTGCAGATGTGGGGTATTCAACCGGAGGCAAGGCGACCAAGCACGACACGGCTTGGGATGATATTGCTAATTTGGAAGCACGAGCCAAGGATGGGGTTGTCGGGGTGATGCAGATGGATGCCGCCCTGGACTACCCACTGCGGGCAAGCTACATCCGCTCGCGTTTGCAGGTGGACTATCCTTGGTGTAAGGAGTAAATTTATGAGTGTAATCGTTGTTGATTACAATGCTGGAAACCTGACTTCGGTGATGAACGCCCTTTCTTGCATAGGGGTAGATGCCAAGTCCAGCCGTGACGCTGACGAGATATCGAAAGCGACACGCCTGGTGTTCCCGGGGGTAGGTGCGGCTGCGTCTGCCATGGAAACTCTGACCCGCACGGGTATCGGAGATGCCATCAAGACTGTGGTAAAAGCCGGGAACCCGGTGCTTGGAATCTGTATTGGCTGCCAGATTATCTTGGAAGAAAGCGAAGAAGACGGCGGCGTGAAGACCCTCGGTCTTATTCCGGGGCGTGCGGTGCGGTTCAAGGATGAACCGGGCCTGAAGATCCCCCACATGGGCTGGAACCAGGTGAACTTTACCCAGGAACACCCGATTATGGCAGGTGTCCGGAACGGTTCGGACTTTTACTACGTGCATACGTACCATCCGGTGGTGCCTGCAGAGAACGCCTTTGCGGAAACCACCTACGGCACTCAGACCTTCCAGGGGCTTATCGGCAAAGGCAACCTGGTGGCCTCCCAGTTCCATCTGGAAAAGAGCGGCGACGTGGGCCTGAAAGTCCTGGAAAATTTCTGCAACTGGAACCCCTGAGGTGAGTATGGAAAAAGTTTATCGCTCCGGAATCGGTTTTGATGTTCATAAGCTGGTAGAGGGCCGCAAGTGCATTATCGGCGGGGTGGACATTCCCTACGAGAAAGGCCTCTTGGGCCACAGCGATGCCGACGTGCTGTTGCATGCCATCAGTGACGCTCTTCTGGGTGCTGCCGGTCTGGGCGACATCGGAACCTATTTCCCCGATACGGACCCTGCCTTCAAGGGGGCAGACAGTCTTGAACTGCTCCGCAAGGTAGGGGAAGAGGTCCGCAAGGCTGGTTTTGAAATTGTGAACATCGACAGCATTGTGATGTGTGAACGGCCCAAGGTGAACCCCCATAAGGACCAGATGAAGGCGAACATCGCCCGAGTGCTTGGCCTGGACGTGAAACAGATTGGAATCAAGGGAACGACCACCGAAAAGCTGGGATTTACGGGTCGTGGCGAAGGTATTGCCAGCCAGGCAATAGCCATGGTTTACAGTTTGGTGTGATTTGGCTCAAATTTGCGGGTTTGTGCAGGATTGCACCAGCTTGAAACAGAATATATATTTCGGTATATGAAACGACTGTCTTGTGTTGTTGGTTTTGCTTTTGCCTTGGGTGCCGTTGCTCCCTTGCTTGCGGATGATTTGCCCGGCAAGATAGACGTGGTTATTGTTTCCGCTTCGAGTTCCAGTTTGGAGAACGGCGGCAGTTCTAGTTCGTCGGCACAGAAACCGGCCAGTTCCGCTTCGGTGAAAAGCAGTTCCAGCGGAAAGCAGAGCAGCTCCAGCCGTAGTCTGGACGACTCGCCCCTGGTGCCGGTAATTTCTCATGATACTCTCAGGAATTCCTTGCCGGATAATGGCGATGCTTCGATGGCACTTCCCCATAGTGTTTCTGCCCCTGTCGCTCAGGGAGAGGATCGCTGGTTCGATTTGCAGGGGCGCTTGCTGAAAGGCAAACCTACGGTTAAGGGGACCTATTATCACAATGGCAATGCCGTTGTAATCAAGTAGAAAAACAAGCTGAAAAGCGCGCTCGAGGTCAAATATCATTTGCGCGTTCTTTTGTCGAGAGGCTTTAAAAATGACTTTGTTCAAAAAATCTGTTTTCGTTATCGCCTTACTGGGGGCTGTTCTTTGCTGGTCGGCTGACGACCCCAAGCCCTATGTGGAAGGCGACGCGTTGCGGAGCCGACCCTGATTCCGAGTGCCGAAGAAAGCCACCTGACTAACGGTTCGTACCCTTCGGGCCATACCGTTCGTGGCTGGGGCATGGCGCTCCTGCTTGCCGAAATCAATCCGGCGGCCCAAGACGCACTGCTAAAGTACGGCTACGAATGGGGCCAGAGCCGTGTGATTGCGGGTTACCACTGGCAAAGTGATATCGAGGCCTCCAAGGCCGTGGTTACGGCGGTTTTTGCCCGCTTGCATGCCGAAGAGGCGTTCCTTGCCGACATGAAAAAGGCCAGGGACGAATTCAAGAGGCTTTCGGCCAAGCAAAAGAAAAAGACGAAATGATTTGCCTTTTACAGAAATTGGATAGACTGCTTGCGTATAAGCGTTCTCTAACCAAAAAATAAGGTTGTTCCCTTTTGACGATTCAAGGGGGATTTCTATTTTTGCGTATAGATTTAGAAACAAATGATTCTACGACGCAAATCCGGACTAGCTGAAAGGCAGCGACGATGACCCCGGTAAGCGGCGCCAATGAATAGGAAAACCTATGACCTTAATGATTCTCAAGATGCTCGGATGCCTCGCGCTCCTCATGTTCGGTATGAAGACCATGAGCGAAGGCCTCCAGAAACTTACCGGTGGACACCTCCGTGCGTTCCTTGGCACCATGACCAAACACCGGGCCGGCGGATTACTTACGGGAACCTTTATTACCGCCGCAGTGCAGTCCTCTACTGCCACCACCGTCATGACCGTCAGTTTCGTCAATGCTGGTCTGCTTACCCTTAAGCAGGCCATTCCTGTTATTATGGGGGCGAACATCGGTACCACGGCCACGGCCTGGATCATGTCCATCTTCGGATTCCAGTTCAACATGAGCAGTTTCGTGTGGCCCTTCTTTGCCCTGGGAATTATCCTCTCCTATGTGCGGAAAAGCAACGTCAAGAGTTTCGGCGAATTTGTTTTCGGATTTTCTTTCATGTTCCTGGGGCTTACCACCCTCCGCGAAAATGCGGTGGCCATGGACTTGTCCCACAACCAGGCGGTCATTGACTTTTTTGCGGCCAGCGGAAACTGGGGTATTCTGTCCACCTTGTTGTTCCTGCTTTTGGGAAGTGTCCTTACCATGTGTGTGCAGTCTTCTGCCGCCATCATGGCCATTACCCTCCTCCTTTGCAGCAGCGGAGTACTCCCGATTTACCAGGGCATTGCCCTTGTGATGGGTGAAAACATCGGAACCACGGTGACTTCGAACCTGGCGGCCCTTTCGGCCAGCACCCAGGCTCGGCGGGCGGCCTTGGCCCACATGCTTTTCAACGTGTTCGGCGTGGTGTGGGTGCTGATCGTTTTCCACCCCTTCGTGAACATGGTTTGCCATATCGTCGGCTTTGACCCGAACTTTGTCCCCCAGACTCAAGAAGAAATTGCCGAGGCCAGCGTGCGGGTCACTTACGCCCTGTCCGGATTCCATACGGCATTCAACCTCTGCAACGTGGCGATCCTCATCTGGTTCATCAAGCCCATGGAAAATATCATCTGCAAGATTATCCGCGAAAAGGAAGATGGCGAAGATTTCAGCATCAAGTTTATCAGTGCGGGCCTCATGAGTACTGCCGAACTTTCCCTGTTCGAAGCCCGTAAAGAAATCAACCTGTTTGCCGAACGCACTCTGAAGATGTTCCGCTTTGTGCCGGACCTGCTCAAGATGAAGGACGAGGGAGAGTTCACGAAGCTGTTTGCCCGAATCGAGAAGTACGAGAATATCAGCGATAAGATGGAAATCGAAATTGCGGGATACCTGAACAAGGTGAGTGAAGGTCGACTGAGTCCCGAAAGTAAGCGTGTGCTGCAGTCCATGCTCAAGGAGATTTCTGAAATCGAGAGTATCGGAGACTCTATTTTCAACATGTCCCGAGCTATTCGCCACAAGTTTCAGAGTGCAGACGACTTTACCGAGGAACAGTATGGCCGTATTGAGGTCATGATGAAGCTTTGCGACAAGTCCATGGCCCAGATGGTGGATATTATCGAGGATGCCCCCCAGGCCGACGTGAAGTCCACCCTGATGATGGAATACGAAATCAACGACTACCGCAAGAAACTCAAGCAGCTGAACGTAGATGACATCAATGCCCAGCGCTATAGCTACCAGATGGGCGTTCACTACATGGACGTGATCAACGATTGCGAAAAGCTGGGCGACTACGTAATCAACGTGGTGGAAGCCCATGTGAACCACAAGCTTTCGGGCTAGGCCGTCTTGGTTGACATTTTATAACTGTTTTTTTCTCTTGTCATGCCCGTCCCGCATCAAGTGCGGGATAAACTCCGGCGGTCAACGTCTCGTTTAATTTGTATAATAGGCATATCATGCTTTTTGATGAAATCATAGACGACGCTTACGACGTATCGGAATATCCGGCTTTGGCCCATTACGCGCAGGAATGGGCCGAGACTAGACCCTTTGCTGGCTTACGTGTGCTGGCGGCTACTCCGGTGTTTCGGAATACGCTGGTGCAGTACCGTGCGCTTTTGGCCGGCGGTGCGGAACTTTCGGTAGGTATTGCAAACGATTCTGGCGCGGGAGCCGAAATGCCCTACGATGCCGGCGTGGTAGACCTGTTGCGGGAATCGGATATCCCAGTGCTAAACCAGAAAGATGTTCTGGATGCGGAATCCTGCGGACAGGGCTTCGACCTGATTCTGGATTGTGCGGGGCAGTTTTCTGCGTGTCACCCCCGCTTTGGATTTGTGGAACTCACCCGAAGCGGTGTTCAGTTTTACAGGAACTGCGAAAAGCCGGTGTATGTGGCGGACAGTGGGATTGTAAAGCGGATCGAGACCAGCCTGGGAACAGGCGAGGGCTACGTGCGTGCCTTGAAGGAACTAGGTTTCTCGTCTTTTAAGGAAAATTCCTGCGTGGTTTTCGGTAGCGGTAAGGTGGGTAGCGGAATTGTTTTGCAATTACTGCGGGAAGGAGCCCGCGTGCAGGTGGTGACCGATACCTCCTTTGGTACAAACCCGTTCCTGGAAGCTAATGACATTCCGGTTACGGACTGCAAGGATGTGGCTGCGGTTGTGTCTCTGGTGGACCGCGCGGATTATGTGGTGACGGCCACCGGCGTCAAGGGCGCCCTTGACCGGGCAGAACTGGCGGACGCTCTGAATAAATCCCATGCTATACTTGCCAACATGGGCGTAGAAGACGAATATGGCCCGGGTGTACCGAATACTCGCGTGCTTGCCGAAAAGAAGCCACTGAACTTTATTCTAGAAGAGCCGACTCACCTCAAGTATATCGATGCATCTCTGGCGCTTCACGCCGCACTGGGGGCGCTCCTGGTGCAGGAATCCGTAGGTGGTTCAGACCCGAATAAAAATGCGGGCCCTATGGACCCGCCAACTGAATTGGAACAGCGCATTCTCTCGGTGACGATGGACAATGGTCTAATCGGTCAGGAAATCAGCGAAATGCTGGGCGGCTTGCCCAATGACAATTAGTCCTTCTCTTTTTCCAACTTTTCAAAGAACTTTTTCGTTTCCCGTGCAACGATTCCACTCAGGAGAATCAAAGCCACCAAGTTCGGGAAGGCCATAAGCCCGTTGAAAATGTCGGCACTGGTCCACACGGCGCTTACCGTAAGGTAGGGACCGATGAACACGGCGGCCACGTAGAGCCAGCGGAAAGCCAGGATGGCACCTTTCTTGCCACGGCCCACCAGGTATTCCAGGCAACGTTCGGAATAGTATGCCCAGCCGAGAATAGTGGTGAAGGCAAAGAACACCAGGGCGATGGTAAGGATAAAGGGTGCGACGCTTGGGCCGGAGGGCAGGTTAGAGAGGCCGCGTGTAAAGGCTTCCATGGTGATGTTCACGCCCTGGAGTCCAAGTTCCGGAGTCCAGGCTCCGGTCACTACGATGGCAAGGCCTGTCATGGAGCAGATAATGATGGTGTCGATGAAGGTACCTGTCATACAGACAAGGCCTTGACGCACTGGCTCGCTGGTCTTGGCGGCGGCTGCTGCGATAGGAGCAGAACCAAGGCCCGCTTCGTTACTGAAGATGCCGCGGGCGATACCCTTTTGCATGGCGATAAAGATGGTGCCGACTACACCGCCAGTAACGGCGCTGGGGTTGAATGCTGCCTGGATGATGGTCTGAATAGCGGTAGGAATGTTGGCAAAGTTAAATCCAAGAATCAGCAGGCAGAAAAGGATGTAGAAGATGGCCATGAGCGGCACGATGTAAAGGGCGACTTTTGCGATACGCTTGAGACCGCCGATAATGACCATGGCTGTGAAACCGGCGCAGCAAAGGCCTGCAATGGCCGTAGATATAGAAACGGAATTTCCGCCGATGTTCACGAATTCACCGGTGGGGAATACGGTGGCCACAGCAGAGGTGATGCCGTTCACCTGGGTGATGGTGCCGATACCCAAAAGTCCGGCCAGCACGCCGAAGATGGCGAACAGAATAGCAAGCCACTTAAAATTGAGACCGAAGCGTTCCTTGATGCCGGTTTCGATGTAGTAGAAAGGTCCGCCCAGAACCTTGCCGTCTCCCGCCACCTTGCGGTACTTGACAGCTAGCAGGCCTTCGGCGTACTTGGTGGCCATGCCGAAGAAGGCTGCCACTTCCATCCAGAAAAGGGCACCCGGGCCACCGGTGCCGATAGCGGTGGCCACACCGACGATATTACCCGTACCGACGGTTGCGGCGAGAGCGGTGCAGAGGGCGGCAAAGCTGGAAACTTCGCCCTGGCCTTCTTTTTCGCTATGGAGCATGTAGCGCAAGGCGTTTCCCAGGTTCGTCACCTGGAGTACGCCGAGACGGCTGGTGAGCAAGATGCCTACGAACAGGATTACGGCGATAAGGGGGATTCCCCACACAAAGCCGTCAACGGTATCTAGAATGGAATTAAGGGTTTCCATGGATAATTCCTTTTTTGGGATGGCGATTTTGAATCCGCGGCGCAAAAGATAGAAAAATGGCACTGGAATATAATCTACATTGTATTGCATGGATACTTCAGTTCTTGACAAGGCTATCATCTTTGCGGTTGGTGCGCACAAGGGTGGGGAACGCAAGGGTAAGGGATTCCCTTATATAGTTCACCCTATGGAAGCAGTCTCGATTGCCGCCACCATGACAAATGACCAGGAGCTCCTAGCCGCGGCGGCGCTGCACGATACGGTGGAGGATACGGAGGTTACGCTCAAGGATATTGAGAAAGAGTTCGGCCGCCGTGTTGCAAGTCTCGTGGAGGCGGAATCGGATATCGTATTCGAAGGCAAAAGTCGCGAAGAAAGTTGGCGGCTTCGCAAAGAAGAAGCGATTGAACGTCTTTCTACAGCTACCAACGACGTGAAGGTCGTTGCCCTTTCCGACAAGCTGAGCAATATCCGCGCCATCTATCGCGACTACCAAGCCATTGGCGACAAGGTGTGGGACCTGTTCTGCGTCAAGGACGCGGCCGCCCACGAGTGGCATTTCCGCGGGCTGGCACAGGCCCTTGCAAGCTTGAAGGGAACTTTCGCCTATGGGGAATTCGAGGAACTGATCGAGAAACTTTTTTCGCCTAAGGCGGTGTAAGCGTATGAGTGAAAAACCTGTAGGGAGCTATGGCCTAGATGCCCACGGCAACGCCATTCTGGAAGAGTTCCGTGAAAAGCGCCCTGTCTTTGCAAAGATGCTTTCCATTGTCCGTGATACGTTGCGCAAGAGCATCATGGACAGCCACATCTACATCAATGCGGTAGAGGCGAGAATCAAGGAAGAAGGCAGCCTGGCGGGCAAACTGGATCGCAAGGGCGAAAAGTACCGTACCCTGGACGACATTACAGATATTTTGGGCGTGCGGGTCATTACCTTCTACAGCGACGAGGTAGACAAGATTGCGGCCCTTGCCGAACAGCTTTTCGAAGTGGACTGGGTGAACAGTATCGACAAGCGCAAGATGCACGAGCTCCACAGCTTCGGCTACAATTCCCTGCATTACATTTGCAGGCTGCCCGAAAAGATTTACAAGGATCCGGAATGCCCCCAGCTGAACCAGTTTCGCTTCGAGTTGCAGATGCGTAGCGCCCTGCAGCACGTGTGGGCCACCCTGGACCACGACACGGGTTACAAGACTGGCGTAGAGGTACCCCGTGGGTACCTGCGCAACCTGAACCGTCTGGCGGGAATGCTGGAACTTGTGGATGAGCAGTTTTGCCAGATCCGTACGGGCATCAACGACTACCGCCGTCGTGTGCAGGCCCTGGTGCATTCCGGAAATTTCGAGGAGGTCTCGCTGGATGGTGATTCCTTCGGTAACTACCTGCAGTTGCGGCCTTTCGACCACCTGAACAAGCGTATCGCCTCTATCAACCAGGCGGAGATTCACGAGTCGTCCCTGACGCCTTACCTGAAGGTTTTCAAGTTTTTGGGCTTTGAATCCCTGGGCGATATCCAGAAGTTGATTCGGGATTACGGAGAGGACGCCTACCAGCTGGCGGTTTCGCAGCTGGGCAATACGGATATCGACATCATCAGTTCGACGGTAGCGCCCCAGAACCTGGTGGTGGTTTACATCTTGAAACAGGGCGGCGGCGAGGTGGGCCTCAAGAAATTCTTTGAACTCTTGTATGGCGTACAGCCCAAGAACGAGGCTCACGCACACCGCCTGATGCAACGCGCCAAGCAACTCCCGTTTATGCAGGATCTGTGAGTTTAAAGCTTAGAACCTAGATGGCGTCCCCGTTGCCGAGGATCATATCCACTAAGTAGCAAAGCTACAAGTGGCTATTGTGGTCAGATTCTGCCGACTAAATTATGTTTTCTACTGTAGAGCAGAGGGCTTCCGCTTCTTCGGCGGTGGGGGCTTCGGCGATGACGCGGATAACCGGCTCTGTATTGCTGGCACGCACATGCACCCAGGACTTTCCCTTACCGAGCCAGAGACCATCGCGCTCGTCGCTCTTCCAGTCGGCAAAGGCCTGCTTGACCTTCGGCAAGATGTCGGTCACTTTCTTGTCGCCAAGCTCGAATTTCTTCTTGGGCATCACGTAGGCTGGGTTTTCGGCTACGAACTTTTCAGGGCCACCCTGGTGGTGTGCCATCCAGCTGAGCACCAGCGCCGCGGCTACCAGGGAATCACGACCGTAATGCAGTGCGGGGAGGATCACGCCTCCGTTGCCTTCGCCACCGATGATACAGCCTTTCTCGATCATTTGCAGGCTGACATTGATTTCGCCCACCTTGGCGCGGCTGCAGTCACATCCGTACTTTTCGGCCACGTCTTCGTTCATGCGGCTGGTGGAAAGGTTCACGCAGGTGGCGCCCTTCTTTTGGCAGAGCACCTCTTCGGTAGCGATGGCGAGCGTGTATTCCTCGCCGATACTTTGTCCTAAACCGTCTACCAGGGCGCAGCGGTCGGCATCGGGATCTACGGCGAAGCCAAGGGCGCAGCCGTTTTTCTTGACGGCGTCACGCAGGTCACCCAGGTTCTCGGGAATGGGCTCGGCTCCGCGGGGGAAGGTGCCGTCGGGTTCGCAGTGTACCCGCACCACCTCGCATCCCAGCTGTTCCAGCAGGCGGGGCACGATGTAGCTGCCTGCACCATTCACGGCATCGACAGCTACCTTGAATTTGCATTTGCGGATGGCCTCTACGTCGACAAAGGGAATTTCCAGGGTCCCCTGGATATGGATGCCATCGGCATCGGGGGCCACTTCGTAGCTGCCCATGGTTCTGTAGTCGGGATAGTCGAACCGATCCTGGTCTGCCAGTTCGAACAGTTTTTTTACGTCGTCCGGTCCGAGGAATAACCCTTTGCTGTTCAAGAACTTAAGTGCGTTCCACTCCAGGGGATTGTGGCTTGCGGTAATGATGATGCCCGCGTCGGCCTTGAAGTGGGTGGTCAGGATTTCTACGGAAGGGGTGGTGGAGAGGCCCACGTCGATGACGTTTACGCCAGAGAGTCTGCAGATGCCTGCCACGAACTGGGAGATGGCTTCGCCTGTAGGGCGGCTGTCGCGGCCGATGACTACCCGCTTGGCCTTGGTAATCTGGAGGAAAGCCTTCACGTGGGAAGACAGGACTTGGGGGGTAAGAGTATCCCCGACAATACCGCGGATACCTGAAATGGAACGCATGAGCTTGGACATAGAAAACTCCTGGATCAGAAAATGAAAAAGCCCCGCTGTAGGCGAGGCTCCAAAAACTTGCTAGAAGACAGGGGCACTTGCGGCTTTTTCCTTGGCCTTCGTCTTCTTGCTTTGCTCCTTGGCTAGGGCCCTGTGCTCAACCACACCCATGACGAAGAATCTGTTGTTGTTCTTGACCACGGAAGTGTAGGCGTTGAGGGATTTGACGGAGAACCACTCTTGGTAGATGTTCCTGCCGTTCTTGATGTTGGTCTCGTCGATGGTAGCGGGTTCTACCGGTTTGCCGTACTTGAGGGTGAATTGCTCGGACATGTAGACGGCGGCCTCGATGGCCTTATTCTTGCGGGATTCCTCTACACGGCCGGTGCGGATTTCGAAGGCGTAGAACTTGTCGTTCTGGTTAAAGATAAAGTCTACCTGCACAGGCAGTTCGCCGAACTTGAAAACGGGGATGACTACGCGTTCGCCCTCGCCACTCTGGCCATAGGGCTCGTATCCCATCTTCATGACCTCTTCAATGACGGTCTGGCGGTCGGAGCCGAAGGGAATTCCTGCAAAATCTTCATGACGCTGAGCAAAGGAACTCACGGAAAATGAGAACACAAATAGCGTAATGATAAGCAACAATCTCGGCATCATAACTCCTAGAACCATTGTAAAATATAGTAAACTCTCTTGAAAAGGGAGCAAAATTGGGAAAAATACCGCTCTTTATCTATATTTTGGGCATGTCTAGCACATTTGGTAAGATTTTTTCTGTCACGACCTGGGGTGAATCCCATGGTCCTGCCGTTGGGGCCGTTTTGGACGGTTGCCCCGCCGGAATCCCCCTTTCCGAGGCCGATATCCAGGTTTTTATGGACCGGAGGCGCCCTGGGCAGGGTAAATTGACCACTGCCCGTGCCGAAAAGGACCAGGTCAAGATCTTGAGTGGCGTGTTCGAGGGCAAGACCACCGGCACACCTATTTCCTTCGTAGTCTTTAACGAGGACCAGCGGAGCGGTGACTACTCCGACATTGAAAAATGGTTCAGGCCTGGCCATGCGGACTTGTGCTACGACATTAAATATGGCTTTAGAGATTATCGCGGCGGCGGACGTAGTTCTGCTCGCGAGACCATCGGTCGCGTGGCTGCCGGTGTGGTGGCTCGGAAGTTCCTCGCCCAAGTTGCGGGTACGGAATTTGTGTCATGGGTTCAAAGTGTTGGTGAAGTAGAGTGCCTCTCTGTAGATCTTGATACGCTGAACCACGACATGGTAGAAGCTTCGCCGGTGCGTTGCCCCGATGCTGCGGCTAGCGCCAAGATGGAACAGGAAATTCTTGAGGCCAAGAAGAACGGCGACAGCGTTGGCGGAACCGTTGGCCTTGTAGTGCGTAACGTACCTGCTGGTCTCGGTGAGCCCGTGTTCGACCGTCTGGACGCCTTGCTTGCCCAGGCCATGCTTTCGATTCCGGCCTGCAAGGGCTTTGAGATCGGGAGCGGTTTCAAGGCGGCCCGCATGCACGGCAGCGAACACAACGACGAGATTTACTTTGACGGAAACCGCTACAGGACCCGTACCAACAACGCAGGTGGCTCTTTGGGCGGAATCAGCAACGGCGAGAACATCGTATGCCGCATGGCCTTCAAGCCCACGGCCACGATTTCGCAAGAGCAGAAGACCGCTGGCCGGGGTGGCGAAAATGGCAGCCTCGCTGCCAAGGGTCGGCACGACCCTTGCGTGGCCGTGAGGGCGCCTGTCATCGTAGAGAGCATGGCGGCCCTGGTGCTTGCGGATCTGTTCCTGCAGCAGAAGCGAAACGGAGCCTAACGGCGATGTGTAATGTGTGGTGTGTAATGTGTGATGTGTAATGTGAAATGAGTAATTCCACATCGCACACTCCACATCTCCCACTAGACCTGCGTAAGCCTCTTGCATTAGCTTACAGGTTGTTGTACAAGCTCCATCACGGACTTTTTCTACGGCCGGGTAAGCCTTTGACCCACGCCAAGCTGGTTGTGGTGGGGAGTTTTTTGGCGGGTGGCGCCGGAAAGACCCCTTTTGTTATATGGCTTGCCAACCATATTGTTAGTTTGTGCAAAAACAAGAAAGTGGCGGTGCTATGCCATGCAAAAGCCACGGATGAACTTGAACTTTTGAAGATGAAATTGCCCTGGGCTACGGTGGTGGCGACCTCTAACCGTTACCGTACGGCTCATGAATTGGATAGTCAGTTTGACTATGTCATTTGCGACGATGGCTTCGAGGATAGTCGCTTGCGGCCTGCATATACGGTGCGGCTGGACTGGGGAGAACCTCCCCGTAGGTGGTGGGACTTGTGGCCCGCTGGACCGAACCGTAGCCTTGTGCAGGACCACCTGCAGCCGGATTTGGTTCTAAGATGCGGCGGTGATAATCCGGATGTGAAATTTTCCATTGCAGAAATCGTGAACGGGGCAGGTGAATCCCTAGATGTTGCTGGTCTTGCTGAGTCCGCCTCGGGCTCCGGCGTGTGGGCCGTTTGCGGCATCGGGAATCCTGGGCGGTTCTTCAGGGATCTTGAAAATTTCGGTGTGAAGGTGGAAAAGGCCATTGTGCGTCCGGATCACGACTGCCGTTATGATAGGGCCCTAAAAAAAATCCTGAAGTCCGCTCCCGCAGTCCTGTTGACGGAAAAGGACTATGTGAGGCTGGGACCAGAGCTACGGAATAGCCCCAGGGTTTACCGCTGCATACAGGATTTACTACTATTACCTTCAGAAGAGGTGAGAATATGACTTTGACAAAAAGAATTTCGGAATTGATGGCATCCCTGGTGGTGGGAGTCCCGGAAAGGGAATTCCAAATACAGCTTGGTTTCTTGGTCGCCCTGCTGGGAGAGTCCTTTTATCTTTATGGGCGTTCCGGTTCGGGCAAGGCCCTGATTCTGGAAAGGTGGGTCGCTGCTTTCAAGAATGCGAAGGCTTTAAAGATTGGTTCCCGCGAGCAGGACATGCCTGCCAACCTGGATAGCTACGATATTATTCAGTTTCTCACCTATGATCCCAGGAATGAAAAAATCAAGGATAACGTGAGGATTACCTTGGAGGACCATGGCAAGGCTTCGGTGATCCTTTCTGGGGAGATGCGCCCCGAAGATGCTCTGTGTCGTGGCGAAATCATAGACAATATTTCTCTCACGATCGTGCTTCCCGAAAATATTTCGGCAAGCGCCCTTTGTGAACTCCTGAAAACTCAGGGTGATGTGACCAGTACTCATGTGTCTCCGGGCTTGGCGGTTACCGCCGAGGAAAAGACACAGTGGTGTGAAGAAATCAAGAAGGTGACACTTTCTGAAGACTCCCTGAAGGTCATTGCAGAAGTGGTAAATGTCTGCGACGAGAACAAGATTTACGTGTCCGTGCGGAAGTGGATAGCCCTTGCCAACATCATGAAGGCCATGGCCTTCTTTAACGGTCGTACGGAAACCCGCCTGGAAGATACCTTCTTCTTAGGATTGCCTATTTGGTCCAGGTCGGTGTCCAACAAGATCATCACAGAAAAGTACAAGCAGATTGTGCTGAAACGGATTCTCAAGGATGTTCCCGAGATTATGGAACGTCCCTACAACGCCGAGGATCTGATGTTCCGCGTCAAGAAGTTGCTGAAGAGCAGCAACAACCTGTACGAGACCAAGATGTTCAACGAGGAGCCGTGTCTGTTCTACCGCATTACCATTGCGGGCGAGACTGTGCCTCTGTATGCACCGCTCCGCTATATCGAAACCGAAGGCGACTTTTTCCCGTATAATGAATTGCGTCACGAAGAAAAGCGTGTACGTTGCAATTACCATGGTACTTCCAATTGTACCATCTCGGTGGCCTCTTCGGTGAAGTCTACGGGTATCCGTACCATGGCTTCCAGGAACAACACCATCTCTGCAAACGAGAAGTACGAAGACTATGGTGTGCTGCCTACCCATATTCTCAAGGAGAACGATCCCGAGATTGTGGAAAGGAAGAAGGCGGAGATGAACGAGATCCGTCAGGAAATCCAGGCTATGGCAGAGAAGGAAACCAAAACCCTGCAGTCTCTCAAGGCCGTCTTTGCTAGTATCAAGACTTCCAAGGAAGACCTGTTCTGCAACAAGGAATTCCTTTCGGAGTTGCAAGACCAGGTTTCTGCCCTGTTTGATTCCACTAAGGTGGTTCTCGGGAAAATCAAGGATGCCCACGACCTGCTTGCAGGCCAGGGCGCTTAGTTATAGCGTACAAGCTTACAGGCTGTCGACACTATCGGGAATTTCGTTTCGTAGTACCAGGAGGATGGCCCCCTGGTTTACCACGATGTAACGTTCGTTATTGATTTCCAGCTCGTAGCCTCCGGCGTGGAGGTACAGGGCTTCGTCCCCTTCCTTGACCTGGAGGGGCACGTAGCTGATTGGGTCCTGGGACTCGTTCTTGAACAAATCGTCGGGGTCCTTGGAGGCGGGAATGGGGTAGCCTGGGCCCACTTTGACCACCAGGCCTGTATGCACGGCGTCTCGCTCCTTGACGCTTGGGGGCAGATAGAGCCCGCTACCGGTCTTATTGGAAGCTTCCAGTGGCTTGATGAGGATTCTGTCCCCGATGATTACGATATTTTCAAGTGAGTTCAGCATAGCCCCAAATTAGAAATTATATTGAATGACGTGGCACTGTTGGTTATAGCAGTTATTTGGATTGCCATCTCGGCATTCCTTGTCTTGTACCTTGGGCGAACCCCAAAGGGCAGGGCCTGGGCTGGGCTGATATGGCGTTACCGCCGGGTGCGTTGGGCAATGCTTGCCCTCGCCGTTTTTGTGACGTTGATTGTGGCTGTCTATGCGCTGTATCCCCGGAGTGTTTTGGAAACCTCGCTGGATTCTAGACAGGTGTTTGTTGGTTATTCCAAGACCATGGTGGAAAATCTTGTTGCGGGGAAATACATTTCTAGGGATTCCTCTTGCCGTTTGGAAAGTCCGATGCCGGAACTTTCGTACAGCTTGCCCGCTCTCCTGAAAATTTATAACGAAGAGGTTCGTCGGCCCACTTTGCCTAGGCTTGTGCGTCTGGATGATACCTTGTGGCTGTCCTTCGATGGCTACAAGCAGTTCAAGAACCGTGGAATTCGCATTGTGAAAAAAGTACAGCAGCGTCTAGGCCCCCGGTATCTGGTGAAAATTGATTCAAAGGGTGATAAACATCGGCTGGAACTGGTTTATAGAGGGACTCTTTGGAGTATAGAACAGCTTTGTGGCCTTCCTGTAATGGAAGCCTCTGTAAGGGAGAATGTGGATCCGGCCCTTTTGATGTCGATTATCCGCCATGTCTCGAACTTTGACCTTGGTTATCGGGGCCCTCGTGGGGATGGCCTGCTGGCGTTGGATTCGGGAACGGGGCTTTCGCAGATTTACATGGGCGCTTCGCTGTTGGCCACTTACCTGCAACAGGAGAAAACGGTAGAGGATGCCGTGGCCCAGCTGTACCCTGTTCGTGAGCGGGGGAGTTTCCATGAGGAATGGCGGAACAATCCCCTGAAGCAGTCATGGATCGAAGAAGTTCTGAAGGACGTTCCCTATTACAGGAACAACGGGCTTGTGCGTGACTCTGCAGAAGGTGCGAACCAAGAGAACGCGATTCCAGACGGTGACGCCGAAAGTCCGGAAGAAGGCGAAGAACTGTGATGACTAAAACCTTCCGAAGCGGCGGGTCTTGCGGAAAGGCTTGTCGCCGTGAGCTTCCCGGAAGGGTTTTTCCTTGCTCCAGGGCCTCTTTTCTTTGCTGAATTTTTTCTTTCCCTTGAATCCGCGGTCTTTCGGAGGTGGCGCGTCGTCGGTCATGAGCCTGAACTTGGCGTCGTTACCCCGGATGGTCATTTCGGAGAGAATGTCCAGCACGCTTTGGTCGGTGTTGTCCGGAAGTTCCACGGTGCTGAACTTGTCGAAAAGCTTGATTCGCCCGATGATGGCGCTGCTGATGTCTGCCTCGCCGGCGATGGCGCCTACGATGTCCCGAGGGGAGACGTGGTCCCTGCGGCCTACCGCCAGGTAGTAGCGGAGGTAACCCTCTTCTACGCCGTTGGCGCCTTCCTTGCGCTCCTTGCGGGGCTTTTCTGCGGTGTCGTCGTCTTTGCCACTGTCGCCATGGTCGCGGACCTTGGGAGTAGAAAGCGTTTCCATCTTGGGGAACAGAGGCTCCCGTTCCTGGGCGAGGCACAGGGCTGCGGCAGCCACTTCTTCTATGTCGGAGCCCAGTTCCACCGTAGTCTTCATGAGGATCTCGCGGAATTTGGAGAGGTCCGCGTGCGTAAGTTTATCTTGAATTTTTTTCTGGAAATTGGCGATGCGTTTGGCGCTGATCTGTTCGGCGCTGGGGAGAGCCATGGCTTCGATGGGCTGGCGGGTGGCCTTCTCGATGGTCTTGAGCAGGCGACGTTCCCTGGGAGTGATAAACAGAATGGCGTTGCCACTGCGGCCGGCGCGTCCCGTGCGTCCGATGCGGTGTACGTAGGATTCCGTGTCGTAGGGAATATCGTAGTTTACCACGTGGGTGATGCGGTCCACGTCGATCCCGCGGGCGGCTACGTCGGTGGCCACGACGATGTCTAGCTTGCCCATTTTCAGACGGTTGATGGTCCTCTCTCTTAGGGTTTGCGCCAGGTCACCACTCAGGGGAGCTACATTGAAACCTCTAGCTTCCAGGCGTTCCGAGACTTCGGAGGTGGCCTGCTTGGTACGCACGAATATGAGCATGCCGTCAAAATCTTCACCTTCGATGACTCGGGCCAGGGCTTCCATTTTGTCGTGGCTCTTGACCAGCAAGAAGCGCTGGCGGATGTTTTCCACCGTGGTGGTTTTTCCTTCGATGCGGGCTTCACTGTATTCGCCCAGGTGCTCGTCGATGATTTCCAGGACCTCTTTGGGCATGGTGGCGCTGAAAAGGGCCCGCTGGGCGTTTTCGGGAATCTTGCTCAGAATGGTTTCTACATCTTCCATGAATCCCATGTCCAGCATTTCGTCGGCTTCGTCCAGAACGACCGCCTGGACTTTGTCCAGGGTGATGGAACCCCGCTTAAGGTGGTCGATGAGACGGCCTGGCGTTGCCACGATGACGTTGGCGCTACGCTTTAAAGCCTTGAATTGTACGGAAATGTCTTGCCCCCCGTAGACAGGAACCACATGGACCTTCGGGAGCTTCATGGCATACTGCTGGATAGCCTCGGCTACCTGAATAGAAAGCTCTCTTGTGGGGGTCAGTACCAGGAGCGATGTTTCCCGGGCATTAAATTCTATACGGGAAAGGAGAGGCAGGGCAAAGGCGGCTGTCTTGCCGGTGCCTGTCTGGGCGGTTCCCAGAAGGTTCTTGCCTTGGAGAAGGGCAGGAATGGCCTTTGCCTGGATGGGGGAGGGCGTCTCGTAACCGGCGGCGTGGACGGCTTCCAGAACTTCGGGAATAAGGCCAAGGCTTTCGAAACTCTCCACTTCATTGGTGAAAGTTTCGTCTATGTTTTCGTTTTCGGGGAGGGTGCTGTTTTCCAAGGCCGAGTTCCTTTGTTGAATTGAGGAAAATATAGAATTTGCCTTGTTCAAAACAAAGGGTGTTTTCTAGCTTTGTTTTTATGAGCTACGAATGCAAACACTTGCGAAATACCTTTTGCGACAAGCGTAAAAAGGAATGTGACCCGGGAGCGCCCGGTTGCGTGCTGTTCGGCAAGTTTGCGTTTCCGCTGAAAAGTAAAGAAAAGAAACCGCGGGCAAAATAACCGCTAGATAGCCAGCGGCATCCAGGGCTTTACGGTATCGATAGAGGTAAGCATGCCCTGCTTTTGGCGACGGATGGCCGCGGCGGCAATCATGGCGCCGTTGTCGGTACTGAGGCTACGGTCCGGAATGCAGAAGCGTACACCGTGCTTGTCACAGTAATCCTGCAATCTTGTACGGAGCCAGGCGTTGGCGCTTACCCCGCCGCCCATCACCAGGGTTTTCATCTTGGTCTTTTTCAGGGCATTGATGGTCTTGGTGACAAGGCTGTCTACGATGGCGTCTTCCAGGGAGGCGCAGATATCGCCCAGGTTTTTCTGGATGTATTCCGGGTCATGGGTTTCGGTATAGCGCAGCACGGCCGTCTTGAGACCGCTGAAAGAGAATTCACAGTTGCCGTGGGTGTTCAGTGCCCGCGGGAACTCGATGAACTTTCGGTTGCCGTCTTTTCCGAGCCTGCTGATGGTGGCTCCTGCCGGATATTTTAGGCCGATGAGCTTGCCGCACTTGTCAAAAGCTTCTCCTGCGGCATCGTCCCGGGTGCGACCGATGCTGGTGTACTTGAATCCCGGTTCTTCTAGAACCAGTTCCGTATGGCCTCCGGAAACAGTCAGTGTCAAAAAGGGAGGTTCGATATCGGGATTGGAAAGCCATGCGGCGGCCAGGTGCCCTTCCAGGTGGTTCATGCCGTAAGCGGGTATCTGCAAGTCCCGTGCAAGTCCCTTGGCAAAACTTGCTCCTACGAGGAGAGGTCCCATAAGCCCGGGGCCTGTGGTGTAGGCGATGGCATCGATGTCGGTAAGTTTTACGCCGGCTTCCTTGACGGCTGCTTCGGCGATGGGAGCAATCTTTTGCAGGTGTGCCCGTGCGGCAATCTCGGGGACCACGCCTCCGTAAAGGGCGTGCTCGTCGATCTGGCTATAGAGCGGGTTGGAAAGTACCTTCAGGGGTTCATCCTGCAGTACGGCGCAGGCGGTCTCGTCGCAACTGGATTCAATGCCGAGCCAGAGCATTATTCCTCGTCTCCTAGGGAGTCGGCTGGAGCAGTCGCAGTCTCTATCTTGATAAGTTTCACCTTGTCGGGAACCAGTTCGTAACCCTTGATGGACATTTCGCGATTTACAGAAGAAGGCAGGTCCATCTTGACTGTGGGGGCGAGGCTGTCCACGTCTTCAATAGCGAAGCGGTTGATTTCCACAAAGAGCTGTATGTTCTGCGGCGTGATGGAGTCCAGTACGTTTTGGCCACCGGTGATGTTGATGGAAACGGTGTCCGGAGAAAGCTTGGCTTCGTTCTTGTTGTAACGCCCGATAAGCTGTACAGGCACCTTCTTGAAAGTCTTGCTGGAAAGTTTCTGGATATCGATGCTCATGATGACGCTGGAATCGCTAGGCGTCACGTAGGCGGGGAATGTTTCCAGATTCAGCTTGACTTTGAAATTGTCGTTGGCGGAAAGACTGTCGAACCGGATGGAGTCCGTGGGTATTTCGAAGATGCGTGTCAGGGCATCCCGAGCACCGGATACGCGAATCTGTTCAGGAGTGATTTTTGGAACATCGGTCATAATGTAGCCGGGGGCAGGCTCAAAGGTCACGTTGGACTTGACGGGAATGTTCCTCTCGATGCGGGTGTCCAGTTCCAAGTCCAGGAACAGGAGCTGGTTGGATGGTTCAACAAATTTTATGTTGGGAAAACTTGGTGCGGAAAAATTCTTTGCATCCAGGTGTTTACGGGTAGCACCCAGTTCTGCCCCCTGCAGGTCGATAATAATGGATACGGCGTTGGAATCCTTGTTCATGTAGTTCCAGCGCATGCGGATTAGGTCGAAGGCCGGTCCCCTGACGGTAATGGGCAAGGTATGGGGCGGCTTGGAGGCCACTGCCAAGAGTTCCGGCAATCTGACCAGCTTGACGGGAACATCCATGGTGATTTGAAAATCCTGGGTGGACATGACAAAAAACCATAGGGCGATTCCGAACAGGAAGGCCATTATCTTTAATCCGATATTATTCATAGCAGTACCGTGATAAACACTAGCAAATTTAATTATATTCCAATGGTGCTAGGACAATTAGGCTACTTAATATCTGAATCTTTTCGGGGGCTGAAGCAGCACCGTACCGTGGTTCTCCCGTCCCTGGTGACCATCTTTCTTTGTTCTATCCTGCTGGCGGGTTCGTTGACGGCCTTCGGGGGCGTGGTAAAGCTCCTTTCGGCAGAGAAGTCCCTCTATACGGTGGAGGCGTTCCTGCCCAAGGTGGTTCCGCCTGATTCCATCAGGGCCATTTCCGACAACCTGCTCCATACCAAACGGGTCGAGTCCGTAGAGTACGTGAGTGCCGATTCTGCCTTGGCGGATTTCCGCAGGCATTTTTCGGGAGAGATGCTGGACTTAGTAGAGGGTAATCCCCTTCCGCCGTTTTTCCGCGTAAAGATGAAAAAGGAAGCCTACAATCCCACGGACCTGGTGGAACTTCGCATGGAGATTTTCCGCAAAGGCTATTTCGAAGAGGTACAGGCTCCCGTTGAGTGGGCAGAGCGTGTTGCTAAGTGGAAATTCAAGATGGTGTTTTGGCCCATTTGCCTGAGTGTGTTGCTTTTGGCAACCCTCTCCCTGATTATCTGCAATTCCGTTCGGCTTTCCCTGTTCTCCAGGCAATTGCTGGTAGAGAACATGAAGTATACTGGTGGCAGTCCCTTCTTTATCGAGTTTCCCTTTGTGCTGGAGGGGCTGATTCTTGGGCTTGTAGGGAGCGGTCTTGCTGTGACCCTCATGGCGATTCTTGTGAATGCGGTAGGGGAGGCCATTCCCGTCGTAGCCGATAACAGGGGCGGCCTTGGGCTTGTGCTTGCGGGAGTCGTTCTGCTGGTGACGCTCCTTTCGGCTTATTTCAGTTACAGGACTGTCCGCAGATTCCTTACGGTAAAGAATTTCGAGCAGGAATAGGATGCGGATTCTTTCCATCATCTTGTGTCTTTTGGTAGGGCTTTCTTTTGCAGCCCCAAAGAAGACTGATGCCCAGATCAAGGAACAGCGGACCGCATTAAAAAAACTGGAGACGGACCTGGCCAAGAAACGCAAGGAACTGGCCATGCTGGAAACCGAGGAGAAGGGTGTGCTCAACACCATCTCGCTTTTGGACCAAAACCTGAATCAGACTAGAACCTACATTCAAGAACTTTCCAAGAGCGAAATCCTGGTCCAGGGTGCGGTGCGTAAGCTTTCTCGGGATCTGGATTCTCTGGATGGACAAATCAGGGAACGCAAGGATATTATGCGCAAGCGTATCCGCACTCTGTACGAGAAGGGTCGCAGCAGCGAGGCTGAAGTCCTGTATGGGCTGCTGACGCAGAAAGGCAATCCCGAGCGTCAGGTCTATTGGGTGCACCATCTGCTTTACCAGGACCAGGAACAGGTAAACACCCTGCTTCGGCTCATGCAGGAACGAGACGAGAAGAAAAAACAGGAAGTGGAGCACCTGCAAGAACTTTCCCAGCTGCGCCACAAGAAGAGTGCCGAAGAAAAGGGTCTAGTGACCCAGATGAGCGGACAAGAGAAAATGCTTGTATCCTTGAAGCACGACAAGGCCATGCAGCGTCGGGCTTTGGAAGAATTCGAACGAAACCAGAAGACCATGCTCGCCTTGATTAAAAAGTTAGAAGAAAAACGTAAAAAAGAGATTGCTGCTGCCAAGAAGGCCGAGGCGGAGCGCAAAGCAAAAAAAGCGAAGGAAAAGAAGAAAAAAGAGAAGGAAAAGGTGGTGGAAAAACCGAAGGCTACGGTGACAGCCAGCCTCAAGGGACCCAAGTGCATGCCCTTGGAAGGAGAGGTCATCAGCCGCTATGGTCTGCAGGAACATCCGGTGCTCCATATCGCGACACGTAACTTGGGAATTGAAATTCGCGGCAAGCGGGGCAAGATGGTGAAGGCTGCTGCTCCTGGAACCGTGGTGATGGTCTCCGAAATTGATGGACGAGGCCCTTCCGTGATTATTGAACACGAGGGCGGCACCTATTCCGTTTACGGACACCTCCGTTCTATCCACGTCCAAGAAGGCAAAGTTGTGCAGAAATGCGAAGAAATTGGAGAAGTGGGTGATATCGCTTCTCTAAATGGAATTAAATTGTATTTCCAAGTTAGCGAAGGGACCCAGACCGTGGATCCCCTAGAGTGGTTGAAGCAAAAATGATAGAGTACAGGCTAAAAGGTCCAGTCTCCCAGGAGCGCCAGCGGATTCGGCTTATGTCGGCTCTTCGGGAATGCCGTTTTCCTCAGGCCATTTTGATTGATGGCCCTGCGGGAATTGGCAAGAAGGCTCTGGCCATAGAGCTTTCGAAAGCCTTGCGCTGCGAGAACAACGAAATGCGGCCTTGTGGCAAGTGTTTCGGTTGCAAGCTTGCCATGGATGCAGGAGTCACCGACAGTTGGGTGGTGCCCATGGAATCCAAGGAGGCTCATGCCCGCAGTGCCGCTGACGTTTCTGCAGGTAGTACCGCCAAGACGGTACAGGACTACAAGCTGGCTTATATCTCCGAGATTTTCAAGAATCCCTATCGCGTTGATATTTTCAATGCCGCTGCCGAAATCTCGGTGGAACTGATTCGTTCAATGACGGGTGCCTTTGCCCTTAAGGGAGACCGGGTCCGTGTGGTCATCGTCGCCGAGGCGGACCGTATGAACGATTCTGCGGCCAATGCCTTCTTGAAGACTCTGGAAGAGGTTCCTCCCGATACCTATTTCATTTTGACCACCAGTTCCCGAGAAAAACTTTTGCAGACCATCCGTTCCCGCTGTTTGGCTTTGCATCTGTTGCCGCTTAGCGACAAGGAAGTCCGCGAAGAGACTCTCCGTATGCTTGGTGAAGATGCCGATGAGGATAGCGTCACCGATGACGTGGTGGGGCTTGCGGTAGGCTCTCCCGGTAAGGCGCTCTATTACGTAGAACACGGTGCACGCTGGTGTGCCATGGCGGTGGATTTCCTTTTGATGAGCCTCCGTGCAGAATACGGAGATCTTTTTGCTGCCTTGAAAGAGGCGGATTTTGAGGATCCCATGGAAGCGAACCGCTTTCTGGACGTACTTGCCTTCTTGATTTCGGACCTGCTGCGCGAGAAGTCGGGAGCGCCCTTGCGGATTCCCGAGACCACGGGCCGGGTCCATCTGGAAAATTTTCCGCGGGTGAATGTGGATGCCCTGGAAAGGGCACTGAAGGATGTGCAGGAAACCATGTCCCGCATTGCCACCCGCAGGTCTTCGGAGGCCATGTGCCTCCAGTCCCTGGCCATCAAGCTTTTTGAAGGATTCAAGTGATGGAAGACCTGGTGGCGTCGACACTTTCTATGGAACTGGGAATCCCGCATCTGGTGGCGAGGTTCTTGGTATCCCGTGGAATCAGGTCTGTCCGCGAGGTACAGAAGCTCATGGCCGGAAGCGTAGATGACGTGCTTTCGCCGTCGTTGATGCTTGGCATGGATCGTGCTCTCCAATGGATTCTGAATGTCCGTGACCGCAAAGAAAAGGTTTTCATTTTTGGCGACTACGACCTGGACGGTATGACTTCGGTGACACTTCTGACAAGAGGCTTGCAAGAAGCGGGCATTGAGTCAGAATGGAGGCTCCCCAGTCGTTTTGGCGATGGCTACGGCCTTTCTATGTCGGCAGTAGACGAGATGTTCGAGGCGGGTGCCAGGAACGTGATTACGGTGGACACGGGTATTACCGCCAATGGCGAAATTGCCCACGCCAAGGAGCTGGGTATGGCGGTGATGGTGATAGACCACCACCAGCCTTCTGGCGATGGCCTGCCCCCTTGCGATGTGTTGCTGGACCCCCACCAGGAAGGGGATACTTACCCCAATCCGGAACTGTGCGGCGTAGGGGTGTCTTACAAGTTTATTTGCGCCCTTTATGAAAGGCTTGGCAAGCCCGTTCCTGAAAAGTATTTAGACCTGGTGGCACTTGGCACGCTGGCCGACCTTGTGGGAATGACTCCCGAGAATAGGGCCTTTACCAAGGCGGGTCTTAAGCGCTTGCAGAACAGCGAATGGCCTGGGCTTCAGGCGTTATACAATTCCCTCCAGAAACCGGGAAGCCTTGTAGGCGGCATCGATGTGATGTACAAGTTTGCGCCCCTGCTGAATGCGCCAGGCCGTATGGAAAAGCCGGACCCTGCGCTAAAGCTTTTGCTGTGCGAAAACAAGGACGACGCTCCCACGCTTCTTTCGGAACTGAAGGACTGGAACGCCCGCCGCAAGCAGAAAGAGGCGGAGATTACCGACATGGCCATGGAACAGGTCCAGAACATCTATGGCGAGAACATTCCGCCGGTGCTTCTGGTGTCTGGCGAGAACTGGCATGTTGGCGTTATCGGGATTGTGTCTGCCAAACTGGCTCAGGAATTCAACCGCCCTACGGCAGTGCTTTCGGTGATGGAAGGGATGGCCCATGCCAGCGCCCGCGCAGTGCCTGGCTTCAACTGGCACAAGGCCCTTTTTGAATCTCGTGATTTGTTCGACCGCTGGGGTGGCCACGCCAATGCCGCCGGGTTCTCGTTGCCTGCAGGGAAAATCCAGGAACTCCAGGGACGGATTCTAGTGTCTGCCAAGGAACAGGGCTATACAGGGCACGAAGTCCGGGAGACGGGTGGCCAGAATTACGATATTCAGGTGGCCCTCGGTGAACTCTTAGTGGATCCTACTAAGAAGAACGGCCCGACCGTACTGGACTTTTTCGACAAGATGGAACCTTTCAGCGGGAACTTCCCGTATCCGGTATTCCGGGCCGAAAACGTGAAGGTTCATCGCGTGCGGGAACTGCGGGGCGGGCATTTGCAGATGGAAGTTTCCCAAGCAGGGAGCCCCACTTTCTCGGCTATCGGTTTCGGGCTCCGCAAGTGCAAGGCTCTTATCGGTAAGACACACCGCGTGTCTATTGTTTTTGAACCGACCTGGAACTACTATAACGGTAGGCGTTCCCTGCAGCTGTGTATCAAGTCTATCGAGTAGGCGGCTATGATTAGACGGAACTTTCCTCTGATTGTTCTTTCCTTGGTTTTCTTGGGGCTGCTGAATTTTATCTGGCAGGTTCAGCCCTACAAGATGCCGCCGTCTCATGAATCGGAGCCGACAATCGTTGAACAGGAAAAGTCCAAGCCCTTCACAGGCCGCATGGACATGCCGAACCTGGATGACATCTATGTGCTGGACAATTCTGCCGGTCGTGATGTGGAAGCCTTGGAAAAATACATCCAGGGTAGAGCCGCAGGTCTCCACTGGCTTGGCCAGGAACATTTCAAGAAAAAGGGTGCCGACGACATCCGCCTCGGGCTTCATCTGGTGGTAGATTCCCTGGGTGTGTTTACCTGTAGGGAAATTCTGTTTTCGGATGCCGACGACGAGGCCTTTGAGCAGAAACTCAGGGAACACATCGAATATTTCTGGCGTTACAAGAAAAGCGAAAACGGGGTAACCGATTTCTGGATACCCCTCCGCTGGAAAGCGAAATACACTAAATAAGACGCGGATTACGACTTCAGAATGGCCAGCAGCTGGTCGGCCTTCTTCTCGATAAGGATGAAGGCTTCGAACATGCGGGCTTCGCGCCATTTGGTAAGGTACTTGCCCCACCATTCGGTGGCAATCTCGTCCGGAGATTTTTTGTCCTTTTCGTTCTGGTACCAGATTTCTTTGGAGACTTCCCTGATGACGGCGGCCATGTCGGCGGCGGGCTGCAAAGACCCCTTGCAAAGGAGCAGGGCCCGCAGGTTGTCCAGCAGGATTTCGTCGGTGGGGGAGTCGGAATCGTCACGGGCGCAGTCCCAGATTTCTCCACGGTGACGCTCTGTCCAAGAAAGCAGATGGCTTTCGGTCTCTTTCAGTTCGCCCTTGGCGAGTTTTTCCTCTACCGCCTCGCGGGGGTAGTAAATGCTGTTTGGGTAAAATTCAATCATAGGCGTCCTAAAAAGCCAATAATGCCCGGGGCGGGACTTGAACCCGCACGAGGTTGCCCCCAAGGGATTTTAAGTCCCCAGTGTCTACCATTCCACCACCTGGGCCGTTGGCGTGGCACAAATATATAAAAACGGGCTGCGACTGTGGCCGTAGGTTTGGCAGATGAGGGAAGAAACAAGTGTAAATTGCTATTTTTTGACACGGAAATTTTAAAAGAGGAACTTATGTCCGAAAATTCTGCTAATCGTCCTGTCCGTGTCCGTTTTGCCCCGAGCCCCACGGGTTACTTGCACGTCGGTGGTGCACGCACTGCTATTTACAATTACTTCTTTGCCAAACACATGGGCGGTACCTTCTACCTGCGTATCGAAGATACCGACCGCAAGCGCTACAATGAAACAGCCTTGCATGATTTGATGCGTGACCTCAAGTGGCTGGGCCTGCAGTGGGACGAAGGTCCGGGTTGCGAAGGCGACTGCGGTCCGTACTTCCAGAGCGAACGCTTGGACATTTACCACCGCGAAATCAAGAAGCTCCTGGACGCGGGCTGCGCCTACTATTGCTTCTGCACCGAAGAACGCCTGCAGGAAGTCCGCGCTGAACAGGAAAAGTCTCATGTGCCGGTCACCGGTTATGACCGCCACTGCCGCAATATTAGCCGTGAAGAAGCCGAAGCCCGCATTGCTGCCGGCGAAAAAGCGGTGATCCGCTTCAAGGTCCCCGAGACCGGCGTCACCGAATTCGATGACATGATCCGTGGTCACATCAGCTACCAGAACGAACTTCTGGACGACCTGGTGCTCATCAAGCGCGACGGTTACCCGACTTACCATTTTGCAAGCGTCGTGGACGACCACCTGATGGGTACCACTCACGTGCTCCGCGGCGACGAATGGATCAGCTCTACGCCCAAGCACGAACTGCTGTACAAGGCATTTGGCTGGCAGCCGCCTGTATGGTGCCACCTGCCGGTGATTCTTGACAAGAACGGCGGTAAGCTTTCTAAGCGCAAGGGCGCCGCCTCCGTGGGTGATTTCCGCGATCTCGGCTACTTGCCCGAAACGCTCGTGAACTACCTCGCTCTCCTCGGCTGGAATCCGGGTGACGACCGCGAAGTCATGACCATCAAGGAAATGGTCGACAGCTTTACGCTGGAACGCATCAACCCGAAGTCCGCAAGTTTTGACGAGAAGAAGCTCCAGTGGATGAACGGTCAGCACATCCACATGTGCGACGACGCGTTCCTCAAGGGAATCATGAAGGAAGGCCTTGCCGCGAAGGGTATTGACATCTCCAACGAACCGGAAGCCCGCCTCGACGAAATCGTGAAGCAGCTCAAGCCGCGTGCCCACTTTGTGCAGGACTTGGCCGAGATGGCCGTGTACTTCTTTGTGGCTCCGACCACCTACGACGAAAAGGGTGCCAAGAAACACTTCGGCGAAGGCTCGAAGGAAGTTGCCACGCTCGTGCGTGACATGCTAGCCTCTATCGAAGATTTCAAGACCCCGGTGATCGAGAAGGGTTTCTACGACCTCGCCGAACGCTGCGGCCACAAGGTCGGTGAACTCGTCGGTGCCCCGCGTCTCGCTGTGTCTGGCGTTACCGCAGGCCCTGGCCTCTGGGAAATGTTCGAAATCATCGGTAAGGAAGAAGTGCTCCGCCGTATTGACGTAGCAATGCCGCTGATGAAGTAACCCCGATTTATCGATGCGAAAACAGTTCCCCTATAAACTTCTGACCCAGAAGATGTTTTGTTGCCGCTGTCAGCGGGTGACGGATCATGGTCTGTTTGCAAGGGAACCGTATTCTACTCACGGCGGAATGGAACCGAAAATTCCGCTCCTATGTTCGTGCGAAGTGTGCCAGAATATCATCGTATGCTTTTCTAATGAATTTCGTTTTGGGGCGAGTGAAAAGAATGCTGAATACACAAAAATTTACGGCTATAATCGCATAACACCTGGAAACTGGCTTTATTTCAAGGGAGCTGTAAAACCGGGCTTGGTCAAGAGTTGCTTTCAGACTCGCGATAAAGAGATATATGTACTTGCCTATGGTGCTAAGGATGAAAAGGTTGAATGTCCCAAGCATTTGGTGAATTCGGAAGAATCTCCTGACGGGTATCGCTTGCTGCCCGTGCAAAGCGCCCTGACTCTTATTGGCGACCATGTCTATCATGCCATCCGAGATATGTTCGGCGTGGCGGTTGGTTTTGTGAATGATGGTGAAAAGGACAAATTGGTGGTGCAGATGAATGACAACAGCTTGCTGTTCATTACACTACCTCAGGTTGTTCAGAATTTGCCAAATGCCAAGCTTTCGGACATGACCCGCAACAAACTGATGCAGTTTTTCCCAGAGGAATCCCGTCACGTTTCGATAACGGTTGGCCAGGGAATTGTGTACTTGGATGGCCTGGTAAAGAATCTGTCTGTAAAACGAGCCATTAGGGCTTGCGTCAATGGGATGCAGAGAGCCCGAGGGTGTGTTGATTTTATGAAAATCCGTGCGGAATCCTACATTTCGGACGAACAGATTGAAAAGTCCATATTGTCTCTTTTGGAAACTCCAGGATTACGGGTTTTCAATTACAGGGTCCAGGTAATGCAGGGACGTGTGCAGATATCGCTGGGCTGTATACGGGAGTATTTCCCCAAGGAAATAGAAAGCAAAATTGCGGAATTTCCAGGGGTGCAAGAATTAGATGTGAAAATAGATTCCATTCCTGTGGATGAAATGAAGAATACCAAGGTTTGCAAGGAACTGGAATATGAACTTTCTGCGAATTCGCGTTTGGCGGATTCCTTGATTCGCGTGAATTATGTAGATGAAAAATATTTGCTTGAGGGGAAGGTCCATTCCCTGATCCAGAAACAATTGGCCATGTTCTGCGTGGCGCGGCGTGTATTGAGTACGTCTATTGAAAACAGGTTGAGGATAGTTTAAACAAAGAGGTAAATATGGCCGGAAAAGGATATGAGAAAATCAACGATGTCAAGGCCCTGCTGAAAGAATACAGGACAGTTGAAGAAATTGCGGCCCATATCGGACGTGGACCTCGTACCGCGTTCCGCTACCTAGAATACCTGCGTGGCGAAAATTGTGGGCTCCGCAAGGGCAAGAACAAGCAGGGCCAGACAGCGTTCAAGATTCAGGTGGACGAACAAGTTTCCTTCAATCAGGAATCTGTCAAACAGCTTGAGAAAATCAAGAAAAACATGACGGGGAATTCTCCTAGTGACGTAAAGAACCGCAAGCTTGTTGACAAGTTGATTGTTGCCATGCAGACTACCAATCCCGATGAGTTCAGGCCTGAAGCCATCACTACGGATAAGGACCTGATTATGGATTACGGTCCCTGGAGCGACAACAAGATTCAGGATCTGTTTGTGAACAAGGTCCTGGATGCAATCCATAGCGGTGTAAAAATTCGTATAGCCTACCATCACGCCTCATCGAAGAAAGAAGATGAAACCGTTGAGATTAGCCCCGTGAAGGTGGTTATGCGAATGGATACTGTCTACATTATTGGTGCCGATGAAACCTTCGCGGAGACGGGAATATTGAAGATGTACATGCTGGAAAACGTTACCAATATTACCGTCACTAACAAGCTTGCGCAAAGCGGAATATTTTTTGACGAGCAGAGCTATTACAAGTACGCTTATGGAAAGTATATCGACACCAAGATTGCCCCTCAGGAAATATCCCTGATGCTTAGGCCCGAAAACGGCAGCTGGCTTAGGACTCAGTTTGAAAAGTCCCATTTTAATCCGCCGGCTGTTGTGCGGAAGGACAAGAACAAGAATGACATTGTGGACTTGAAACTTCGTGTTACGCCGGATTTCAAGGCTTGGCTTATGGGTGTTCTGCCCGATGTGGAAATTTTGAAGCCGGAATCCCTGAAAAAGGAGATGAAGGCTCTGTTGAAAAAGACATTGTCCGAGATGGATGGCTGATTCTATGGAAACGGAACATAAGCTTTCGGACTACAATTTTGAATTCCCAAAGGAATTGATTGCAAGCCGTACGGCGGGTAAGGGCAAGACCCGTATTTTACATTGCCCGAAAGATGGCGGAGAACGCCATATCATGAAGGCTCCCGAAATTGTGGACCTGTTTAGACCCGGTGACTGCCTGGTGGTGAACAACACCAAGGTGATTCCGGCTAGACTTTATGGTCATACATTGCATGGTGGCGAAGTGGAAACCCTCTTGGTGCAGGCGCTGATTCCTGCCGAAGACGGTTCTGCCCGCTATGAGGCTCAGGTCCGCCCGGGTAAGGCATTCAAGGTTGGTCGTGAGCTGGATATTGCCGGCGTCAAGACGGTTGTGGAAGACATCAAGGAAGATGGCGCCCGAGTGCTCCGCTTTGCAGTGACTCCTGTGGAACTCGAGGCGGTGATGAACCGCGAAGGACACGTGCCGCTGCCACCTTACATCGACCGCCCTGATGACGAAAGTGACAAGCTTGCCTACCAAACAATTTTTGCAAAGTATTCCGGTGCTGTTGCCGCCCCTACGGCAAGCCTCCACTTTAGCGAAGAAATGCTGGAAGCCCTGAAAGCGAAGGGTGTGTACGTTGCCGAAGTTACACTGCATGTGGGTCCGGGAACATTCCAGAACATCTCGGTGGAAGACTTCACCCAGCACAAGATGCACGGCGAACACTACGAGCTTACCAAGGAAAATGCCGAAATCATCAACAAGGCCAAGCGCGAAGGCGGCCGTGTGGTAACCGTAGGCACTACCAGCACCCGCGTGGTGGAAACCATTGCCGATGCAAATGGAATCGTGAAGGCCCAGAAGGGTGTGACTCACGCCTTCTTCTACCCGGGCTATCGTTACAAGATTGTAGATGGTCTGCTCACCAATTTCCACTGGCCGAAAAGTTCGCTTATCTTGCTGGTGTCCGCTTTCTATGGCCGGGAAAATACTCTCGAAGCTTATAAGATGGCTGTCGAAAACAAGATGAAGCTTTTCAGCTATGGTGACGGAATGCTGATTCTCTAGCCTGGTTTTATTTTGCGGTAGAATCTGCTTCCAGGGTGGGAATCAGCTTGTTCTCTTGGCAGAGATTTTCTTCCCTGATTTTGAAGGTGAAGTCCACCAGGTTGTTCTCGAACATTTTCTGGTAGGGCTTCTTTTGCTGCACGCTCTGGAGGGCGCAAGTGCAGTAGTTGATACGCTGGACCAGTTTCGCCTCGTCCGAGGGAGTGCCCTGGGCAAAGACGCATTCGTGCATGATGGCATATTCCATGGGACGGTCGTAACGGCCCTTGCACTTGTTTTTCAGGTCGGGCTGTGCGGCCACCTTCTCGATAATCCCCTGGCTGGGAACGTCGTTGACAACCTTGCAGGTGACAAAGCCGCCGGCAAAAAAGGCGAGGCAGAGAGCCATGTTGATAAGGAATCGCTTGCCGCGGCTAATCTTGTTGTAGTTCCGCTCTACGGCTTCCAAGGTTTGGGTGGCGTGTAGCCTGACGTCATCTAAATCGTTGTTTTCCATAGCGTGTACCTTAGTTTTCGCTTTCCAGAGTCCAGATGTCGGGCATGGTGCGGTATTCTCCGGCGCAGTCCAGTCCGTAGCCCACTACGAAACCGTCTTCGATGGAGAACCCGACGAAGTCCGCCTTGTAGTCCACTTCCCGACGGGCCCGCTTTTCTAGCAGTACGCAGCTGCGGACTTCGGCGGCGCCTTTTTCCTTAAGCAGGTCCACCAGTTTTTGCAGGGTGCGGCCCGTGTCCAGAATGTCGTCGATGAGCAGGACCTTTTTGCCTTTCAGGTCCAGCTCGTCCAGCAGGGAGACCTTCAGCTGGCCGGAGCTTTCCGTAGAGTCGCCGTAGCTGGACGCCCTGATGAAGGAAACCTTGATGTCCTTGTTGGGGAAATGCCTGCACAGGTCCGACACGAACACGAAGGAGCCCGTAAGCACGCCTACGATGGTGTCGAACTTGTAGTTCCGGGCGATCTTTTCGCCCAGAAGCTGGACCATTTCCTGGATGGCCTCTGCCGTAAAGAGGGGCATCAGGCTCATCTTATACATTCGGGACCTCGAAATTCAACCACTGGAACACGGGAATCAAGGCTTTCAGCTTGCCCTTGGGATTCTTGAGAAACTCCTGGTACATGGGAAAGGCTTGGTTCTCGATAGAGGTCTTGTCGATGTAGATGCGCAGCCAGTCTGCTAGGGAAATCAGGTTGGTGATGTAGAGGACGGTGGGCTGTTTCAGATTCTCGAAAACCTGGTCCAGGCATTCTACAATTTTGCGATGGATCATGCGGCCCGTACCGCCGAAGGAGAAGGTGGCGTTCAGGGAGTTGGCTTCCTTGACCAGGGCCTCGATTTCCTTGAAGTTTTCCTGCTCCGGATTATCCAGGTATTCCAGCACCAGGTGGTGGATCTTGGAATTGATGTCCAGGGAAAGAATGGTCCGAATGGTGTCCGGCAGGGTATGGTCCGGGTCGGCCAGGCTGTCGATGGAAAGTCCCTTCTGAACGGCAAATTCCGAGAAGGCCTCCGTAATGTCCTTGAGGCTCCGCTTGGTTTCCAGCTGGTTGATGCGCTTCAGGGAATCGCTCATCAGGTGGCGCATCTGCACCACGTAGGCGGTGGGGAACTGGTGCTGCAGTTCTTCGGCGCTCTTGTTCGGGTTTTCTACGAAGGAGAGTTTGTTCACCTCGGGTTCGCCGTCGGCCACCACTAGGTTCACGCGGCCCATGGAATCGGACAGCACCAGGATTGTTGCTACTCGGGATTCCCCGATGGTCTTGTCGTCGTAGGTGGCTCGCACCAGGGTCTGCTTGCGGCGGGAGGCAATCTTTGTAGAAGTGAGCTTGGCGTTTTTCTGGTCGTAGCCCTCTTCCAGTCCCAGGTGGAAAATGGCGGCCCGTTCGGCCATGAGCTTCACCGTCACGGGGACCTCGTCCTTGGCGTAGCGGGTGTAAACTTCGGCGCCGTTCCACTTGTGCTCATTGCTGGTGGCCCGGGCGAGAATGCTCATGAAACGGTTCTCGATGGAGTGCCCGAAGGGGAGGAACGGCTGCATCAGTTCCATGGCCCGGAGGGCGTAGCGCATGTTCTGCACAGGCTCCAGGCCTTCGATGTCGTTGAAGAACCAGCCGCAGCTGGTAAAACTGAACAGGCAGAACTTCTGGATTTCCAGAAGACGCACGGCCTTGGCGCTTTCTTCGGCGTTTTCGGGATTGTTCAGGATGGTCTTCAGGAAGGCGGAGAGGCGGGTTTCGTCTTCGGGAGCGACCAATGCCTGCACGTATCCGTTCCGGGCGTCCCAGGGATTTACCTTGCTCACCTTCTCGAATTCCCGCACAAAGATTTCGTCGGCTAGTTCCTTCAGGTGGTTAAAGGCGTCACGGAGGGGGCCGCGCCATTTCTGGTTCCAGTCGGGGCCGCCGCCGGTGGAGCATCCGCAGTCACGGTACCAGCGGCCAACGCCGTGGGCGCAGCTCCAGGCGCAACCTTCGCCGTGGAAATTCTTCAGCAATACCTCGTGCTTGGGCGGGAACTTTTCCAGGTACCAGCCGTAGTTGACGGGAACCATGTTGTTCTCGGGAGCGAATCGGTTGTAAAGGTAGGCGGCGCACATGTCGCCAAAAGGCTCGTGATGTCCGTAACTCTCGCCGTCGGTACCGATGCTGACCAGTTGCGGGTCTTCGCGGTTAGGGTCCCAGGCGTCCTGGATACGCTTGCCGAAAACCCCTGCGTCACGGAGCAAATGTTCAAAACCAACGGCACTGCTGAGCCAGGGGTTGTAGAAGAACACGTCCAGGTAGCCGTCGCATACCAGGTTTCCCTTTTCGTCCCTGGGGTAGATGCGGTAGGGGCGTGTGGTGTCGATGTCGGTGTTGCTGCAGCCTTCCCATTTTTCGGAGCCCAGTTCACGGAAGGAATCGGCCTGGGTGGGGGATAGGATGGTAAACTTGATGCCAGCCTTGATGAGTTCTACCACTGTGGGCAGGTTGATGGCTGTTTCGGCTAGCCACATGGCTTCGGGCATGCGTCCGAAATGGAACTTGAAGTCTTCAATGCCCCAGAGAATTTGCGTACGCTTGTCCTGCTCGCTGGCGAGAGGCATGATGATGTGGTTGTAGACCTGGGCGATGGCGTTGCCGTGTCCGTTCAGACGCTCGGCACTGCGTTTGTCGGCTTCCTGGATTCTCTTGTAGGTATCGGGAGTATGGGTCCGGATCCAACCCATGAGGGTGGGGCCCATGTTGAAGCTCATGAAGTCGTAGTTGTTGACGATATCCTGGATGCGCCCCTCTGAATTCAGAATGCGGCTTGCGGAGTTGGGGGAGTAGCACTGGCTTGCGATACGGTCATTCCAGTCGTGAAATGGCCGCGCGCTGGGCTGGTTCTCGATGACGCCTGTCCAGGGATTTTCGCGGGGAGGCTGGTAAAAGTGACCGTGAATCGTAAAATAGAGGGGGTGCTTCTTTTCCATGGGCGCAAATGTAGAAATATCCGATTTCCCTGCTAAGAATGGATTGAATGTGGCGGAGAGATTTCTATATTTATGCATATAGATAAATAAACGCATAAAACGTAAAGTACGGCGATTCGTGCCATGGAAAAGAAAATGACGCTACGTGAAGCTTTCGAAAACAAGATGTTGCTGCTGGATGGCGGCATGGGTTCTGTGATTCAGACATACGGAATCAAGGGCGCGAACAACGACATGCTCTCCATCGAGAAGCCGGAAATCATTCTCGATATCCAGCGCCGCTACGTGGATGCGGGCGTGGACTGCTTGACGACGAATACGTTCTCGAGCCAGCGCGTAAGCCAGCACGAGTACCACCAGGAACACCGCATCGCCGAGATGAACCGCGCCGCCGTGAAGATTGCGAAGCAGGCCGCGGCAGAGGCCATGGAAAAGTACGGCCGTCAGGTGTACATCCTGGGCGACGTGGGCCCCACCAGCAAGATGCTCTCCATGAGCGAAGACGTGAACGACCCCGCGAGCCGTAGCATTTCTTTCGACGAACTGGAAGATGCCTACCTGGAACAGATTCAGGTGCTGGTGGAAGAAGGCGTCGACGCGATTCTGATTGAAACGATTTTTGATACACTGAATGCGAAAGCCGCCGCAAGTGCATTTACCAAGGTGATGGAAAAACGCGCTGCCGACGCCGGTGACAAAGCCGCCGACCTCCAGCCGGTCGAAGTCATGTTCTCCATGACGGTGAGCGACGCCTCGGGCCGTACGCTTTCGGGCCAGACGGTGGAAGCATTCGCCATAAGCGTGATGCACATGCACCCGCTTTCCATCGGCCTGAACTGCGGTCTCGGTGCCGACGGCATGGTGCCGTACTTGCGCCGCATGGGCAAGGTTGCGCCCTGCTATATTTCTTGTCACCCGAATGCGGGGCTGCCGAACCAGTTCGGCGGTTACGACGACACGCCCGAAGACATGGTGCGACTCATGGGCATTTATCTGGACGACAAGCTCGTGAACATGATTGGCGGTTGCTGCGGTACGACTCCGGAACACATCGCCGCGATGCGCAAGATGCTCGACGCCCTGCCGGCCGATTACGAACGCCGCAAGCCCGCACCTAAATATGCAACGAGCCCGCTGCTCCGCCTCGCCGGTCTGGAACCGCTGTTCAAGGAACAGGTGCGCCCGAGCAACGGCGCCGACAGCTGCAACGCCGAAGACTTTGTGAAGGTGGGCGAACGCTGCAACGTCGCCGGCTCCAAGAAGTTCCTGCGACTGATTAACGAGAAGAATTACGACGAGGCGCTTGACATTGCACGCAAGCAGGTCGAAGACGGCGCCGACGTGATTGACGTGAATATGGACGATGGCCTACTGGACGCCACCGCCGAAATGCAGACCTTCCTGAACCTGATTGCATCGGATCCGGCCGTGAGCCGCGTGCCCATCATGGTGGATTCTTCCCGATTCGAAGTCATCGAGGCGGGCCTCAAGTGCATCCAGGGCAAGAGCATCGTGAACTCCATCTCCCTCAAGATGGGCGAACAGGCGTTTATCGAGCACGCGCTCACCATCAAGCGCCTGGGTGCCGCCGTCATCGTGATGCTCTTCGATGAAGAAGGCCAGGCCACTAACTACGAGCGTCGCGTGAATATTGCCGCCCGCGCCTACGACATTCTGGTGAAGCAACTGAATTTCGCGCCCTCCGACATCATCTTTGACCCGAACGTTTTGACAGTCGCAACCGGCATGGCGGAACACAACGCCTACGCCATCGACTTTATCCGCGCGGTCCGCTGGATTATGGACAACTTGCCCGGCGTGCGCATTTCGGGCGGTCTTTCGAATCTTTCCTTCGCCTTCCGCGGCAACAACTACCTGCGCGAAGCGATGCATACCACCTTCTTGCATTACGCGATTCCGAACGGCATGGGCATGGCCATCATGAACCCCAGCGCGATTATCGAATACAAGACGATTCCGCTGGAACTCCGCATGGCCATTACCGAAGTCATCTACAACACGGAACCGGACGCGAGCGAAGCGCTTATTGAAATTGCAAGCCGCATGACCGCGGCCGCCGCTGCCGCCAAGGAAGCGGGCAGCAAGTACGACCCGAAGGCGATTTTTGCCATGAGCACAGGCGCGGGCAGTTCCGACGCGGGTAGCAACAGCGTCGCCGACTCCGCGCAGGCAAAAACCACGCCCGAAGAACGTTTACAAGAAGCTTTGCTCAAGGGAACTTCCACCACTCTTCAGCTCGACCTGATGGAACTCATCAACCGCGGCGATAGTCCCGTGGGAATCATCTCCGGTCCGCTGATGGACGGCATGAACGAAGTGGGTCGCCGCTTCGGCGAAGGCAAGATGTTCTTGCCGCAGGTGGTAAAAAACGCTCGCACCATGAAGAAGGCGGTGGAAATTTTGCAGCCCTACATCGAGGCGGGCAAAGACGCCAACGCATCGAGCCGCGGAAAAATCGTGATCGCCACCGTCAAAGGCGACGTGCACGATATCGGCAAGAACATCGTCTCCGTGATTATGGCCTGTAACGGCTACGATATGGTGGACCTCGGTGTGATGGTTCCCGAAGATGTCATCGTGAAGGCGGTCATCGAAAACAAGGCCGATATCTTGAGCCTTTCCGGACTGATTACGCCCTCCCTCGAAGAAATGTGCACAGTGGCTAAAGCCATGCAGGCTGCGGGCCAGCGCATCCCGATTATCGTCGGCGGCGCAACGACCTCGCCCACGCACACGGCCGTAAAGATTGCCCCGTGCTACGACGGCCCCGTATTCCACGTGCGCGACGCCGCCAGTAACCCAGGCCTCGTGCAAAAGCTCTTGGACCCCGCGACCAGCGAACAGACCATTCAAGAAAATC
>JAFVGH010000116.1 GCA_017475045.1 Fibrobacter sp. | reverse complement strand
GTAGGATTTCCCCTTGAAATCGATGATACCCGGGTGGTTTCCGTTACTGCGCGAAGAATGCGGCATAATGTCGCCCTTGTAGGTCCAGGGGCCAGTAATCTTGTCGCTCATGGCATACCCGATACCTTCCGCACAGCAGGTCGATGCGAAAGTCATGTAGTAATGGTCGCCGTGCTTATAGACCCAGGGCCCTTCCTGGTAATCCTTGATCTTGGGGTAGGTGACGATGGAGCCCTGAGTACTAATCATGTCCTTGTTCAACTTGATCATGTACAAGTCGGGGTTGCCCCAGTACATGTAGGCCTGTCCGTCGTCGTCAATCCAGACGGTAGGGTCGATATCGTTCCAGTGCTCGCGCTGCCAGACCAGCGCTTTGTTCAAAGGTTCCTTGAAGGGGCCGTAAGGGTTGTCCGCCACCAGAACGGAAATGCCGTTGCCGTGAATGGGGACGTACATGAACCACTTGCCGTCGCGCTCGATGACCTGTTCTGCCCAGGCCCCGTTGGTTTTAGAGGACCACTTGATGTCTCCCAGGCTCGCTACGGCACCGTGACTGGTCCAGTTGACCATGTCCGTGGAAGTGTGCAACAGCCAGTCGTACATCATGAACCCGTCGGCATTGTCTTCGTCGTGGGTCGTGTACAGGTAAACCGTATCCCCATGGACATAGGGCGCCGGGTCCGCCGTATAGTTCGTCGTGATTACAATTTTCTGAGCGAAACCCGTACAAGCCAAGGCCAATACGGAAGAAACGAATAAGATATTTTTCATCTTAATCTCCAAACATTTTTTACACCAGAGATAAAGATATATCGCGAAAAGCCCCGCGGAATACCACGGGGTTAATTTATCATTGACAATTTTTCAAAAGGGGAGGTTATTTCCCGGAGGAGACGATGACCTTCGCGGTCTTCAAGATCTTGTTCTTGAACTTGTAGCCCTTCTGGAACACGGTAACCACGTGGCCTTCGGGCACGGTCTCGCTGGGCTGCTGCATCAGGGCTTCGTGCATGTTCGGGTCGAATTCCGCGCCTGTCGGGTCGATTTGCTCGAGGCCCGCGTCGGTCAAAATCTTTGCGAACTGGTTGTAGATCATCTGCATGCCTTTTTCGAAGGCTTCAAGGTCCTGGGCCTTGTTTTCGCTCGCGAAAGCGCGCTCGAAGTTGTCCTGCACTTCGGAGAGTTTCTCCAGGAGCTTGCCGTTCGCGGTCTCGATGAGTTCGAGCTGTTCCTTGGCGGTGCGGCGGCGGTAGTTGTCGAATTCGGCCATCAGGCGGAGGTTCCGGTCGTTGGCAGCTGCGAGTTCCGCCTTGAGGACGTCCTCGGCAGATTCGGTGGATTCAGGAGCTTGTTCAGCGGGTTGTTCCGCGGCGGCATCAGCAGGTTGGTCAGCGGCAGGCTGTTCCTGGGCTTCGCCGGCAGCCTGATCAGCAGCCTTGTTTGCCTCGGCTTCCATCTTCATGGCATCCTCGGCGGCCTTGAGCACGTCCTGTTCAAATTTTGCCTTTTCTTCTGCGGTCGGTTCCTGTTCGTTCAAATCTTCAGCCATTTCTTTAGAATCCTTAATGATTGCCCGTCGGGCATACGTTTTACATTTTCCGAGCGCAATTTAGCAAATTCCATGCCAAGCCAAAAGATGTAAAGCACGTTTCAGGATGAAACAGGGCACAATTTCTTTCTACATCAGCATTGCCGATAATGCGGATTATGTAAACTAAACAACAGGGAAAATAGGGGATTTTCTTTCAAAAATCAAAAACCCGGCATTACTGCCGGGTCTAATTATTGTATTTACGATTTTCCCTACGACACCAGCATCATGGAGAACACCATGACGAACAGTGCGACGGTTTCGCCGACGCCAAGCACCATCAGGTAGTTCACCAGGCCCTTGCCGGTTTCGCCGAGGGCGTTGCAGGCGTCCGCTGCGGACTTGCCCACGTACCAGGCAGATGCCATCATGCCGATGCCACCGAAGATGCCCACACCGAGATACGCCGCCCAGTTGGCCGGGGCCGCCTGGGACTTGTTCAGGATGTACATCATCAGCAACATGCCGTAGATTGTCTGCGCAATCGGCGCGCCCACGAAGATGAGCAGCGTAAACAGCGCGTTCTTACCCTTGAGATACGCCTTCTTCCAGGCTCCG
>JAFVGH010000115.1 GCA_017475045.1 Fibrobacter sp. | reverse complement strand
ATTTTGAGCCGCCTGCAGACGACCATCAAGGACGCCACCCGCATGCTCGAAGAATACCACTTCGCCGAACTCGCCGGGTTCCTGTACCGCTTCGTGTGGGACGACGTGTGCTCCAGCTACTTGGAAATCAAGAAGGCCGTGATCAACAGCGAGACACTCACCGCCGAGAAGAAGAACGCCATGGCCATCCTCAGCTACGTGCTGAAGAACGTGCTTGACTTGCTCCACCCGGTGATGCCGTTCATTACCGAAGAACTGAACAGCATTTTGTTCCAGGGCAGCGAAATGGTGATCAGCCGCGCATGGCCCAAGGCCGACGAATCCCTCATCGACGCAAAAATCGAAGCCGCATTCGACCAGGCATTCGCCGTGGTGGAAAGCGTGCGTGGCGTGCGTGGTCGCTACAACGTGAGCCCCGCTACCAAGCTCAGTGCCGTGGTGAGCGTGGACGACGCCGCGACGGAAGCTAGCGTAAAGGACTGCATGGCAATCATCACCGAACTTTCGGGCCTCTCTGACCTGAGTGTTGCCGTGAAGGCCGCGAAGCCGAAGTTCAGCGCCAGCGCCGTGGTGCCCGGTGGCGAACTCTACATCCCGCTGGAAGGTATCCTCGACCCGGCTGCAGAAATCGCCCGCCTCGAAAAGGAAATCGAGAAGGCCAAGGCATTCGCCGCTTCGATTGAGAAAAAGCTTTCTAACCAAAAGTTTGTCTCAGGAGCTCCCGAGGCGGTAGTCAACGCTGAACGAGTAAAGTTGGCTACACAGCAAGATATCATTGCGAAGAATGAGGCTGCTCTGAAGGAACTGCGCTAACTCACGTCATTGCGAGGCTCCGTAAGGAGCCGTGGCAATCAATTTTAAAAGAGATGTTCAAAGAACATCTCTTTTTTCAAACATTCAACGCTATTGACATCCGTTTTTTATTTATACAGCTGCAGGGGAAGTATATCCCCAATAAGTTCGAAATGCCTATCCAGCGAGAACAGTGTCAATCCATTCTGCAAGACATTTTGAGCAATCATCAAATCAGGCAAGCCGACCTTATTTATACCATGCTTCAGGTTTTCCGTCTGCATATAGATAAGGCCATTCCAGTCGATTTGCATTGGAACTTTCGGCAAGAGGTTTAGCAGATTCTCAAGTTCAATTTCGCCCCGTTTCCTTATGGACGGGAGCAGTTCGGCAAGAATGATATCGTTAATGCAGATACCGCCGTTGTCAATCAGTTTTTTGAGAGTTTCCTTACTTTCGCCACCGCGAAAACCGTCGATCCATACGGAAGTATCAACGAGGGTCATTTCTACCTCGCAGGGCGTCGAGATCAATATCCAGGTCGGTGTTGCCGAGATACTTCTTTAAACCAGAAATGTCGTGTGCTTTCTGTGACTTTTTTTCCATGAGAAGAAGACCTATCTTCCATTGGAGTTCCTCCAGTTGGGCATAGGGCAGTTCCTCTACCTGCGATTCAAGTTCTGCAAAGGCTGTTTCCGACATGTTTGAACCTCTCTTGGGTTCAATATACATTATTTGCCCCAAATTTGCCAATACCATTCCAAGTTGGAAGAGGGTTTGGGTTTACAATCCGAGAAAAGACCGCTTTTTTGGGGAAAAATTGATTTTTTTGTAAATTTTCCGTACTGTTTTCCTTTTTTTGAGCTATTTTTAAAGCGACGACGATTTGCAAAGATCGGCGGTTATAGAATTTGAGAGTATTTGCTCCGTTCTCCATTCTGAAATCGGCAAAATTTCTAATCAGTGAGAATAGGGCAGACTGCTCACGTCCCTTAGGGGCGTGGGTTGTTTGTGTCTATTGACTGATTAGGCTTTGCCGAGCCCCAGAATGCAGTATGCACAAAAGCAACCTCACGCCTTTTTTGTTTCCCGACAATTTTGGCAGAGTTTCAGGCATAACGGAGCAGACCTCTGAACTAAAGCGAGGCTTGCGTTATGGGATTGAACACTCGATTTTTCAAAGTGAAGACAAATGTTGTAGTTGTCCATTCGTGTGTTTTTTTGAATGCACACTCTCTCGCAAGTTCTTTTACGGGCTCAAGAGATGGTAACGGAACATCATCAATGTGTAGTGCATAAAGGATTAAAAGTTTAAACAATCAACAAGGGGTACAACATGAACTTTCGTGATTACATCACTTCAGCAGAAAAAACGCCGATTCGCGTTTTAACATCTTGGCATCGGAATACGGACTTTTCAAAATTGAAAATCGAGCCTGATTTAAAGCGTTTCTATTCTGTATGCGTAGAAGTTCCTGTCACACCAATTTTACTTGCACATACAAAAGCAGATGGTCTTATTGCACCAGATGTAAAACATAGAAATCGTGAAAACGCACAAAACATAAACCTTTCGTGGATACAAATCAATCAAATCAATGAAGATGGTACCCTAAATTGTGAAACATCAAATAAAAGATTATTTGAAATAGACGATTCGTTTAAGGAAGCATTTGCAGAGGTCTTTGATTTCCTCTCATGGGAAGAATTCCTTGATGAGAACGGATTATTATGTGACTTGGCAATTAAACTAATCATCAACAGACTTTAATCCCAAAGAGGTATAATAATGAAAAATCAATTTCTAGTTATTTCCTGTTTGGCACTTCTTTTTGTTGCCTGTAAAACAGAGCATATAGAATATTACGAAGACAACAAAACTATCAAAAACTCATATTTTACGGATGGCGAAAACGGACCTATCATCGGTGAATACAAAATGTATCGAAGCGATGGATCCTTAAGCGAAATCAGAAATTACAAGAATGGCTCCTTAAACGGTAAGGATTATTGGTTATGGAATAACAATGACACCATATGTATAAAAAATTACAAAGATGGTCATTTGGATGGAGTACAAGAATTCCATCGGTACAAAGTTTTTAAAGGACTTGATTATCTTGATTCAATACAAATATATCATTACACCGATGGAAAATATACTCCAGAGATTAAAAGAGATTCTATTGTCGATTTAAGAGATAATGAGTCCTACAAGACATTATCTATCGGAAACCAAATATGGATGGCAGAGAATTTACGCCATAAAATAAAAGGTTCATATTGTTATGCAGGAAGAGAAGAGAATTGTCAGAAATACGGCAGACTTTATACGAAAAAAAATGCAACTGGCATATGCCCAGATGGATGGAAAATTCCAAGTTCATCTGACTGGAATAAATTATTTATCAACGCACAAGGTTTTCCAGAATTAACGGAGAAATTGGAGCAAGGTGGTTTTGTCATAAACCTTACAGTAGATTATGCCGCAGTAAAAAGTTCTTCAGATTGGAATAAAATTGAGTGGGCAGGAAACGACAAAATAGGATTTACTTTGTTGCCATCGGGATATTACTGCCCCAATGGCGTTGGTAAGGACATAAAATATCACCCATGGAGTCATCAATTCTACTACGATAAAATGCAATATAGCTATGGTCTTGGAAATTTCATTCTTGTTTGGCAACAAGATGACGGGAAGCTCTCTATTATGGGGCTCCCCGGAAAAAAAGATGGAGACATAAAGATTGAATGTGGCGGAAACTCTTCTCCCATCGCAATTTCAGTTCGCTGTATAAAAGAACAAGAGGCTAAAAAATGAAAAAAAAACTCTTCGCACTACTAGCCATTTTAATGAGCGAGACAATGGCTATTGACTTCAATAAAGAAATCTCGCTGGAAGATTGCAAAACAAAGTCAAAATGCCGTCAAGGCATTTTGCTAGAAGGTAGTTGGGAATCTACTGGTTTCAACGAAGCCCGATGTGATGGTTTTGGATGTTGGAATGTTTACAACCAAACTTGCCAGGAATTTCAAAAAAAGCTTGAAGATGATCTAAATTCATTTTCATCTTTGGGCGTCTGGAGTAAAGCAAAAAGCTATTCTAAATCAGATTATCCAGAAGAAGTGTGGAAACTAATTGAAGCTTCTGCACAATTTGAAATTGATTGCTTTGAAAAACAACCAGCCAAGGTTACTCGGCTAGGAGCTAACGCGAGAATATATGAACATTGTACAGATAGAACATTTAGAGATTGTAAACCCGTAAATGGGTTTACAAAAAATTATTCTTCAAGAGTCCTGAAAAAAGCAAAGGAATTACTCTATAAAGAATGGCGGATGATTTCTAATGCTCAAAATAATTACACCAAGGGGGAAAATCCAAGAAACCTAAGTTTGTTGCAAGGAGATTTTTCATCATTAAGCAATGCTTCATTTGATGAATATAATACATCTGTCAGCAAAATGGATGCTTCGAAGTTTTTGTCAGACGACCTAAAGAAAATAGTATCAAAAGAAAAAAAATTAATAGCAGAATCAAAAAAATATTTTGAACAGGAATGTCTCTTTCTTGAAAAAGCTAGTATTGAAGATTTGGATGTGAAAACAGAGCTTTGTACAGATTTTTCTCTAACAAGTCAAAACTACAAAAATTTTACAACAAAGAAGGAGGCTAGATTAAAAGTTATTGAAAAAGAATTTTGGCAACAAACCGTCAAACAAGCCGAAGAAAATCCACAAGATGCAATATCAAGCAATTCCCTTATTGATGCTTATTTAACCAAGTATCCCAAAGGAGACTTCGTAAAACAAGCGAATGAATTATATGAAAAAACGTTAGCTCAAGAGGGACTGAAAGAAGCTAAAAAAGACACTTTACTTGGATTATCAGAAAAATCTCTTTTGAAAAGATACTTGATGAAATATCCTCATGGTAAATTCGCAGAACACGCCTCGGCATTTCTCGAAAAAATATTATTCAATTATTCGATGTCTCAAATAGAAAATGATACGAGAAATGCTTTGCTTCCAAATTCATATTCCGAACAGTATCTAAATAAATACCCAAATGGAAAATATAGAGATAGTTTAAATATTGCACTAGAAGATGCTCACTGGAAAATTTATTCGCAAAAATGTGCCGAGAATCAGACGAAAACTGGCTGCGAATCACTATTTACTTTTTCTGCAAAATTCCCAAACAGTATCCATCTTGATAGTGCAAGATTGTTAATTGACGAACCTATGTGGACTTCTATTAAAGTGGTTGAATGTCATTTTTCTGAAGATTCCGAATGTTCTGAGATTGAAAATTATGTTGAGACAATTCCCAAGGGGCGACATATTAAGGATGCTGAAAAAATACTCGTAAATGCTAGAAATAATAGTGAAAAACGAGACTTTGAGGAGCAACAAAAAGCTGAACGAGAAGAGCGGGCTTTGGCATGGTATGAAGAGTACAAAAATGCGACAGAAGGATGCTCCTTCAATACTAAAAAGGATCAGTATGACTATGAATGGGGTGAACAATCTTTCCCTGAGAAAAACGGGACTATAGAATGTGTCAAAAAAATTGATTTAACCCTTGATTCTCTTGATACATTGAATTTCAAATGCATTGAGATTCAAAAAATTATTGTAAAGGGCGGCAAAATTACAAAGGGCAATGGCTTTTGCGTAAACGCCAATTCTGACACACTCGTCAGAAGAACACTCTCTAATAGTGGTAAATTTAAAACTACTTACTATTTCCCAAATAAAATAATTTTTTCTGTTGGGGAAAATGGCGATTATTCAATCAAATCAAAGGAACTTAAATTAAAAGACATAGATGCAGATAAAATAATCACTATTCTACTTCAAGCAAAAACAACTTCTGGTTTACTATATCTTTATGATGTGGATAATTTTGAATTTGATTGGACAAAATCTGGTCAAATAAAAAACATTCGGATTACAGATTATGATAATCAAAAAAAAGTTATCGGGAAATTAAATATTCCCCTAAATGCAAAGGGTGAAAAGCACGGAATATCGGAAATTTATACAGCGTCAACAAATAACTTCAAAATAGAATGGAGCAATGGAAGATTCAAACGCATCATTGGTGGAGGAAAAAGACTTAAAGATAGTCTTTGTCCGAAACATGTATGTGCGAATCTTATATGGCAACTACAGAAAAGTGATATCGTCAATCATTATGTTCCTACAATGGAAAGCTCCAGAGATTTAGGATATCAAGGATTTGAAGAAGGATGGATGCTTCATTATATTGCTTATTTATTAGGTATAACAATTAATGAAGGGCTAGAAATTTGGAGTTCTTTGTAAAATTTGCGTTAGGGATAGTGACCCCTTGGGGCGGAGACCTGCGTAGCAGGACTCCGTTTTAGGAGGCGGGCGACGAGCGAAGCGACGGCGGCAGCCCCTAAAATATAGCCCGACCCGCACCAGCGGGGAACGCCCAAATGATTCTTTTAGAAACATAACCGCGAAAACAACACCAGCGACAAATGCATAGGTTGAGAGTCGCACCCAAGCTTGCTTGGGCATGACCGAGACCAGCATTTGGCACGAAGTGCAAAAGTTCGAAATCGGCCGTAACTTCAGCAACAAGCTGTGGAACGCCTGCCGCTTCCTTTACCCGCAGCTCGAACAGGCCGGTGCGCTTGCCGCCGAACTCCCGATGAACAAGAGCTTGTTCGCGCTGGAAGACAAGTGGATTTTGAGCCGCCTGCAGACGACCATCAAGGACGCCACCCGCATGCTCGAAGAATACCACTTCGCCGAACTCGCCGGGTTCCTGTACCGCTTCGTGTGGGACGACGTGTGCTCCAGCTATCTCGAGATTAAGAAGTCCGTAATCAACAGCGAGACGCTCACCGCCGAAAAGAAGAACGCAATGGCTATTCTCAGCTACGTGCTGAAGAACGTGCTCGACCTGTTGCACCCGGTGATGCCGTTCATCACCGAAGAGCTCAACAGCATTTTGTTCCAGGGCAGCGAAATGGTGATCAGCCGCGCATGGCCCAAGGCCGACGAATCGCTCATCGACGCAAAGATTGAAGCCGCATTCGACCAGGCATTTGCCGTGGTGGAAAGCGTGCGTGGCGTGCGTGGCCGCTACAACGTGAGCCCCGCCACCAAGCTCAGCGCCGTGGTGAGCGTGGACGACGCCGCGACGGAAGCCAGCGTGAAGGACTGCATGGCAATCATCACCGAACTTTCGGGTCTTTCTGACCTGAGCGTCGCCGTGAAGGCCGCGAAGCCGAAGTTCAGCGCCAGCGCCGTGGTGCCCGGTGGCGAGCTCTACATTCCGTTGGAAGGCATCCTCGACCCGGCTGCAGAAATCGCCCGCTTGGAAAAGGAAATCGAGAAGGCCAAGGCATTCGCCGCCAGCATCGAACGCAAGTTGTCAAACCAAAAATTCGTCTCAGGAGCACCAGAGGCCGTTGTCAATGCTGAACGAGTAAAGTTGGCTACACAACAAGATATCATCGCCAAAAACGAAGCAGCGTTGAAGGAACTGAAATAGCTTTCGAAACGACAAATGCGTAGGGCGAGAGTCGCAGCCATGCTTGCATGGATATGACCGAGCCCAGCATTTGGTACTTGAGCGAAGCGAAAGTACAAAAGTTCGTGAGCGGCGCCCCCGAAGCCGTGGTGAACGCCGAACGTACCAAGCTCGCCACGCAGCAGGACATCATTGAAAAGAATGAGGCTGCATTGAAAGAGCTGAAATAAGCTAGATCCCCGATTAAGTCGGGGATGACGTATACACAGAATTTAAGAGGTGTCTCGTGCGGAGCACCTCTTTTTCTATTATTAAAAATGGGTGTAAGGGGGAGAAAATGAAAATCAAGCCGTTTATATACGCGGGCATACTTGCCGCAGGCATCGGAGCCGCAAACCTAAATGCGGCAGAATGTAACGTTACCCACCATCAAGGCAGTGGCGGCAGCACCGATGCCTACCTGGGGTACCCGGCAACCGCACTCTACCTATTCGAGGGCAACTACCTGGACCTTTCCAAGATGAGTCAGCGTGAGCCCGCGGTCAAGAACGCCTCCAGCACCGATACAGCATGGGTGTACAGGTCAGCTTTGGACTCCACCATGATCGTGATTGTCACCGAGAAGGTGGTCAAGGTGGCACGCGTTGCCTATTCCGATGACGAGAAAGCACTTGCAGACTCCCTTTTCACCGTGAAGCACAAGGACGTGTACAAGGATGAATTCCCGCGTCTGCAGAAGGCTGGCGTATTCAAAGGAACGGCTGAGCAGGCAGATTCTCTGGTGACCCATGTCTTTGATTTGTGCCAGCGATTCTACAGCAAAGATTTCGGTTACGCCGGCTGTGAATTCAACCCGCCTGAGCAGAGAGGAAGAAACGGCGGAAAGGACGTAGACATGGTCGACATGCCCCTCGCACTTGCAGCCGTCGCCGGCGAGTTCACCATTCTTCTCGACACGCTGAACACTTGCCCGGACCTCAAATTTCCTGCTGCCGAAAGCGTAACGGAGTCTTCGTCTAGCGTCTCCATTGAATCTTCAAGCGGTACCACGCCTAGTTCTTCAAATGACAAGCCTTCCGCCTATTTGAAAACAGCCCAAGCAACAGCCCACGTTTCAAAAGTTGGACAGAAACGCTACCACATCGCGGGAGTAAAGCCCGGCTCCACTTACATGGTGTTCAGCCTTAACGGCCAGCTTCTGAAAAGCGGTGCTCTTGAGGGCAACTTGTTCGATGCGCCCACACTCCCCGTCATCTTGATGTTCAAGGACGGCCAGAAATTCTATATAAAAAATTAAAGATCCCCGCCTTCGCGGGGATGACGTGGAATTAATCCCAGTTGATGCTGGGAGGCGGGTCCTTCAGGTCTTTGTTCTGCTTCGCTGCCTCGAACTTCTTTTCCAAGAGTTCGGCACGGCTTTTCTGGGCCTCTTTGGCGGCGGCAAACTTGGCGTCCAGTTCGGAACTGCGGGATTTCTGTTCTTTCAAGAAGTCATCGAAAGACTTGACTTCTTTCTTGAATTCCTTATGGGAAAGGACTTCGCCGGTATCGGCGTCCACCACAATTTCGCCCTTGCACATGGGACACTCGATAGTAAGGGTTCTTACCGCCATAAAGCCTCCTAATCCCTACGGCCACCAATTAGGCCTGCACGATACGCCCAGTAGAGCAGTTGAAGAATCGAAGAAATGGCGGCTGCCACATAGGTAAGCCCTGCCGCAAAGAGCACACCACTCACAGTATTGTATTCCCTACCCTGAGCCACAATGTCCATACGGGCAAGGGCCTTCTTGGCACGGGAAGAAGCGTCGAATTCCACAGGAACCGTCACCAAGGTAAAGAACGTAGCAAGGGCAAAGAGCAACACGCCCACAATAGCCAGGGAATACCCCAAATGACGGCCTGCACTCATCAAAATGATTCCAAGAATCACAAGCCACGGTCCTAGATTGGAGCCGATATTCGCCGCCGGCACAATAAAAGAGCGAAGCCACAAAGGGAAATACCCCTGTGCATGCTGGATGGCATGCCCCACCTCGTGGGCGGCAACGCCTGCGGCACTGGCATTCTGACCGTAATAGACTTCCTTGGACAGGTTAAGGGTCTTGTTCAAGGGGTTATAATGATCAGAAAGGAATCCCTGGTGCACAAGGACCTTCACGTCGGTAATGCCCGCATCCATCAGAATAGCCTTGGCCACATCGGCACCGGTAAGCCCGCTCATGATACGAACCTTCTGGCCCGCAGCAAAGCGACTCTTGACCAGCATAGAGACGGCGCCCGAAAGCACCAGCGTCACAAGCAATATGGACATATACAAAGGATCAAACATCATAGGATTACCTCATTACCAATATACAAAAAACTACATCTCCCCGGTCTTGAGCTTCGAGCCATCACGCAAGTGGGTCAACACCAGGCCAAGAACCATGTAAAACACCGATAGAGTCGCCAGGGGCACAAGATAGCCAGCCGCATCGGAAAGGCTCGCCCCCCGCTGCTCAATAGCCACCCATGCAGGAATCGCATATGTAGAGGGTACAAGGCTCGAAAGCGTCTGCATCCAAGAGGGAACAAGTTCCGTAGGCCAGCTAAAGTTCGACAGGAACAGGAGCGGGATAGACATGTAAAGGAACAGCTGCACGCTGGTCTCGCGTTGCACAAATACCTGAGACAACACCATGGCAAAGTTGATAACCGAGAAGAAGAAGATGAAGGCGAAAACCGCCATAGGCAAAAGCTCTCCGCGGCGAGGGAAATCAAAGACCTGGTAAACCACAAAGTGGTAGAGCAGAATAAAGCTACAATAATGGACAAAGTAGGCGAAGGAACGCCCGAAATACCGGAAGAGCATATTCTCGTTCTCGTAGCTGGCATCGCGCTGGAGCTTACGGAACTTGCGGTGGGCACGGGCGCCACCAAGCAGGCAAAGGCCAATTATCAGAGACTGCTGCAAAATCATAATCAACACGCTAGGCACCACGTAATTGGAGTAGCTGCCCGTATTGTTGTACATGACCTGGATTCCTAGGGGCATGGGGTCACGCATGGCCATGGCCTGGGCCGCCGGGACCTTCTTAGACAGGGCGATACGCTTGACCTTGGTGGTTGCCCCAAGAGTCAGCGCACAGGTGGTAAACGCCGTAGAGATGTTCCCATGCAACATCACGTAGGCACCATGGGTAAACACGTTGATGTTCACGCTCTGGCCCTTCTGCAAATCCACCTCTATATTCGGCGGAATCACCATGAAGCCGTATATCTCCTCGTTGGCCATAGCCGCTTCGGCGTCTCGAACCTCAGAGAATACATGCCGGACATCCACCTGCTGGGAAGCATCGGCCATCTGCACCAGGCTGCGAGACACCTTGCTATTGTCCAAATCCACAATGGCCACGGGAATCTTGGTAACCGTCTGATACTTGTAGGGCATCGGATAATAAAAAGCGTAAAGCACACTTGCCACTACTAGCAGCAACACGGCAGCAGCGTCCGTATAGAACAGTTTCCATTCGGCAAAGGCCACCATCAAGAACCGCTTGAGGATATCAATCATCTGACTCCTCCTGCGATTTCAACAAATTCAATTTCAAGTGTGAAGCATTGTTCGAAGGATTCAGGTCATTGTAAACCGCCCCTATGGCAGCCCAAATCTTATCCTTGACCTTACCGTGTTCACGAATCCAATCCAATTCCTTCCGCTTAGAAGCTGTCCAACGTACGGCAAGGAGTCTTATAGAGAGCAGCATCCAGAACAGGGCCATGAACAGAAGCGTCACCAGGCAATCCCAAGCATGAGGAAGCCCGACAGGGCCAAGCAACATGGCGGACTGGATCTTGAGTATGTGCGTCAATGGAAGCAGGTAGGCATAGCAGCGTACCACAAAAGGCATGCCTATCAGGGGGAAGGTCTGGCCCACAAAGGCAAAGGCAGGTCCGCCAATCACGCCAGCAATACTGGAAGACATACGCATGTTTCCCGTAATGCCCACAAAAGTCGCCCCGGCGCCCGCACTGGCGAGAACCATGGCCAGTTCCCCTGCCGACACCATGACAAATTCTTCCAGAGACATGGGAGAGACCATTCGGCGGGCATAGGCGTACGTCGCCATGAAGGCAATCCACTGGATAAGAATCAAGGGCAACATGGTAGCAGTGAAAAGCACCAGGCGGGATTCGCCCGCAATCTTCAGCATGTCACGAACCGTATGTTCCCTAAAGGGAAAACTGAACACGTAAACCGCGCCGAGAATCGCCGCCAGGTGGAAAATGGAACTCAGCAGTCCAAGGCCCAAGAACCCCTGGTAGTTCCCTTCCTCGTTACCCACAGAATGGAGCTGCACACGCACGGGGTTGGCAATACCGGCGGTAAAGAGGCCCTCGCCCAGGCTGCTTACCACCGCACGAATCTCCTTGGTGGCAAAGGAATTGGTCAGGTAATTCTGCCCGCTAGAAAACACGGGTATCACCGGCGCCTCGAGGCGAAGGGCGCGGCGTTCCAGTTCATAGGGAATCACAACAAAGGCCTGAAGCTCCCCCCGGACCATGGCATGCTCGCACTCCGAGAAATCCTCACACTTCTTAGCCACATTCAATACAGGATCCGACCGCAGGGCGCCCTCCAGCCGGTATGCCAACTGGGACGCATCCTGCTGCACAATCCCGATAGGCACATGCAGAATGGTCCTGGCCGAAAAGAACTCCACCATGAACACGGACACGCCCACAGGCAGCAGGAGAATCACCAGCCACAAGACAATGTTGTGGCTCAGATAAACCTTCTTGACCGTATCTAAGAACGCCCTGAACAAATTTCAAATCCCACGGAGATTCCCGGCCAAGCCGGGAATGACAATTACACTATTTCAGCTGGTCCAGCGGGAGCAACACGCTCATGCCGGGGCGCAGGTTCTCCAGTTCCACCGTGGGCCGCATGCGGACCTCAAAAGTCTTCAGGTCAAAGCCGCCGCTCTCCTTGGAGCTTTTCCAGGTAGCGTAATCGCCCGTGGGAGCGATATAGGTCACTTCCATTTCGGCAGCCACTCCCAAAGCAGGGATCGGCAGAATAAAAGTCTTGCCCTTGGTCACGTTCCTCAGGTTGTCTTCACGCAGGTGGAACACCGCCCAGGCGTCTTTCAGGTCGGTGACGGCGATAACAGGCATGCCCGCCCCCACGACCTCGCCTTCTTCAACCACCTTCAGGGTGACCTCGCCTGCAATGGGGCTCTTGATCTTAGTCTCTTCCAAGTAAGCGTTCACCTCGGCGTTGGCGCCCTCGGCCTGTCGCACCAGGGACTCCGCCGCCTCCTTGTCTTCGGCACGGGCCCCTGCAAGGGCCATCTCATACTGGGCACGGGCAGCGTCGGCGGCACTCTGGGAAGCCTTCATCTGGGTTTCGGCCTCGTCACGCTTCTGTAACGGGAGCACGCCTTCGTTATAGAGTTTCTGTACACGGTTGTAAGTACTCTTTGCCAGGTTGGCGGCATCTTGAGCCCGGTCCGCCATGGCCTTCAGAGACTTCACGTCTTCGGGGCGGGCGCCGTTCTTGGCCTTGTTGGCCTGGGCCTTCGCAGCGCCCAAGGCTCCCTGGGCCTGCATCTTCTTGGCCTCGATTTCTGGGCTACTGATAACGGCCACCAAAGCATTCTTCTTGACGGTCTGCCCTTCGCGAACCAGAAGCTTGTCAATACGGCCGGGAACCTTTCCCGACACCAGCACGCGGCGGGCTTCCATCTGACCCTGCAGGTACTTGTCCTTGGGCTTGGTGGCAAATTCCTTGAGCTGGAACACGGCGGCAACCAGCAGCGCCACCAACACGACAATTGCAAAAATCTTGCTAAAAAACTTTACCTTGTCCATTATTCCTTCCCCACACTTTTACTTTTCAACATGCTTCCCGCCTCGGCCACCTCGCCACTAGCTTCCAGAAGTCCGAGCCAGGCTATAACCGCATCGTAATGGGCCTTCAGGTCGGCCACCTGAAGTCTCGAAAGGGCCAGTTCTGCATCGACCACGTCTAGGCCCGTAGCAAGCCCAGATTCATAGGCCAGCTTTTGACTGCGCAGGGCCTCGTCTGCAAGCTCGCGGGTCTTCTTCAAGCTTTCCAGGCGGCCCTTGGCATGCTCCAGCTCGCGCCAGCGTTTTTCCACCAGCAAGCCGATGTTGTCCAAAGTATGCTCTTCCATACTGGCAAGGGAGCGGTCCAAAGCCTTCGCGTTTGCCACCTTGGCACGGGTCTCACCGCCCTTGAACAATTCCCACTGGGCCTTGGCACCTACGGCCCATTCCGGCTCCAGAATAGTCAGGTCCCTGGTGTAAAGTTCCTTATAGGCAAACAGCGCCACCATGGGGAAATAATCGGCACGGGCGGCACTCACCGCATCTTGGCTACGCTTGCGCTCCGTGCGGAGCTGACGAAGTCCCGGGTGCATCTCCCTGGCCTTCTGTTTAATCTCTTCCATGGTCTGGTAGCTTTCGGGAGCTTCCACCGGCGTCACTGCCGTAATGTTCGTATCCGTATGAAGCAGGCTTGCCAGCGCCATCCGGGCAAGGGACTGGTCCCGCAGGGCATCGTCGTAGGCATTTTCTGCTTCGGCCAACGCCACCTCGGCACGCAGCCGTTCCGCCTTGCTGATCTGACCGCTGGCCTCCAGCTTCTTGGAGCGTTCCAGATGGTCTTCCAGATTCTTCTTGGTGGTTTCCCGCATCACCGCCAGCTCTTCGGCAAGCCTAAGCGTAAAGTACTTGGTGGCCACATCCATCAAGATGGTGTTCTGCGCCATGTCGAAGGCGGCCTTCTTGGCGTTCACGTTTTCCTTGGCGGCGTCGTAGGCGGAATAAATCTTGAGCCCTGTAAAGATAGGCCAGATGGCGGTCACGCGGGCGTTAAAGAACAGCTCGTCCTGAACCTTCATCCTGAATTCGGCGTCCTCGATCTTTTCCTTGGCCGCATCCGCCTTCTGCTGCACCGCATCGCTGTATTTCTTTCCGGTGGCGTCGGCAATGCTCTCTGCCGTACCGCCCAACTTTTGCTGTGCAAAGGCATCAGCCTCGGCTGCAGACAGCCCCTGGGCAATGGCTCCATTATAAGCCTGGTTATAGGCCTGGCTTGCCTTGCGGTAGGCCTCCAGATAGGCTACGGAATAAGCCGCATTGGCTCCGGCAGACCCCACCCCTTCGGCCAGGGACCCTAGCGAAGTCTGAATATCCCCCAAATCAATGTATATGGGATCGTCAATCCTCGTAACACTCGCACTCAGACTCACCGTAGGCATAAAACGGGAACGGGCCTCGCCCTGGGCGCTTTCGGCCATTTCCACCTTGGCCTTTTCGGCCCTAATCTGCGAATTACTGGACTTGGCCATTTCCAGCGCTTCTTGCAGGGTAATCGGCGCCGACCAGGCCAGCGCCGCCCCCATAAGAACACATAAAAAATACCTTTCCATAACCTGTAAAGATACAAAAAACAGGTATCGAAATCCTTACAAAAATATTTCATGTGAAAGTTTAATGTATTACAATTGGGGGACGCCTCCCCCTCGCTTCAGCCTCATGTGTATCTCAATCCAGAATTGTCATTGAGGCTTCCGCTACCCCCTCTGTGATGTGACCCCCGAAAGTTGGACACAACTTTCGAGGAATTTATGGCTTTCAATCGAAAAAAATGGGAATTGGTCACAAAACTATACAAGGACGGACTGAAGGTTACTGAAATATGTCATCTT
>JAFVGH010000114.1 GCA_017475045.1 Fibrobacter sp. | reverse complement strand
TGGTGACGCAAGAGGGTAGGTCTAGACTACACGCCGTTTTGGCGGTTTTCGGGAGGCTGGATGTGCGAATTTCCTAGGAAACTCCACTGTCAGCCTCCTGGAAAAAGTTGAAAAGAGGGTCGAATATGGAAACTCGGGTTAAGGCTTTTGCTGGGACAGTGTGCTTTCGATTCCATCCAAGACTTTTTTTGCCTCTTCATTGAATTGCTTTTGCATCTCCTCTTCAGAGGTATTTCGAGCAAGGATTTCTCTGTCTAACGGAAAATATGCCCATTCATCATCGGTGTAGCAGTTTTCGAGTTTGTCTTTGTAGCTTCCGGCCAGTTTCAAGGCCACGGAAAAACTGTATTCCTTAGGAATCATCGGATTGATTCCGACAAAGAATTCCCGTTTTTCCCCGCGAATTCCATTGAAATAGTACCCGATTCCCCATTGATTTTTTTGGTTTCTCCCGCTTTCATATGCATTTGAATCCAATGTGTTCAAAAGATTCCAACATATTTTTACGAGTTTTTCCGACATTGTGTAAACCGCCGCAATCGTATCTGCTGAATAAAACATAGCTACCTCGTGTGGTGTCAATAAGAGTGTGTGTTCCCCATCGTGCATGTATTCGCGAACCAAGGCAAGACGGGCAAATTCTTTTGTCGCCCCTTGCTTGTCAATGCATCGGAACAAATCTTCCCAATAAAGAATCTTGGTGCCCGGTGGGATATCTGAGAGATGAGCGTAGTCTTTGCGCACAAGGAATGCATGTCTTGTGTCCTCCTTCCTCTCGGACGTGGTCAGGATCGCATCATTGATTTTCACTTCAAAATGAATGTCCCCACTGGAGGTCTTTATCGTGAAATCAGGAATGGTGCCCTGCAAACTGTTTTGCGTGACGACATCTTTGATGTTTTCCAATTCCAAATCGAAAGGTTTCAAAAGGAAATTGAAGAGTATTTCTTTCTTCCACAAAGGCTCGCGGTGAAAGAAGGTGGCGATTGCTTGTGTCGCGGCATTTTCGTACAGATTCATTGCGATCCTCTCATTCCGAGAATATATGAAAAGAGAGTTGAATCAAGGTTGAAAAAGGTTTTCGATGCCGTCATGCTGCGAGGTGGTTTTCAGGAACGCCTCCCGGTTGAGCGGCGCACCTTGAAGGAGTTGTCTTGGGTTGTCCAAGTTGTCTCCAAAACAATTGTCGGGAATTGTCGGAATTGTCTGACCTGTTTGTTCTCCGCTTGTTTTGTTTCCCTTTTTGTCTTTTTTGTTTCCAAAAATCGATTCGGAAAATGTTTTCCAATCATTGGAAAAGTGGCGAAAAATTTTTCCAATCATTGGAAAAATCGGGCGGAATTTTCCAACCATTGGAAAGTTTTTTTCCAATCATTGGAAAATCCGCCGTTTGCAGATGAGCCAGCGGATTGGCCGGAATCCGGGCGGGGTTCAGGCCCGGGACAGGCCTTCGAGGTAGGTCAGGGTGTCGGTGGGGATGGTCAGGCAGCGGTCGAGGAGGTCGTGGGCGCGCAGGCGGGAGTCTTCCTGCACCAGGGGCTGGATTTCGTCGATGGGGCAGGCGAGGTAGGCCGCGAGTTCTTCGACACGGATGAGGTCTCCCTTGGGCGGGTTGCTGCCCAGGTCGTATTCGAGCAGGCCGTGCTCGGTGCAGAGGGCCACCAGCAGGATGTCGCGTTCGCGGGGCGTCAGGCCGTAGCGGCGGACGAGGGCGTCGAATCGGCTGCGGATGCCGCCCTCGGGGGAGGGTTCGAGGGCCTCCACGGCCGCCGCGAGGCGGGCGACGGCCGCGCGGACGCTGTCGCGGACTTCGCGGAGGGGGCAGTTCCAGATGTCTTCGATGTTCTCGCAGGGGGTGTCGCCGAAGTCCACCGCGAAGGTCCCCTCCGCATGGTGGCAGCGGCCCAGGAGGGACGTGCGGGAACAGTCGAGGGTGTCGCCGTCCCACGTGAAGGTGTAGGGGCCGATGGTCCCGGCGAGGGCGGCGAAGTTTTCCTTGATGTCGCGTCCGGTCGCCACGAGGCCCAGGGACCGGAAGAGGCTGGCGCCGCCGCGTACGGGGGTGCGGCGGTCGCGGAGGAAGTTGCCGAGGTAGCGCAAGGCGTTGAAGGCCTCGAACTGGTAGGCGGGGTGGATGGGGTGGAGTTGGGTCGTCATGGGGGTGTCCTTTCGGTTGGTTGGTTGTCGTGGAGGGTTTCCGCCTGGCATGTAGCAGGAGGCGTGCCAACGGCGGGAATTTTTCGACAGGATTGCAGGATGGGCAGGATTTACGGGGGGATGGGGGAGGAAACGTGGGAGAAATCGGCAGGGATGCGGGAGGGGCGGGTGGGAAGTTTTTGGGCGGGGTGGTCAGTTTTTGTGCAGCCTGTGGCGGGAGGAGTTCTGGACAGGATTTACAGGATGGGCAGGATTGCTTGGAGGGAAAAGAACATGGATTCCAATCCTGTGAATCTTGTAAATCCTGTCGAAAACACCAGCGGGTTTTGCACAATCCGCTGGCTTGACGCCGCGGCGCAAGGTTCCCAATGACCGGGAAAATCCCAAGGATTTCCGGGATTTCGCACAAGGATTGACCGGCAGGTCAAATACTGGGCACATGGGGCTTGACGGCGCGGAATGGGCCGGGTAGAGGGAGGGGCATGGAAAAGAACGGACGGATCTTGGTCGTGTCGGGGCTCGGGGCCCTGGAGGAATACCTGGTGGCGGCGGCGGCGGTGCTGCGGCGGCATCCGGGGGCGGAGCTGGCGTTCGCGAGCCGGCAGATGCTGCCGGACGTGCTGGAGGGGCGGATGGACGGGCGGGAGTGGCGCCGCGTCCTGCTGCTCGGCGTGGGGCTGTCGGCCGAGCCGGAGCGCTTGCGGAAGGCGCTGCGGGCGGCG
>JAFVGH010000113.1 GCA_017475045.1 Fibrobacter sp. | reverse complement strand
GGCCATAAGCGCAGATAAACGAGTCCTCATATTTGTATCATTTGGGTTTTCGGTGTGAAGATAGACATAATTCTGCTTGTCTCCAAAGACTTGGCGTAACAACGGCGCGACAAAAATGCACAAAAAAGGGCTCCCAGATACCTGAGAGCCACTTTCGTGCGGAGAGGACGAGAGTCTCACGGCGGCGAAAAGAAAAAGGGCATAGGCCCTTTCTCCAATAGCGTTATTTCACAATCTCATATTCATCGACGCCGGGGAGGAGTGCGATACCGGTTTCTTCGAGGTGAGTCTGTCCGGCGGAGTCTATGAAGCGCACGGTGAAGACTTTTCCTTCAAGTCTTTTTGCCTGCCAGTCCATTCCGCCGGCAGGGGCCATCATGGCTGTTTGGGGCAGGGTCTGCGATGCTTTTGGGCAAGGTGGTCCGCACTTTTGGGCAAGGTTTGATTTCGAGGCGCAGACCTTGCCCGCCAGAATGGGCTCTCAGTAGTGCGGAAGCCATATTGAATGGGCAAGGTCTGTACGATAAAAACAGACCTTGCCCAAAGCGGTTACAGACCTTGCCCGATATGCCCGAGGAGATGGCCCATTTTCACGGCCCCACCGTCACCTGCCCACAAACAAAAACGCCACGCATTTCTGCGAGGCGTTTGGAGCGGAAAACGAGACTCGAACATGTTCTCGTATATATTTGAAAATCAGCGGATTACGAGTGAAGAAGATGTAATTAGGTGTAAAATAGGAGTAAAAATAACTATCCTTCAACTCCTCTTAGAAAGGGAATTCAAGTGTAAAACGGCAAGGTGTCGATGACCGCAAACAGTTTATTTTCCATTTCTAGATGCCGCTATTTCCGTGTTAATATCCTCCAAGCTCATATCTCCCGCACCGGAAGCCAGCGCCATCTCTCTCATTTTCTGAAAAGCCTCCCAGCCTTTCTGCCGGGTTTCGATCTCCGAATCGGCCTTGATCTCGAACGGAATCCGGCGCTCGCGGACGACAGCCTTCATGAACAGGTTGAAGGCCGCGCTGTTGCTGAGTCCGAACTGGTCGCAAAGGACGTCGAAGTTCCTCTTCAGTTGTTCGTCTACTCTGATTGTTATCGATGTCATACGCAAATCGTTTTCGTTTGTAATGCAAGTATAATGCAAAATTAATTACAAACAAAAGAATAATCTGATTCCTGGGCGTGACCAGATTATGGTTTTCTTCCTGTTCTCTTGGAAGGCTTCTCCTTAGATGCGACTCTGTTCAAGTCTATCATGCGTATGGTAGCGGCATCGCCCACAAAATAGAGAGACTGGTCAGTCAAAGAGAAGATATCACGCATTGTCCCCAATGCCAAGAAATGCCAGTGTCTTCCGGAATCGATACTGAACAGCCCATCGTAGACTACCCCCAAAAGACTGGCTGAACGGATGACAGGAACAAACACATTTTGGCCATAAACTAGCGGAGTACAGTAATGAGATCCTTGTGCCGATAGGGAATGAACTTGCGTAATATCTTGTCCATTGAAGGTGTAAAGGTCGACCTGATCGCTTGCCGGAGCAGAAACGATCAGCATCGTTCCATCATGTAGAGGCGCCAAACTTATCGGGGCGGCCACGGGGAAACGAGTCGCTGTTCCGGGAATTCCGACAAAGAGGGAATCTATATCGTACTGGATCCAGCAGCGCCCTAACGAATGGCTCCATGAGATCGATATAGCGGCGCCATAGTCAGGACGGGGGACCTCGGAATAGTATCCGCGTGAGTCAACCGTCGCCTCCTTTTTGCCATCATGCCTGCAGATGAAGTGTAGTGCGTTTTCTTCCAACCACCATTGGGAAATGCCTTCCACTGTTACCGGAACAATGGAAAATGAGTCCGTTTCCAAATCATACAAGAATATCCTTTCGTCAAAGCCTTCGTGATTTCGAAGGACGCCCATTTGCACGGAACCCAGTCGTACCCAGGCATCCCCAAACAAAGAAGGGCTGAATTTCCATCCTGTCAGATGCTTCGTCTTCTGTTTTTCATGCGTTCCGGTCTGTACTCTCCAGATACTGGCAGTATCGACCTTATTGAAGAACAAAACGCACGAGGAATCAGAAGGGGTGCAGACATTCGCAAGCCCCGCGTTCCAGTCATACAAGTTGACAGCAGAACGAGACACATCGGAATAACGGAAGCATCCTGTTAGGACCAACAGAAGAAGGGCCAATGTATAGACTCTTTTTATCACGATCACTTCCTTTTTCTGTAGCAAGATACGAAAAATAAACGAGATTGGCACCCCGTTTCGTGTAAGTCGTTGCCAATTACCATCTTATGTGTAGACTGGTTCCGGGGCTCGCCGGAGCAGGCACAAAAAAAGACAGCCACCAGAAAGGAGACTGTCTTGGAGCGGAAAACGAGACTCGAACTATATCTTATAACGTGTTGATAATCAGTGATTTATAAGAAAGCGAAAAGACATCAGGTGAAACATAGGTGAAACTTTCGTGGCTTTTCAGGACGTATAGGGAAAGCGACATAAAGAGACACAAGGCAAGGGAAAAGACGCCATGAACTGCCCCAAAATGTATTTATGCCGGAGGTCATGGACGATAGAAAGCCTGGTGCCAACGCTAGTCATCAACGTTGACCAGCTTGCCTTTTTTATCAAACTTGAGTTCCAGGCCGCTGGCAAGTTCAATCTCATGACCAAAAGTCTCTTTGTCAATCTTGACGAT
>JAFVGH010000112.1 GCA_017475045.1 Fibrobacter sp. | reverse complement strand
AAGGACGACCGCTTCCTGGTTCGCGAATGCGCCGACTATCCGTTCTTCAACTCGCTGGACGTTTACTTCTACGGCAGCTTCAGCCTGATGGCCCTGATGCCGCGCCTCGATGGTGTGGTGATGAAGCGCTTTGGTGATGCGATTCTCGCCGTGAACAACAACCGTCGCCGTCACCACGAATATGTGAACCACCCGTTCGCCGACCTGCCGGACCCGAAGCTTGAAGGCCCCCGCGCCGTGCGTGGCGCCGTGATTCACGACCTCGGAAGTCCCTTCGATGCAGAACCCGATGCCTACGACTGGCACAACGTGAAGGAATGGAAGGATCTCGCTCCGAAGTACGTGCTGATGGTGCTGCGTCATTACGTGAAGACGCAGGACAAGCAGAACTTGCAGGATTGCAAGGAAGCCGTTTACGCCGCCATGCAGTACCTTGAAAAGATGGTGAATGAAGGTGAAAACTTCCCGCTCACCCACGGTACCGACGACACGTTCGACAACCTCTCCAGCCACGGCATTTCCGTGTACTGCGGTAGCCTCTGGATTGCAGGCCTCCGCGCTGCAGCCAAGATTGCCGAAATCCTCGGCGACAAGGCACAGGCCGACACCTGGAACGCGAAGGCCGACGCTGCCAACAAGGAATTCGACGAAGCATTGTGGGACGAAGCCGAAGGCTACTACCACTTCTTCGTGACTCCGATGGAAGCAAAGGACGTTGTGGCAGACAAGCTCCCGCAACTCGCCGATGCCATCAAGGAAACGCTCGTTATCGACGGCGGCAATGTGAAGGCAGCCCTCAAGACCATCAACGAATGGCTGAACTCTGGCGAAATCCCGAGCGACGTAGAACTTTCCAAGAACGAACTCCGCGGCCTCAAGAAGGCTTGGCTCACCGCCCAGTGCAAGGAAGCCTTTACCGCCAGCTGGAACGCAAAGATTGCAAACGACTGCGATGACGTGTTTGCCGACACGATGCTCGCCGACACTTACCTGCGCCTGCTCGGCCTCAAGCCGATTAGCGACGAGAAGAAGGCCAAGGCCAACCTGTTGCGCGTCTACAACACGAACTACAAGGCCAACAGCCCGCTCATCGGTGCCGCGAACCTTGTACGTAAGGACGGCTCTCCGCTGGATGAATTCAACTTCCAGGCTCACGACGTGTGGATCGGCATCCAGTACAGCATCATGTGCGCCATGATGCACCACGGATTGGAAAAGCAGGCTGCCGACATGGGCGATTCCATGATCCGCAACCTCTACGAAGAAGCCCGCATCCCGTTCGCCGCACCGGAAGGATTCAACGGTTCCTGCCGCCTGCACCCGGAAGCTCTGGTGAAGGCATTCGGCCTCAGCGCCACCGCCGCCGACAAGATGCACAAGGAACTTCTGAAGAAGGGCGCCCTCCTTGCCGACAGCCGCATCAGCCCGAAGCTCCCGCGCAACCTGCCCGCCTTCACCAAGGCATTCGGCAGCATCGCGAAGGCCAATAAGGTTGAAGCAAGCGCGCTGTTCATGCTGCTCCACAGCACGGCTCTGAAGTACACCGCCGGTAAGTACTTCCGCCCCGGCATGGTGTTTGCTCTGCTGTACTAACTGTCATCCCCGACTTGGTCGGGGATCTCCATAAAAATTAAAAGAGGTGTCCCAAGCGGGGCACCTTTTTTCCGTCCTTGACAACTGGAAGGGACGTTTTAGTCAATCATCAAATCCACAACTTTATACACGACATCATTGAACGAGAAGAGAGGCAAGCTAGCATTATCCCTATCGATAAAGAACCTGTGGCTATCAAAAGTACATATGCATTTGCTGGCCATAGTTATATCGTAATACGCCACAAACAAGGTATCGCCCTTTACCTTCTGAGAGGTTTTCGCTACCAAATCGCAATAGTCCGAAACGTCATGAATCTCGATGAACGGTTCACCGCCTGCATAGCCCAAATAGGCCTCAGGCAATTTTTCGGATTCCGATCCACCAGCCGGAGCTGCAGCCTTGGCCAAGGAATTGTTCATACATTTCCCGCGAACAAATCCAGATTTCGGCACATCAAAAGTTTCATCGCTCGTTCCACTTAGCGGATTCGTCTGGTCATCACTAGACACAGCTTCAGCACTGGACGAAGGCTCAGATTCAACACCAGATGCGGGCTCTGTAGTGGCACTGGACAAGGGGTCTGTACTGGCGCTAGAAGCGGGTTCTGTAGCGGCACTAGACTCAGACGTTTCTGTAGAAAGCTCCGCTAAGCCACCGTCATGGGATGCACCATGGGACGATTCACTTGACACCGATGAAGAACCATCGAAACATCCCCACAGGGCCATGGACAGGAACAGTCCAAAAGCAAGCAACTTTTTCATACGCTTTCCTCCTTATCTCCCTACAATGTAATAAAAAAAGAAACCCCGCCGAAGCGAGGTTCCAAATCCGTTATAAAAGGGCCATTAATCGTCGTAGTCGTCAGAGTGTTTTTTCTTCTTCTTTTTCTTCTTCTTGGGCATGGCGTCTTCGGCAACCTTGTCGCCCTGCGGCTTCTTGTTCACCACCACTTCGGCAGCCTTCTCACCAGGCTTGGTGAAGCCGAACTGACGAGGATCAAAGCCCTTGGGGAACTTGGTCTTGTTGTCATAAATGACGCGCTTGGCCGTGAACTTTTCGATCTTGGCGTTGCTCAGGTCGGCACCGGAGAAGTCCACGTCTTCCATCTTGGTATCGGCGTCGATCTTGACACCCTGGAGGTTCGCGTTCAGGAAGCTCACCTTGATGAGCTTTGCACCGGCGAGGCTGGTACCGGACATCTGGGCCAGCTGGAAGTCAGAACGTTCGATGGTGGAGTTGGCGAAGTTACTCTTGGTGAGGTCAGCCTTGTCGAAGATGCTCTTGAAAATGTAGGCACCATCGAAGACGCTCTTCACCAGGTCGGCTTCCTTGAAGATGTTCTTTTCAACAGAGGCATCGTAGAAAGAGGCCTTGCCGAGCTTGGTCTTCTCGAAGTTGTTCTTGGATACGGAGCCCTTGTCGAACACCACACCGGTCAGGTCCTGCTTGCCGAATTCCATGTTCTTCACAGTGGACTGGGCAAACTTGGCACGCTGGAGCTGGGTCTTGGACAGGTCCACGTCGTTAAAGGTGGTCAGAGAAAGGTCGGCATCCTGCAGGTTCACGTTCTTGAATTCTGCACCGCCGAATTCAGCCTGGGAAAGACCGGCTTTAGCAAAGTTCACATCCACCAGGTCGGTGCCCTTGAAGTTCGCGGCAATCAGGTTACAACCCGTAAAGTCCGTGTGGTTCAGAGTGGCCTTGCGGAAGTCGCTGTTAGCCATCAAGGAACGGGCGAAGTTGGTGTTGGTGAGGTTTGCCTTGGAGAAGTCGGCACGGGTAAGGTCCACTTCGTTCACAGACGCCATGGTCATGTCCGACTTGCTGAAGTCCGTTTCTTCGGAAACCTTCATCATGTCCAGACGGGCATTCTTCAGGTTGGTCTTGGGGAACTGGCTGTCAAGGAGCGTTGCACGGTAGAGGTTGCCTTCTTCCATGTCGGCACCTTCAAAATTGGAGCTACGAATGTCAGCACCGCTGATGACCACGCCCTTAAGTACGGCATTGCTAAAGTTCGCTTCACTAATCACAGCGTTCTGGAAGGACACTCCGGAAAGGTCTGCCCCCTTGAAATTCGGCTTTTCACCGGCAGCACGCTGGAAGTCCGTAACATTCTTGACTGCCTTGGCATTGCTGAAGTTGAAACCGTCGATACGCTTGTCGCGGAAAGAAATGTTAAGGTCCTTGCCGGAGTAGTCGCCCTGGGCAAAACCGCTCATGGCGAGAGCACCGACCAGGCAAAGGCCAAACTTTGAAATTTTCATCATATTCATATACACGTTCCCTTTATGGAAAATCCAAATAACGGATACCCCTAAAATAAATAAAAAATTTCAAACATATACAAGTAAAATGCAAAACAATGCTATTTTTTGCCTTGAAATGTCAAATTTCGCTCAAAAAGAGTATGATACCATCGTCTGCGGAGCTGGTCCTGCAGGACTGATGGCGGCCTGTACCCTAGGTCGGTTGACCGGCACTGCCAGACGGGTTCTGCTTCTAGACAAGAAGGCCCCCTGGAAGGAACCAATCTTCTGCGCCGAGGCTGTTTCTGCAGACAGACTTGCCGCCCTTTGGCCCATAGATCCTGCCTTCGTAAGGGGTAGACTTTCGGGCATCTACTTCACCTCGCCCAAGCGCTACCGGGCCGAATTCTACAGCAAGAATTGCGGGCTTATCCTGAATAGAGCCCTGTTCCACAAGAGCATCGCCGACGCCGCCCAGAACCACGGGGTGGAATGTCATTTTGACGCCCTTATCCACAAACTGGAACGAACGGAATCGGGCTGGAACGTCCAGGTGTCCCAGGGAGGCGAATCCGTCACCCTTACGGCCAAGACCATCATCGACGCTTCGGGCCCGAGTTGCAGGCTCACAAGGAACATTCCCTGCCTCGAGGGCATCGAGACCGGCGACACAGATTTGGAATCTGGAATTTTTGCCGTAGCAGACGGCATCGAGCACAGCCCCGAGCATATCGAGCTGTTCTTCGGAAGCGAATTCCAGGACGGTTACGGCTGGATTTTCCCCCGTGACGGCAAAGAAGTGAATATCGGCTTCGTGTTGGGCAAGTCCGTAAAGAACGGCGAGCCCCTACGCCAGAAGCTCATGAATTTTATCGCAAAGAACTACCCGAAAGCAACGGTGAAAGCCGTCTATGGCGGAATGATCGCCTGCGGGCAGTCCAATAAGCCTCTCGCCAAGTGCGGGCTTTTCAAGGCTGGCGATGCAGCGAGCTGCGTGAACCCCATCAGCCGGTCCGGCATCGTGGAATCCCTGCTCAGCGGAAAAATTGCCGCCGAAGCCGTAGACCAGTGGCTCAAGGACAGCGGTGAAAACAGGGGCGCCATCGAAGAAGCCACACTCGCCCGCTGGATGAAGGCTCTGGGCAAGAACCACCTGCAGATCGCAAACGCCAAGGCCGGATTCAACAGCATTACCGACGAGCAGTTCGACAAGGCCGCCAAGCGGCTCTCCAGACTGCCCCGCGAAAAGCAGACCCTGATACGCATTTTCTGGAACGTGCTCTGGTCTTGCCCCTCTGTCATCTGGAAGATGAGGTCTTTCCTCCGCTAAGGTCATCATGGCAGATTCTATTCAAGAACGTCAAGAATCTCTACGGAAGACTTTTTCCAGCTTCAAGGATGCCGATGGCAAGTGGGAATACCTGCTTGGGCTCGCCCGCAACCACAAGGGAATGGACGCTTCCCTGAAGGCCGAAAAGTTTATCATCCAGGGGTGCGCCTCTACCATGTATCTGGTACCGAGCTTCAACGGCGAAACCATCCATTTCGAGATGGACGTGGAAGGCGGGACCACCAACCCGCTGATTAGCCGCGGACTGGGGGCTCTCGCCCTGCAAATCTACAACGACCAGACTCCAGCCGCTATTTTGTCTGTAGACCCGGAGTTTTTCAGGGACATCGGGCTCAACGTAGGGCTCTCCCCCACCCGAAGCAACGGCTTTGCAAGCCTCGTAAAACAGATTTATTTATACGCACGCGTCTTTGACGCCATTTCCAAAAGGTAAGGTAAAACATGTTCAGTTTCTTAAACGGAAAAAGCCCTTTTGACGAAGCGGAAGAAAAATTGGAAGCCGGAGAAACCGTCAACGGACGGCCCAAGATGCCCTCCGGCCCCATCATGGGCTGGCAGGACGGTCTGTTCTTGCTGGTGATTATCGGCCTGATTGTGGGCGGCTACCAGTATTATCAGCATTCCAAGACCTCTAGCGCCGAAACCTTCGCCCGCTGCAACGCCCTTTTTGACGCCGCCGCAGAAGCCCCCGAAAAGTACCTGGAAGCAGAAGCCTGCTTTGACAGCACCTGGGACCTCGGGTTCGTCAGCGACACCATGGAAGTGCTCCGCCAGAACCGCGTGGGCGAAATCCAGGACAAGAGGAACGCCCAGAAGGACCTGCTTGAAGACGCCAAGGACGCCCTCAAGTTCAAGGACACCGTCAAGGCCGTTTCTATCATAAAGGGCTATGCCGGCCCCGACTTGTTGCTGGGTTACGATAAGAACGACTGGGACAAGATTGCCAAGATAGAGGTTGCCGCTGCCGCCGATTCAAGCGTAGCTGCCACAGATTCCTCCAAGGCGGGCGAAACAGCCAAATAACATATATATTATGTTATATATAAAATTTTTGAAATTTTCGGGCCTACCTCTTGCCAAGGCATAATTTGTTTGATATTTTTGGGCCATGATGATTTACGCAACAAGTGCAACCCTTAACCGTCGTTGGTGGCGCGGACTCTGACATAGAGCCCGGTATTTGTCGCAAATCACCCAAGATTTTAAGCAAAGGCTTCCGGACTCACGGAGGCCTTCCTTTTTTGCTTAAAACGAAATCCTCCGGGACGAAAAAGCCTTTGCGGAACCCGAAACGAAAAAGGCAAACGAATTTTTAAACCAGAGGATAACATGACAACCGCAACAAAGCACATTACGGAAAGTCCTAACTACGAACCCCGTACCGACAGCATCTACGTGGCGCTCCCGGGCGAACGTTACACCCCGTTTTCGCTCGGCAAGAAGCTCGGTGCGAAGGCCATCTTTGAATCCGCGAGTTTCTCGCACGGCCGTAGCCGCTACTCTACCTTGATGGTGGACGAGGGCTTCCGTCTGCGCCAGAACGAGAAGGACGTGAGCATCATCATCGATGGCAAGGAAAGTACCTTCCTCAAGGAAGGCGAGGGCGATATTCTCGATGCCCTCACGCTGATTTCTGCCGAAAATACGGTGCCGCCCAACCAGATTCCGATTCCCTCCTCGGGCGTGGGCTACCTGGGCTACGAATTCTGTGCCCGCTGCGATACCATCCGCCTTGCCCCGCAGGTGGACGAGCTCAACATTCCCGAAGCGGAATTCCTGGTGGGCCACATCTACATCGTGTTTGACCACTTTACCGAAAAGCTTCACTTGTTCGCCCTGAACTATGAAGAGCACCAGATTGACCTGAAGGCGGCCATCGAGAACGTGAAAACTCGCCTCGCGGATTTGGACTTCAGTTACCTCGCTCCCGAACCGCAGTACGGCAAGGGCATTACGATGACCGACCTGGAACAGTCCCGCAAGGAATACGTGGAAAAGGTCGAAGCCCTGCAGAAGCATATCATCGCAGGTAACATTGTGCAGGCCGTGCCTTCCCGCCGCATCCAGTTTGCAAGCGACATCGCAGCGCTCGACATTTACCGCCGCCTCCGCACGGTAAACCCGTCTCCGTACATGTTCTTCCTCGATTACGGTACGCACCAGTTTATCGGTGCCTCGCCCGAGAGCCTCGTGCGTGTGCGTGAAGGCATTGCGACGATTCACCCGATTGCCGGTACCCGTCGCCGCGGCAAGGACGATGCCGAAGATGAAGCCCTGATGAAGAACCTGAAGGGCGACCCGAAGGAACGCGCCGAACATTTGATGCTCGTGGACTTGGCCCGCAACGACCTCGGCCGCGTCTGCGAAGCCGGTACGGTGGAAACCACCAAGTACATGGAATGCGAAAAGTTCAGCCACGTGATTCACCTGGTCTCTGACGTGCAGGGCCGTGTGGCAAAGAACAAGAAGGCCATCGAAGTGCTGCGCTCCAGCTTCCCAGCGGGAACGGTGAGCGGTGCCCCGAAAATCAGCGCAATTGAAATCCTTTCTGGCCTCGAAAAAGTCAAGCGTCGCTTCTATGCGGGTGCAGTAGGCTACATGGAATCCGACGGTGACTTGGATTTCTGCATCGCCATCCGTTGCTGCCTCAAGCAGGGCAAGACCATTAGCCTGCAGGCCGGTGGCGGCATTGTCGCGGCCAGCAACGCCGACCGCGAATTTGAAGAAACGAATGAAAAATTGGGTGCCATCCGCGCCGTGCTCGAAGGAGAAAACTAAGATGATCGTCATTATCGATAACTACGACTCTTTTACTTACAACGTCTACCAGGCGCTTGCAAAAATCACTAACGAAGAAATTCGCGTGCTCCGTAGCCGCGAATGCACCGTCGCCGACATCGAAAAGCTGAACCCGAGCCGCCTCATCGTGAGCCCGGGCCCGGGCCGCCCCGAAGACGCGGGCGTCTCCGTGGAAGCTATCAAGCACTTTGCGGGCAAGCTCCCGATTCTCGGCGTTTGCCTCGGCCACCAGGCTATCGGTTATGCCTTCGGTGCAAAGATTGTGCAGGCCAAGTTTATCAAGCACGGCATCGCCGAAGAAATCGACCTGGATGGCAAGGGACTCTTCCGCACCATCGGCAAGAAGAACATCTTCACACGTTACCACAGCCTGGTCGTTGACGAAGCGACGCTCTCTCCGGATTTCGAAGTGACCGCCCGCGCTACCGACGGCGACATCATGGGCATTCGCCACAAGACGCTCCCGATTGAAGGCGTGCAGTTCCACCCGGAATCCATTGCCAGCGGCCGCGCCGATGAATTCTTCAAGGCGTTCCTCAACTACCGTCGCGAACCGCTTGACGTGCGTGGAATCTTGAACACGCTTACCGAAGGCAAGGACTTGAGCCGCGAAACCGCCGAAATGTTCATGGAAGACTTGACCGACGGCATCATGGACGAACGCCAGATGGCTGCAATCCTTACCGCACTTTCCAGCAAGGGCCCTGTTGCCGACGAAATCGCCGGCTGCGCGAAGGTTTTGAGCAGCAAGAAGCGCAAGTTCCCCTACAGCGGTGACGAACTCACCGACATCGTGGGTACCGGTGGCGACGGCAAGGGCAGCTTCAATGTGAGCTCGCTCTCCGGCCTGATTGCCGCCAGCTGTGGCGCGAAGATTGCAAAGCATGGCAACCGCGCGGTTTCCAGTAAGTCCGGCGCCGCCGACTTCTATACGGCTGCAGGCTTCAAACTCGATATGACTCCGGATAAGGCAGCCTCCGTCATCGACAAGACGAACTTCGTGTTCCTCATGGCGCCTGTTTATCACAGTGCCATGCGCTTTGCCGGCCCGGTTCGCGGCGTTCTCGGCGTAAAGACCATCATGAACCTGCTCGGCCCCCTCACGAACCCGGCCGAAGCCAAGTACCTGATGCTCGGTGTCTATAGCACAACCGTGTTGGAACCGTTTACCAAGGCGGCGAAGGCCCTCGGCGCCAAGCGCGTGATGGTCGCCATCAGTGACGACGGCTACGACGAAATTTCGCCCTGCGTGCCGACGACCATCGCCGAAATTCTGGAAGATGGCGAGTACAAGACTTACCGCATCGACCCCAAGGACTTCGGCATCCCCTCCGTGGATCCCGAAGACCTCGCCGGCGGTACGGGAGTCGACAACTTCAACCTCGCTCTCGACGTGCTGAACGGCAAGGGCCGCCCGGGCATCAAGTATGCCTGCGCCCTGAACGCCGGTGCCGCCCTCTACATCAGCAAGAAGGCTGCAAGCATCAAGGAAGGCTTCGACAAGGCCATGAAGGCGATGGAAGACGGCTCGGTCCTGAAAAAGATTGAAGAAGTCAAGGTCGCGACGAACTCGTAAAGTTCAACTAATCGTCATGGCGGGCTTAACCCGCCATCTGGCGATGGTTATAACCAAAACCTATAACTCATGCCATAAAAAAAAGTATTGGACACCCGGAAACGGGTGTTCTATATTTTGCGCCAAAATTAGGTTTAGCAAGGCAGGTCTAGAATGGAAAAGCGCACAGGTCTATTTACCAATGGTGTCATCTGGTTCGGCGTCGCCGTATCCGTTTCTGAAATAGAGGCGGGCATTGAAATCGGGGCAGAAGCCGCTCCCGGTTCCCTGTGGTTGCCGCTAGTTCTTGGGCATATCGTAGGCGGAATCTTCCTATTCGCCGTCGGCCTTATCGGTGCACGAATCCGTCAGAACGCCATGGAAACCACGGCGTCTGTCTATGGATCCTACGGATCCAAGTTCTTCGCCTCCCTAAACCTGTTCCAGCTTGTGGCTTGGATTGCCGTGTTGAACGCTCAGGGCGCCGCCGTGCTGGCCGGGCTACACCTACCTATCTCCTTCCCCCTTACCTGCGTACTGCTTGCGGTGCTCATTGCGCTTTGGGTGTTCGTTGGTCTGCGCCGTTTTGCGAAGGTCACCACCGTCGTGATGGCGGTACTTACGGTTCTCCTTGCCGCACTGACGATTAAGTTGTTCGGAACAAGTACACCTTCGGGTGCGCAGGCTGCCGCAGGCCATAGCCTCGGTTTCTGGAGCATCTTCGAAATCTCCATGGCTCTGCCTCTTTCTTGGCTTCCGGTAATTTCGGACTACACTAAAGATGTAGAAAAGCCTGTGCGCGCCACTGCCGTTTCCGCCATTGCCTACACAATCGCCAGCTTCTGGATGTACTTTATCGGGCTTGAAATTGCAAGCGCCGGTGTCGGAAACGATATCGCCCAGGCCATTCTCCTGGCGGGACTTGGAATCCCCGGAATCATCATCGTGGTGCTTTCGACGGTCACCACCAACTTCCTTGCCGCCAATTCCGCAGGCGAATCGGCGAAGGCCATCGTTCACAGGCTCAACCCTAAAATTACAGGTGTCGTCGTGAGTGCCATTAGCGCCGTCCTCGCCATTTCGGGAATCATGGAGCATTACATCAGTTTCCTTTATCTTATCGCCTCTGTTTTTGCACCCATGGCCGCTGTTCTGCTGGTTTCATTTTTCCTGGACAAACATGGCAGAACAGGCAAGGCCTTCTGGATTTGGAATCTGTTTGCATGGCTGGTAGGCTTTATCGTATACCAGGTCACGGTCCATTTAGACGATCTGTTCCTTGGACCTACACTCATCTCCGTTATCGTATCCGCCGCAATTTCCTATATTTGGGTTTTGAAAAATAGGCTCAAACCGGCGTAATCATGCAACAAAAGAAAATCGCATTAATCAATGACATCACGGGCTTCGGGCGCTGTTCTGTCGCCGTCATGGCACCTGTGGTTTCGGCCATGAAGATTCAGGCCGTAGCCGTGCCAACCGCGATTCTTTCTACCCATACGCAATTTCCGGAATATTACTTCGACGATTACACGCCCCACATGCGTGACTATATTGACACCTACAAGAAACTGGACATGTCCTTTGACGGCATCGCCACGGGATTCCTGGGTTCCGAAGAACAAGTGGATATCGTCGTCGACTTTATCAAGACTTTCAAGAAAAAGGGCGTTTTCACCCTGGTAGACCCGGTGATGGGCGACTACGGAAAACTTTACAAGACCTACACGCCAGCCCTCTGTAACAAGATGAAAGACCTGGTCCACTACGCCGACATCTTGACTCCGAACCTAACCGAACTCTGCTCCCTGATGGACAGGGATTATCGGGATGGCGACTTCTCGGAAGCCGAGCTGGAAGCCATGTGCCAGCAGCTGAGTTTCCAGGGACCCAAGCACATCGTGGTTACGGGCATTCACCATAGCGAAAAGCAGATCATGAATTTCGTCTATAGCCGCGGTGAAACCCCAAAGACCATCATGGTAGACCGCATCGGTGGTGACCGTAGCGGCACCGGTGACGTGATAAGCGCAGTCATTGCAGGCATGTACCTGAACGGACATGGATTCTACGATTCTGTAAAACGGGCCACCGAATTTGCATCCAAGTGCATTACCTATTGCGAAAAGAATAAGGTTCCCACCCACTGGGGGCTCAGCGTCGAGATGTATCTCCGCGACCTGATGGAGGACTAAAGATGATTTTATACACCGTCACCGGAAAAACGGGACAGGCCGGATACTTGAACCTCGCCGACAGTGGCGATCTGACCGGCAAGAGCGTCTACGTGAACATCACCAACCGTTGCCCTTGCAACTGCGTTTTTTGCCTGCGCCAAACTAAGAAGATGATGGAAGGAAATTCCCTCTGGCTCAAGGGCGGCGAGCCCAGCGTAGAAGCGGTGATGGAAGAATTCGCACCCTTTGATCTTTCTGCTATCAAGGAGCTGACCTTTTGCGGATTCGGCGAGCCGCTGGAACGTTTGGCCGACGTATGCAACATCATTGACCAGCTGAAGGCAAAATACCCGAACCTGAAGGTCCGCGTAAACACCAACGGCCTTGCAAATCTAGTTCACGGCAGGGATATCACTCCGGAACTGAAGGGGCGTTTTGACACCGTGTCTATTTCATTGAACGCCCCGGACGCCGAAGAATACCTGGCCCTCACCCGCTCGAAATTCGGCATTCAGTCTTACGACGCCTTGAAGGAATTTGCCGTAAAGGCAAAGCAGTACGTACCCAACGTGGTGCTGACCGTTGTAGAGAAGGTCATGTCCGAAGAAAAAATCGAAATCTGCCGCAAGACCTGCGAAGAGCTGGGCGTTACGCTCCGAGTGAGGCCTTTTGAAGACTAGCGAAGACATTTTATCAAAAATCGTCCGGATGCGCCGCGAGGATATCGAACGGCTAGGTCTGAATTTCGGCATTGAAATCCCTGAAAAGCGTCGCGTTGGCCACACGGAATTTCTCGGCAATGCGGGTGCGATTCTTGAAGTCAAGCGGGCCTCGCCATCGAAGGGCGATATCGCTCCAGACTTGGACCCGGTGGAGCTGGCAAACACCTATGCAGAGGCCCACGCCCAGGCGGTTTCGGTTCTAACCGAAGGGAACTTTTTCAAGGGCTCGCTCCGGGACCTGATTGCGGTAGCCGACCTGATGGAACGCCGTCGCAAGCAAGGGGAGCATACCTGTGCCGTTCTCCGCAAAGATTTCTTGTTGTACGAAGACGAAATCGACATCGCCTACCGCTGCGGAGCAGACGCCGTTCTTTTGATTGCCCGTATTTTGGAAGACGATCAACTGGTGAAAATGGCGAAGCGCGCCCAATCTTTTGACCTGCAGGCCTTCGTAGAAGTCCGCGAAACCGACGACTTCCGCAAACTGCAAATCGTGACAGAAGCTCTTGGCGATGCGGCGGCAAAGACCATCGTAGCGGGAGTCAACTCCCGTGATCTGGCCACCTTCCATACAGACCCGCTGATTCCGGCAGGGGTTCGCCACAAGCTCCCAGCAAAGGCTGTATTTGAATCCGGCATCCTCACGCCAGCTGACGCAGCCTATGCACGTAGCCTCGGCTTTACAGGCATCCTCGTAGGCGAAGCTGTGGCCAAGAACCCGCCCCTTGCAAAAGACGTGGTAAGTTCATTCGAATCGGGAAGCGAAAATGCCCGAGGTCAGTTCTGGAAAAAACTCGCGAAGCAGCGCACAGAGCACAAAGCAACCAAAAAAGCGAACCCTCTCGTCAAAATCTGCGGTATCACACGCGCAGAAGACGGTCTGCTTGCCGCTGAGCTAGGCACCGACATGCTGGGCTTTGTTTTCAGCACCACAAAACGCCTTACAACCGAAGAATTCGTACGCGACTTCGCTGCAAAGATTCACGCATCCCGTGCGCCCGAGGAAACACCTCTCCTGGTAGGTGTCATTACCGACCCCAATTCCCCCGAGGGCAAAACTGCCATCAAGCTTGCCCAAGAAGGCATCCTTGATGCCGTTCAACTTCACGGCGTTGCCCCCTCGAGCCTAGCATGTCATCGCGAGCACGAAGTGCGAAGCGATCTCTCACAAGCATTTCCGTACTACTGCGCCGCCCGCATTGGCGAACCCGCCGACTTTGAGTACGTCGCAACCCTCCGCAAGAACGGCGAACCCCGCATTTTGTTGGACGCAAAGGTAGAAGGAATCCCCGGCGGAACCGGCAAAACCATTCCCGAAAGTTTGCTACTCGAAAAGGCAGGCGATTTGCCGCTTTGGCTTGCGGGCGGCATCAATCCTGAAAATGCCGCAACCCTCATCAACAAGTTCCAGCCGGAACTCATCGACGTCTCCAGCGGCGTCGAAGACGCCCCGGGAATCAAAAACAGCGAAAAGCTGCAAAAACTTTTCGCCGAAATAAGTGCTAGTAAATAAGCGTTCAGTTCTTTAATATAGAACTTCGTATTCATCATCATCTGATTCTGTTTCGATGATGATTTTTGATTATTTTAGTATCTGCTCTTTTCCCATTTGAAAACAGGATAGTCGTCATTTACTTCAGCATCATCGGTAGTCCAAATGTTGCTGAAAGAGAGCCCGTTCAGAGTGCTCACGAATTCTTCACTCGTCATGAAATACTCAGCTTTTTCTTCGGCCCCATTGGCTACAATTTCGCGATCATCCTGGTCAATGTAGAAACAGTCCTTAGAGCTGTTTGCCGTTGTAGAAATGCCAGCCGTAGTTCCCTTGTTCGGTGCGATGAGGAATCCCACATTGTAAGAGACGATAACTGATGTGGACGCGTTGGCATTGTAGCCGGCAATACCCGAGGCACGGTCTTCCGAAGAAACGACCATACCTGAATTGTAGGAATAGTAGAGCCATCCGCTATTTTTGTAGCCGACAATGCCGCCGACATACTTGGTACCCTTCACGTAGGACTTTCTATTGAACACCTGCTGGACTTCCGAGTAGTTCATTCTGCCGACAATGCCGCCGACCTGTTCACCACCGACAATGTAAGAGTTTTCGATTCCAAGAAACTTGACATGTCCGCTGTCGCTAGTGCTCGTGCCGCCGAGGGTACCGATGAAGCCTGCGCGTTCGAAGGCGGGCTTATTGACGTAGATGCCCGAAACGGTATAGCCGTTCCCATCAAAGGTTCCCATGTATTTAATGTTGTTTGTACCGCCACCAATGGGAGTCCATTCGTTCAGGGAACTTTGCGCTTTCAGCAGATTGCCCTTTTCGTCAACCATGTTGTCAGGGTTGAGGCGGATGTGCTTCATCAACTTTGCGTTGATTTTTTCTTCGCCTTTATTGGTCACCTGATCGGCGAAGTAAGCGAGCTCTTCGGCGGTATAGATGAGCATGTAAGACTTGCCATCTATATATTCGGTCGAAGGCTTTTCCATTTTACCATTCCAAACATCAGAAACATTGTAGGATGTGTGGGTACTGCTAGATGATTTTGCAGAACTACTAGATTTTGCATCGTGGCAGACGTCTTTCTCCCCATCATTGGTGAGAAATGTGATACAAACTTGGTCTGATATGCTAGAAGAACTTTTTACGCTACTTGAACTTTTGAGATTTTCCCCGACCCATGTATAGCCGTAACTCGTGCTGCTGTAAGTACAGGTGTAGTAATCCGCTTCATTTGAAACATAGACTCGTTCACCTTCATTGCTGCCAGTGCAGCTACCGAGCTCATAGGTTGTTTTCACACTAGTTCTTCTTTCGCTTGTGCTGCTATCGTCATAGCTTGTGTCTTTTGCCGATGTTGTTGCACTACTGCCATCATCGCCGCAAGCAGCAAACAACAGAGGAATGCTCAATATAGCCGTATACTTGATTATCTTTTTCATGTTTTCCTCCTATGGAATATCGTTAGGTACGATTCCGTACTTGCGGACGGCTTCGATGTCGATGAGTTCTGCTTCGCCGGATTCAAAGCTGCCTGCGTCAACCAGTTCATTGAACTTTTCAATGGCTGAACTATTGGCGTAGGCATAGCTTGAAGTCCCGCCAAGAAGGGTCGTTTCAACAAAATCCAGTGTATTGCCATTTTTCTCGGTACGCCAGCCCACAAAGGCATGGTCCGGGGTTACGACAATGAATACCTGCATTCCTAGAGTTTCCAAGATGGAAGCAAACAAAACGGCAGTTTCGATACACACGCCCTGCTTTAAGCGAAGCGTTTCTATGGGGTAGTTTATCTTTTGTCCCGGCGTTCCAGAGCCATTGCTCATCACGTACTTGATTTGTCGGGCCTGCAAAATCTCAAAAACGGCCTTGACCACGCGGGAAGAACTTTCCGCCATGGTTTCGTCGTCGCTGTATTTCTGGTAAACTTTTACGGAGCCTTCCGGAAGTTTCTTCTTCAGGTCGTTCAGGATGTTCGGAATGGAATCCATGTTGGGAGTGACCCAAACTCCATACCACCAATTTCTGTTTTTCACACCTTGTTGTTCACTGCCATTGACCTGCACAGGATAGAGTGTGGTCGGCTCAGATGCGGAATAGAACAGGATTTCATGGTCGTTTTCCAGTGCGTAGGCACGAATCTGGATATTGACCTTTTCGGGGGCTTTAATCTTGGCCGCTTTGGCCATATCAAAAGTCAAAGGCGGAGCGAAAACATCCGTTGTGTCGGGATTCACAATGCCAGAAACACTTCCCGTATCCGTCCAGTCGGTGATCCAGGCCTTGACCATGATTTTTTTCCAGCTGCAGGGTTCAGTGTCAAAAATGGATATGGCTGAAGGACATTCATTGCGAACTATTACGGACACAGGCACCGGATAGATATCGCCACTACTATTCACGTAATCCTTGTACATCAGCGGGTACTGGTTTGCAAAGGCAAGATTAATCCCTTCTTTGACGGTCCATTTGTAGGCATCAAGTTGCTTTATGATGCTTTGGCTGTAAATGTCATAATAGACAGAATCGTAAAGAGCCGCGTAGAGTGAATCATAATCCGCCTGCTTGAGACTATCAACCAATGCTCGCCTTGTAGAATCCATCCATGCCGTACCGAAAGCATTGTCAAAGAGAATTTTATAGACGGTATCCACATACGGCTTAGCATATAGGGTATCCCAAAGGGACTCCGTCACTTCTTCACGGACGGCCGTTGCGAGAGAATCCACGTCTACCGGATCAGCATCACGACCATCGGCCCCGTTCTCTCCTGAACAGGACGCGAGCAATAGCCCCAGGGACAAAATACCTCCCACGACAAGCCCAAAACCATTCCATCTCATAAAGCCTCCGTTTGTTGAAAATTCAACAGCGGAGTCCGTCTTGTTCAAGGCACTTTCGCCACAACAAAAAAAGGTGTGGAACCGCAAGCACCCTAAACAGCTGAGGTAACGACCAAGTAACCCAATCGTCTAAAAGGCACAAACGACCCACACCACAGGGTGCGAGCAATCGGCCTTATTCCTAGACGATGAAATATTGGTCGTTTTCCAGCTGTCTGAATAAGAGCGAACTCTAAACTATGTCGTCATAAATATAAGCAAAAAACGGCTAAAAGGAGTCATTTTTTCGACAAATGGGACTTAACAGACCCAAAATTGCGGTTTTTTGGCAAAAATTTTTACAAAAACAGTGTCATAACCTATTGACAGACAACGAATTAGTATATATATTGAGGTCATTAAGATGAATTTGGCAATCCGCTTTGACGCTAGCGCCGCTATCGACGAGGTTCTCAAAGAAGGGATTTAGGAATTGCCATTTTCATCCAGTGTTTAAAAAGGCGCTCGGTGTTCCCGACGCCTTATTTTTTGTGTTATTTTGTGAGGAATCCCTTGCCAATGGGGTCGTGACTTCCTAAATTTTGGCACATGAAGATGAACGCAGTAATCCGTTTCAACCGTTGGTGGTGGGGCTCTACGAAATAGAGTCCGGTTTGCTGTTTTCATCAAGTGTTTGCAACCAAGAATTGAAAAAGGCTTTCGGACTCCCGAAGGCCTTTTTTGTTTAACCCTTAACCGCGCCGAAGGCGCCCTAACCACTAACCACTGTTTACTAACCACTATGATTACCTCTGACAACGGTTTCTTTGACAAGTTCGGCGGCAAGTATGTTGCCGAAATCATCCGCCGTCCGCTGGACGACCTGGAAGCGGCTTTCAACAAGTACATCCACGATCCGGAATTCCTGGAAGAACTCCGTATTATCCAGCGGGACTACATTGGCCGCGAAACTCCGCTGTACTTTGCCCCGACGGCGACCAAGCTTTTAGGCGGTGCGCAGATCTACATCAAGCTGGAAGGCCTTGCCAACACCGGTGCCCACAAGATCAACAACGCCATCGGTCAGTGCCTCCTTGCAAAAAAGATGGGCAAGACCCGCATCATCGCGGAGACGGGTGCCGGTCAGCACGGCCTAGCGACGGCCGCCGCTTGCGCCAAGCTTGGCCTTGAATGCGTAGTGTACATGGGCGAAGTGGACGTTCGTCGCCAGCAGCCCAACGTGGCCACCATGGAAATGTACGGCGCGAAGGTTGTGCCGGTTACCAGCGGCGCCCGCACCCTTAAAGATGCCGTGAACGAAGCCATGCGCGACTGGGCCACGAATTTCAAGAACACCCACTACGTGCTGGGTTCCGCCCTCGGCCCTGCCCCGTTCCCGGATATCGTTCGCACGTTCCAGTCCATCATCGGCGAAGAAGTCAAGCGACAGGCCGCAGAACGTAACATCGACATCGCTGCAATCGTCGCCTGCGTGGGTGGCGGTAGCAATTCCATCGGCGTGTTCACCCCGTTTATCGAAGACAAGAATGTGCGCCTGATCGGTGCAGAAGCTGGCGGTATCGGCCCGAATGTGGGCGAAAACGCCGCCCGCATGACAGGCAACGCCAGCCGCGAAGGTATCGTACAGGGCTACAAGAGCCGTTTCCTGATAGATGAAGACGGTCAGTCCATGCCGACCCGCTCCATTTCGGCTGGCCTTGACTACATGGGTATTGGCCCGCAGCTTGCGGCCCTCGGCGAATCGGGCCGCGTGGAATTCACGGCAATCCTCGACAAGGAAGCTCTTGAAGCGGTGAAGTTCTTTGCCCGCAATGAAGGAATTTTATTCGCCCTCGAAAGTGCCCATGCCGGTGCTGCCGCCATGAAAATCGCGAAGGAACTCCCGAAGGACAAGGCGCTGGTCATCAACATGAGTGGCCGCGGTGACAAGGACATCTTTATCACGAGCCCCGTGTTCCGTCCCGAAAAGTGGAAGGAATTCCTGAAGGCCGAACTTGTTCGCCTCGAAAATAACGAAGACATCCACGACGCGGAGATAATGAACAAATAAAAGACGTCATTCCGGCCACCGAGCCGGAATCTAGATGGCGGATCAAGTCCGCCATGACGAGAAAAAAATTAAAGAGAGTTACTACCATGAATTTAATGTCTCATCTTATTGCCGGATTTCCGGACGCAGAAACTTCTATCGCTATCGCAGACGCCCTCGTGAAGGGTGGCGCCAACATCCTTGAAATCCAGCTTGCCTTTAGCGACCCCAGCGCCGATGGTCCGGCCATTCAGACGGCATCGACCATCGCTCTCGACAAGGGCTACTCTACCAAGCTGGGCCTTGAAATCGTGAAGCAGATTCACGAACGCCACCCTGAAACGCCCATCTACATCATGACTTACGGCTCGCTCGCTTTTACGCCGGGCATCGAAAACTTCGTGAAGATGTGCAAGGACGCGGGTGTGTCCGCTTGCATCATTCCGGACTTGCCCTTCGATGGTGACGAAGGTCTGACTGAAGCTTGCAAGAAGCATGGCCTTGAAAACATCCCGGTGGCCGCTCCCTCCATGACGAAGGAACGTCTCGAGACGATGGCCTCCAAAGGTTTCAAGTACATCTATGCCGCACTCCGTGCGGGCACGACCGGCAGCGAGACGACCATTGACCAGACAACGCTGGACTTTATTGACACCGTCGGTAAGGGTGGTGCCAAGGTGCTGGGCGGATTCGGCATCCGCAATGGCGAACAGTCCAAGGTTCTCAGCAAGCACGTGTATGCGGTGGTTGCAGGTTCCGTGTTCGTGAACATCGTGCTCAATAACGAAGACTCTGCCGAAGGCCGCAAAAAGGCCATCGCCGAAATCGAGGCGAAGGCTCGAGAAATTTCAGGGTGTTAGGGGCGACGCCCCTCCCCTCCTTTTAGTCTTTCTTGGAGTGGCAGGCGCACTCGCCGCCTTCGCAGGGGCAGTGGTAGCAGTCGCCGGTCTCCGCGTAGTCCTTGCCGGTCCAGCAGAAGGTGCAGAGCTGTTCGGCCGGGAGCCCGATGGCGTGTATCAGATCGTCGATACGCTGGAACGCGAGGGTCGTGAGGTTCAGTTTCTGACGGATGTATTCCACCATGCCCTTGTAGGCTTCGCTATCGGGGTCAGTGTACTTTTGCAAATCCGGATTTTCGCCCTCCTGGTCGCGGATGTAGCGGCGGGTGATCAGGTCGTATTCGTTCTTGCTGCGAGAGAAGTTGATGAACTTGCAGGGGAAAACGAGAGGCGGGCAAGCGATACGCATGTGGGTTTCTTTACAGCCCAAAGAGTAGAGCTTCTGAGCCTGCTTACCGAGCTGCGTGCCACGGACGATGGAGTCGTCGCAGAACACCAGACGGCGGTCCTTGATGAGTCCCGGAATGGGGATGAGTTTCATGGAGGCCACGCGCTCGCGCTGTTTCTGGTCTTGGGGCATAAAGGAGCGGGCCCAGGTCGGCGTGTACTTGACGAAGGGGCGGGCAAACTTGATGCCGGCCTCGTGAGCGTAACCGAGGGCATGAGACGTACCGGAGTCAGGAATTCCGCAGGCGGCGTCGGCTTCGGTGGGAGTGCGCTTTGCAAGGGCGGAACCGCAGCGGTAGCGGGTCATTTCCACGTTGCGTCCTTCGTAGCAAGAGGCGGGGTATCCGTAGTAGACCCAGAGGAAGGAGCAGATGGCCATCTTGTCGCCGGGCTTGACCAGCGTGGTGTCGCCATCGGGTGTGAGTTCCACCACTTCGCCGGGGCCCAAGTCACGCACATGTTCGTAGCCCAGGTTCTGGAGGGCGCAGCTCTCTTGCAGGGCGATCATGGAGCCTTCCTTTTTGCCGAGCACGATTGGCGTGCGGCCCCACTTGTCGCGGCTGGCGTAGAACTTGCCCTTTTCGTCCATCAAAAGGATGGAGCAGCTTCCCTTGACTTTTTCGTGGACATACTTGAGGCCATCGACGATGGAATCCTGAGTGGCAATCAGGGCGGACACCACTTCGGTGGGGCCTACCATTCCACTGGTGGTGGAATACTGAAGCTGCATGCAGTTGTTCTTGAACAGTTCGTTCTTGATCTCTTCGATATTCGTAATCAAGCCGACAGTCACGATGGCAAACGTACCGAGCTTGGAGGTCATGACCAGTGGCTGCGGGTCAGTATCCGAAATAACGCCAATGCCCACGTTTCCGGCAAAAGAAAGCAGGTCGTGTTCAAACTTGCTGCGGAAGGGAGTGTTCTGGATGTTGTGGATGGAGCGGTGGAAAGTTCCGTTGGATTTCAGCACCGCCATACCGCCACGATGCGTTCCGAGATGTGAATGGTAATCGGTACCGAAGAAGAGGTCGCTAACACAATCTTCCTTAGAAACCACGCCACAAAAGCCACCCATGTTGGACTCCTTGTCAAAAAAGGGATTTTGTGTTCAAAAGGTAGAAAAAATCCGGCTTGAAAACGGGCCCCCGAAAGTTTTCTAATTTGCGGTAAAACAAATCACTATCAGGGATACCGACATGAAAGCCCTTCTTCAATTTTTTGCTATCAGCTTGATACTCATAGCGATAACAGCATGCTCCCCTACCCTTCACTCCATGGGTGCAGCAGCCCTGCCCTCCCCTGTGGTACACCGCGCCACCTCGGATAGCGCCGTCTCTGGAGTGGAACTGACCGCCTCCGGATTCTGGGCCCACAACGGGGATGCAGACAACATCAAGGACATGAACGCCGGCGGCGGTAACTTCAGCGCCACCTACCGACTGGGCAAAGTCTTCTTCGTAAACGCCGCCGTAGGCGGGTTCGGCGGCTCCCTCAAGTTCAGCTGCGATGAAGACGCAGACTGCAACGACATAGTCACCTTCACCAACAGCGAGAAACAGAAAACCTACAGCATCAACGGTTCCGATGACTATAACGAATGGCTCAGAACAAGCCAGGGCCGGCAAACCTACGACTTCATGAACCTCCAGGAACGCCTCCTGTTGGGTATCGACGCCAACCTGGGCAAGTACATTATCTTGGGCGTGGCGGCCGGTGTCCAGGCATTCCAGGGCAGCGGAGACTACGAAGACTACCGCGAAGAACTGGGCGAATTGGGCTATATCGACAATGCCGACGACAAGATCGACTTTGGCATGGTATCAGCATGGTGGATCGGAATACGTTTCGGCAAGAACGGGAAATACGGCAATTTCTCCATCGAATTCGACAACATGTACAAGGGAACCATCGACGAATGGACCAGCAACCGCAAGTACACCTACGCCCACCCCACGGGATTCTTTGGCGGCGTCACCGAAGGCGACTTGATGTCCTTCGGAGTGTTCGCAGGCAAGCAGTTCGTGTTCTAGAGGTTGGTTGTAAAACACCATGTAAGCGTGTCCTTTACGACACGCTTTTTTTGTGAATTGTCCGACAGTTACCGGTTCACTTTCCAGTGACCGCCTTTATCAGGGCCTATCCTGCGGATAAAGCCTTTTTGTTGCAATTTGGCAATTGCTTTTGCGATTGCGCGGCGACTAATGCCTAAAGAATCTGCCATTTCTTGCGTCGTTATAGACGGATTACTTGCAATAAGTTCAATGATTTTCTGTGAACTTTTCTGTGAACTTTTCTGTGAACCTATTCCAGGATTTACCCTTTCAGAAGCATCCAATTGAGGAATTTTGAATTCCAGCATTACATCGCAGGGATGTACCGTATATTCCGTCTTTACGCCATAATCGGCACAAAGCTTGCACATATTTTCGATTCCGCGACCCCAGGCCTCCACATAGCCAGCCCTAAAGAACGCATTTGCAATTTTAGGATTGTATTGTTCAGAACGATGTCGTTGCATCAGCGTTTCAGCAGTCCAATTCGAAGGAAAGACACAGTCGTTGCTGATTAACACAAGATCTTCATGTATTCTTATCTGGATTTGCACCCCAGAATCATAATTAGAATGCATCAACGCGTTGAATACGGCTTCGCGCATGGCGTCCTTAGGAATCGGATAACGCTCCACACGAATCAGGCCATCATAACTGATACGAGCCTTAAAATACTTGAGATATATGAGTTCAACTACCCTGTCAGCCTGAATAAACAAGGAACCATAGATTTCATCCTGATATTGCAAATCAGGACCATCACCAAAGAAGCCGACTTTCACATAGGCGCCACCAAACCATTTTTCCGGTTTGCGGTGAAAAAGCAAAACCGCAGCCCGAGTCAATTTTCCGTTCACAGTCAAATTCAAATTGTCGAGCAGTTCCTCATTCGTCATCGCTAAATCCTGCGCAGTCATTCTGCCGGATTTCTTTGCCTCACGACGAAAAATGTCGAAGCTTTCCTTGTCCAAATCCCTAAATTCAATACCATCAACAGGCATAGCATCCCATTTTGTCCGGGTCCTGTCCAACAAAAAATGCGTAAGAGCAGGCCCCTGCAAAAGCTGCTTCGTACTTCCGCTTCTATAGTGATACTCTCCCTTGTAATTTACAGGCTCAGAACTGGCAGGAACCGATATTTCAATGTATTCCTTTGAATCTACAGAAAGCAAATTCACATCAACAAGCATGCCTAACGATTCCCTAATCTTGTTCGGAATGTCTTCCATGAGCCTTTTGGCGTTCAGCACTCCACACACTTGCCCATCGTCGCTGACGCCGATATACAACTTGCCGCCCTGCGCATTGGCAAAGCCGCAAATCCACTTGAGATATTCGTCCCTCCAAGACGACTTGTATTCGATATTTTGGTTCTCTGGCATTTTGCACCTCTTTTTCGTGTTTGAGGCGTTCTCGCAGAAACCGAATCCCGATTAAAACAAGAACGCACCTCGCCTTTCCATAGCGAGATGCGTCGGGCGTTAATGTACCTAATATCCCCCAAATTGGCAAGGGGAGAAAGGAAATTTTACATAAACGTTTTTTTCAGCAACAATTCTAACAACGCACTGCTACCGGCGTTGGATCTAATGTTACTGAATTCCGTAACATTAAAATCAGGGTTGAAGATATTTTCGATTTTTTGTAGGGGGAAGCCTCCCCCTCGCTTCAGCTACGTCGTCATGGCGGGCCACGACCCGCCATCTAGCCTTATCTTCCGCTACCCCCTCTGTGATGTGACCCCCGAAAGTTGGACACAACTTTCGAGGAATTTATGGCTTTCAATCGAAAAAAATGGGAATTGGTCACAAAACTATACAAGGACGGACTGAAGGTTACTGAAATATGTCATCTT
>JAFVGH010000111.1 GCA_017475045.1 Fibrobacter sp. | reverse complement strand
GGCAACGCTATGGAGATATTCAGACGGAACAATGTGCGCTTTATCGCGGTCAACAACGGGATAGACAGCGAGAAGCCCGACACATTGGAGTTTGCGCCCTTTATCAACATCATGTCGGAGTGGTACGCAAAGGACATCAGCAAGAAAGTAAAGACCGGCATTAAAACGAAGGGCATGAGCGGAAAGCCGATTGCCACCGAAGCCCCCTACGGCTATATGAAAGACCCGGACAACAAGGATTTTTGGATAATCGACGAGGAAGCCGCCGAGGTTGTGCGCCTTATTTTCCGTCTGTTTATCGGCGGGAAGAACCGCAACCAAATCGCCGTATATCTGACGCAGGAGCAAATCCCTACCCCTACTTTCTACATGAAAGACCGGGGACGGGGAACGTGTAAAAACAAGGCGCTCAATGAGGATAACCGCTACAAGTGGAACAAAGTCACCTTGACCCATATCCTCACGCGGCAGGAGTATTGCGGCGATGTAGTCAACTTCAAGACTACAAAGCATTTCCGGGACAAGCGGAACCACTATGTAGACCGGAGCCAATGGCAGATAACCGAAAATGTGCATGAGCCGATTATTGACCGCGCCGACTTTGAAACCGCACAGCGGATTTTGGAAAACGCGCCCGTCAGACGCCCCAACGGGGACGGGGAAATCCACCCTTTGTCGGGCTTGCTTTTCTGTAAAGATTGCGGCGCAAAAATGCACATCCGCATAGATTACAGAAACGGCGGCAAGCGGCACGTTGCCTATTGCAGCGAGTACCACAAGGGGAAAGCCAAAAACCCCAAGTGCCATTCCCCACACATCATTGACGCTGACTTGCTTATGCAGACCGTCGCGGAAGTGCTGAAGAAAATCGAGGACTACTCTATCAGCAACCGGGCGGAGTTTGAAGCCTTAGTGAAAAAGAACCTTGCCATGCAGCAGACCGACCAGACCAAGAAACAGCAGAAACGTATCCCGCAGATCACGACACGCCTTGAACAGATTGACAAGGTGCTGAATAAGCTCTATGAGGACAATGCCCTCGGCACTATCCCGCAAGACCGCTATGAGCAAATGTCGCAGAAGTATTCGGAAGAATACTACACATTGAAAACGGAGCTTGCCACACTCCAAGAGCAGCTATCCGCTTTCGAGAACGCGGGAGGGCGGGCGCAGAAGTTTTTGAAGCTGACGGAACGCCATGCTGCCTTTACCGACCTCACCCCCGCCATTCTCAACGAGTTTATCAGCCGGATTGAAGTGCATGAACGCGACCAGAAAAGGGCGAGATACGCAATCCAGCACATCAGCATATATTTCAACTATATCGGCAGATTTGAGAACGAAGTAACGCAGCTTGCAGAGCCGACAGAGCAGAAAATCCGGCAAATGCGGGAGGAAATCGAAGAAGCCAAAAGGGAAAAGAGCCGCGCCTACCACCGGCAGTATTCAAGGGAGTACCGGGCGCGAAACCTTGAAAAGCAGCGGGAGTATGACCGTATCAAGGCGCGGGAATACCGGGCAAGGAGAAAGGCACAGGCTGCCGCCGCACAGTAAAACAGAATAACCGACAACCAAGAGGGATTTTCCGGCTACGGGAAATCCCTCTTTTGCGCCCGGAGAAAGGAGCCGCCTATGGCAGAACAGACCCCCGACAGTATCATCACGACCCAGAGGAACGGGCAGACCATTGTTGCAGAGTTGTTTTTCAATCACAGCAGCACAGAAACATTCCGCGACAAGCTGCTCAAAACGATACTTGCCGACAGTTCGCGTTTATCCGCGTCTGACGGTCAAGAGCCGGAAAAAACAGAAATCTTGCGATAACAGCCGCCCCGACGATACATTCCCCGTCCGGGCGGTTTTTATCGTCAAAAATGCTGTTTTCTCCAAGTCAAGAGCCGGAGAAAACACCCGAAAAATGCCCCTATTGCGTGACAAGGGCATGGAAAGGAGCTTGTATGAGAACAGGGCTTACCAAGCAGGAAAAGACCACCGATATTTGGTTTGACGAGAAAGACCCCCTTATCCATATCCGCACCCACAACACCGCCTTGAAAAAGCGTCTGCTTGCATACAGCCGCCGTTATCCGGCAATCTGCCAGCAGACCGACGCAGACCCGGAAACGGGCTGCATGGAGTTTGACATTGAGAAAGGCCGCTTCTCTTTCCGTCTGACCGCCCCATACAGTGAGGAACGGCGGGAAGCGGCGCGGCGGTACGCCAGAGAGAGCAACGCCGCCGACAGGCTGAAATAGAGTGGAAATGTTCATAGTTTTGTGCTATACTTTTTCTAAAAGCAGAGTAATACTGCGGAATTGATTGGAGGACAACACAATGGTTACATTTATGAGATTAAGATAAAACCGCGAGTTATGTTGC
>JAFVGH010000110.1 GCA_017475045.1 Fibrobacter sp. | reverse complement strand
TGGGACGAACAGCAGGCGGAGATGTTACTTGGGGAAATTTACCCGAATTACGAGTACTTGCTGCTGGACGAAGTACAGAACATTGACGGCTGGGATGTCTGGGTAAATAAACTATACCGCCGTGGCGTAAATTTGGTCATAACCGGCAGTAACGCCAAAATGCTTTCTGGAGAAATGGCAACCGTACTAACTGGTCGCTACCTTGAAATCAACATGCTGCCATTTAGCCTTGCCGAAGCATCGCAGTTTGCTAGCCGCTTGGGTAATGCAGAAAAAATACAAGACGACTTCTTGAAAAACGGCGGTTATCCGGAGACTTTTACTCAAAGGTCTATTACCCAGAGTTATTTACAGACCCTTTTCGATTCCATTCTGTACAAGGATATTGTCAGAAGACATAAGATCAGAAACGCAACTGACTTGAACAATGTGGCCATGTTTCTTTTGTCCAATTTCACGGGAACATTTAGCTACAATGACGTGGCAGATGACCTTGGGCTCTCTAGCGTCAGCACGACAAAAAAGTTCATGGATTATTTGCACGAGCCGTTTCTGTTTTATTATCTGGACAGGTATAACAACAAACTAAAGTTGATGAAAAAAGCGCCTCGCAAGGTGTATGTGGTTGACAACGGTTTTGTTGCGTCGAAGGCTTTTAATTTGAGCGATAATCTCGGAAAACTGCTGGAAAACCAGGTCTTTGTGGAGTTGCTCCATCGCGGGTATGACACCGAAAAGACTTTGTTCTATTACCATTCCCGAAACGACAAGGAAACCGACTTTGTACTTCGTGAAGGCAACAAGGTCAAGGAACTTATCCAGGTTTGCTACGACATGTCCAAAGAAAAGACTATAAAGCGGGAAGTGGACAGCATCGTCGAATGTGCGGGAGAACTAGGCTGCGACAACCTGACTATTGTGACATGGAACGAGGAAAGGACTATCGAAAAAAAAGGCTACACCATCAAAGTTGTGCCTGTGGGTAAGTTTTAAACGTCCACTATTCACTTGACGCATAGCGGATTTATTATATTCTCCCCCAAAAGGGGCTTTTTATGTTTGTCGAGACCTACATTTTGCGATTGCTGGCCGGGTTCCTGGAATACGGGACCCTTTCTACCGTAGCGGACAAGCTCTACACTTCGCAGCCGGCGGTGAGCCGCGCGTTCAAGAAGCTGGAAGACGAAATCGGTGCTCCGCTCTTCGAGCGCAAAAAGAACCGCATTGAGCTAAACGAGAAGGGACGCACGGTTGCCGAATATGCGAAGCGCATCATGGATTTGCAGAGCGAGATGATGGAAAAGGTAAGCCCGCAGGGGGCCACGCGCACGTTCTCCATCGCGTCGGTGGCCATCCTCCCCGCCATGCGGATGATGCAGGAACTGCAGGAGAAATACCCCGGCGCGCAGGTCACTTACGAAATTATCGACAACGAGGCGGGCGTGCTGAAGGCATTGAACGAAGGCACGGCGGATATCGGCATCACGCTTAAGGCCCCACGTGCAAAGAAATACCGTGCCGAAAAATACATGCAGGAGCGGCTCTCGATTGCGCTCCCCAAGAAGCACCCGCTTGCGAAGCGCAAGTCCATCCGGCTTCGGGAACTCAAGGGCGAAACCATCATCCAGCGCAGCAACGTGGGCTTCTGGGAGCAGGTCAAGCGCAAGAAGATTCCCGATGTCACCTTCATCAAGCACGACAGCGTGAAGGGCATTTCAAAGCTCATCGAGCAGTCTTCGCTGTTGACCTTCGTTTCGGACCACAAGTTCGATTACGAAATTCCCAAGGACCGCAAAATTGTGCCCCTCGCCGACCGCGAAATGAACGTGGAATTTTTCAAGGTGACGCTGGCGTCAACTCCCTAGCAAGTGGAAATTCAGGTACCACGAAAAGGCGTGGATGCGCCTGGACATGGGTTCGGCATATTCCGAGGAATAGGCAGCCATTTTCACGTAGGT
>JAFVGH010000109.1 GCA_017475045.1 Fibrobacter sp. | reverse complement strand
GGTCAGCAGGCTCACGACTGTAAGGGCATGAGCAAGTCCGATTTCGAAAGCAAGATGACTCGAATCCATAACGAGACGGGCCTCCCGCTCCTCGTTTCGGAATACGATATCGGCGAAGCGGACGATACCAAGCAGAAAAACGATTACGCAAACCAGATTCCGTTTATGTGGGAAACTCCCTGGGTCGCGGGCATTACCATCTGGGGCTACATCAACGGCTCTACCTGGGTCGCAAACACGGGCCTTATCGAAAAGGACGGCCGCAAGCGCGCTTCCATGAACTGGCTCGAAGAATATTTTGCGAACAACTTAAGCAAGGGTAAAAACGACGTGACCTTCACACCCGTCGAACCTGAACCGCAACTTCCGTTCAAGGGCGAGCCGATTGCAATTCCGGGTAAAGTCGAAGCCGAAGATTTCGATATTCCGGGCAAGGGTGTCAACGACGACGGCACGAGCAACCAGTCCTATGGCGACGACTCCGAAAATCATGGTGATTCCGATTACCGCAAGGACACCGGCGTTGACCTCTACAAGAAGGCGACCGGCGTAGTCGTAGGCTATAACAGCGAAGGCGACTGGCTCGAATGGACCGTGAATGTGAAGGATGCAGGCGACTACACGATGTTTGCCGCCGTGGCTGCCGCAGGTTCTACTTCCAGCTTCCAAATGTCCATCGACGGCAAGGCCCTTACTGAAAAAATTTCAGTTCCTGCCGCCAAGGAAGGCGAAGAAAATTACGACGATTACAACAAAGTCAAGGCTAACGTAACGCTCTCGGCAGGGAAGCACATCCTCCGCATGGACGTGACGGGCGCCTGGTTCGATGTCGATTACTTCACCTTCGTCAAGGGCAAGGATGCAAAGGACCCCGAACCGATTGAAAAAGGTAGCGACCCGGATGCAATCCGCTCGAACATTCATATGGCGACTCCTGAACTCACCGATTACGATGTCTTTGACATGAACGGAGTCCGCCTCGGTCGCATGAGCGCTTATTCCATGGGCGAAGCCGTGTCGATGCTCAAGAGCACGAAGGCTATCAAGATTCAGGGCATTTACATGCTCCGCTCCGTCAAGAATGGTGCTGTGAAAACGGTTCGCGTTACTCGCTGAAAAGTTCCTAATCCATAACTCCCCCCAAAGGGAGCCTTAAATACCCAAGGGCCTTCGAGGTAATACTCGGAGGTTCTTTTTTGTTAGGTAGTAGGTTGTAGGTATTAGGTTTTAGGTCTTAGGTGATAAATCGCGGCTTCGCCGCCGAAGCTGTCATCCACTAACTGTCATCCCGGACTAAGGTCCCTGAGCTCGGTTGGTGAGCCTGCCGAACCATGCCGAAGGGCCGGGATCTCCTTACACGGTACTCATCACAGATACGGAATATCTTGCATTTTCCTAACCACTAATCACTTCCTACCGCCTACTTCCAACTTCCTACTTCTCTTTTTCGTAAATATTCCGTTATGGACAATTTGTCAACGATAAATATGTGCAATTTCTGCAAATTAGAAAAAAGCAAGAATATGTTTATAGTGGTTGTATGGGTATTTTACCTATGAGGATGTGGAAATGAAATCAAAATTCTTAAAAGGATTATTGTCTGCAGCGCTTTTGGGTGGTGCAGTTAACGCTGTTGCTGGTCCCGGCTTGGCTGATGGCGCTGCGAAATTCGTCGGTAACATTACGACTCGCGGTCAAGTCCGTAGCGACTTTACGCAACTGTGGAACCAAATTACCGCCGAAAACGAATGTAAGTGGGCGTCCATTGAAGGATCTCGTGGCCGTTACAACTGGAGCGGTTGCGATGCTGCCTTTAATTGGGCTAAGAACAACGGTGGCCACTTCAAGTTCCATGCTTTGGTGTGGGGCTCCCAGTACCCGAACTGGTTGAACGGTCTTAGTGCCGATGAAACCAAGAAGGCAATTACCGCCTGGATGGACGCTGTCAAGCAACATTACCCCGAACTCGAAATGATTGACGTGGTGAACGAAGCCATCAAGTCGGGTGGCAAGTACCATTCCAATTACGGCTCGCAAGGCAATAACAACATTGTTGCCGCTCTCGGTGGCGACAACGGCAACTACGAATTCGTGGCCACCGCATTCAAGATGGCTCGTGAACGTTGGCCGAATGCAATCTTGATTTATAACGATTACAATACCGTCCAGTGGCAGAAAAACGAAGGTATCGACCTTATCCAGAAGCTGAAGAAGGCTGGTGCTCCGGTGGATGCCTACGGCTTGCAGGCTCACGACATGATGAGCCAGGGCGGTGGCCAGGGTGGTACCGGTGGTGGCGGCTCCTGCTTGAGCATCAACACTCTGAAGAGCACCATTGAAGAAATCTGGAACAAGACCCAGATTCCGTTGTTCATTAGCGAATACGACATCTTCACAAGCAATGACAATGTTCAAAAGCAGTGCTACCAGGAACAGATTTCTTACTTTATGGAGAATGAACATATCGCAGGTATCACCATTTGGGGATATATCTACGGTGCTACATGGAATGACGGTACATCCGGTATTATCAAGGACAACAAGGACCGTCCGGCCATGACATGGCTCAAGGAATACTTGAAGTCTAACAAGGGCGTCAATACGACGGGACTTGCTACGGGTGAAGTCACTCCGGTGGATCCTATTCCGCAGGAACCGTTCAAGGGTCAGCCGATTGCCATTCCGGGCAAGGTCGAAGTGGAAGACTTCGACAAGCCGGGCCAGGGCAAGAATGAAGATGGTTCCAGCAACGCTTCTTACAGCGACGATGCTGACAACCACGGTGATTCCGACTACCGCAAGGGTACGGGTGCAGACTTGTACAAGAAGGCCTCTGGAGTTGTGCTCGGCTATAACCAAGAAGGTGATTGGTACGAATGGACTGTTGACGTGAAGAAGGCCGGTGACTATACCGTATTCGCTTCTGTCGCAACGGAAAATTCGACTTCTAGCTTCTCGCTTTCTGTCGATGGAAAGGTCGCTGTTGAAAAGGTCGCCCTTTCTGGTACAAACTTTGACGATTTCAGCAATGTCAAGGCGAACATCTCGCTCCCGGCTGGCAAGCATGTCCTCCGCATGGATGTGACCGGCTCCTGGTTCGATATCGACTACTTCAACTTTGTCGAAGGCAAGGATGCAAAGGATCCTGCTGAAGGTGGCAATGGCGGCGATCCGGACAAGAGTGCCATCCACACGAGCCTCCACATGGAAACTCCGGTACGTAGCTCCTATGATGTCTTTGACGTGAATGGTGTCCGTCTCGGTCGCATGAGTGCCTACTCCATGAGCGAAGCTGTGGAAATTCTCAAGAGCACAAGCGACATCAAGGTCCAGGGCATCTACTTGCTCCGCTCCGTGAAGAATGGTGCAGTGAAGTCCGTCCGCGTCGCTCGTTAATAATTCCTAATCCATAACTCCCCCCAAGGGAGCCTTAAATACCCAAAGGCCTTCGAGGTAACACTCGAAGGTTCTTTTTTATGAGGTAGTAGGTTTTAGGGGCTGGGTGATAGGTTGTAGGTAGTAGGTTGTAGGGATTAGGAACGTCATCCTGACCCGTAGGGGAAGGATCCAGTCACGATTCTCATCGCATTGTCATCCCGGCCTAAGGTCCCTGAGCTTGCCGAAGGGCCGGGATCTCCTTACACAGTTCTCATCACAGATACGGAACCCCTTGCGTTTCACTTCCTACCGCCTACTGTCTACTTCCTACTTTCATTGTAAATTTCTATTTATCGACAAATTGTCAATGATATTTATCTCTTTTTGAAGTTATTTGAAAAAAAAGAGAATAAATTCAAATTAGGTGTGTAGGTTCTAACCTATAGGGATGTGATTATGAAATCAAAATATTTGAAGGGCGTAGTGTCTGCTGCGCTTTTAAGTGGGGCCGTTTTTTCGTATGCAGGCCCCGGTATTGCCGACGGTGCTGCCAAGTTTATCGGCAACATCACACAGTCTGGCACTGCTCCTGGTCCTAATGACCAGTTTACCAAACTGTGGAACCAGGCGACTGCTGAAAACGGCTGTAAGTGGGGCTCCGTCGAGGGTACCCGTGGCCGTTACAACTGGGGCGCCTGCGATGCCGCCTATAACTGGGCAAAACAGAACGGTGGTCACTTCAAGTTCCACGCCTTGGTATGGGGTTCCCAGTATCCAGGCTGGCTCAATGGCCTTAGCACAGAAGAAACGAAGAAGGCAATTACAGCCTGGTTCGATGCTGTCAAGGAACATTACCCCGATCTCGAAATGATCGACGTGGTGAACGAAGCTATCCGTACGGGTAACAACAGCTATCATTCTCCTTACGGCAAAAACAACAACATCATTCCGGCACTCGGTGGCGATAACGGTGGCAATTACCAGTTCGTAACGACTGCCTTCAAGATGGCACGTGAACGTTGGCCGAAGGCAATCCTCATCTATAACGACTACAACACCGTCCAGTGGAACAAGGATCAGGGCATTCAGCTTATCCAGACCATCAAGAAAAACGGCGCTCCGGTTGACGCTTACGGCTTGCAGGCTCATGACATGATGAGTCAGGGCGGTGGCCAGGGCGGTACCGGTGGCGGCGGCGTCTGCTTGAACATCAATACGCTCAAGAGCATTACCAAGGAAATTTGGGACAAGACCCAGACTCCGATGTTCATTAGCGAATACGACATTGCAACGACCGATGACAATATCCAGAAACAGTGCTATCAGGAACAGATCACGCACTTCATGGAAAACGAGCATGTTGCAGGTATTACGTTGTGGGGCTATATCTATGGCCATACTTGGCTCGACTGTAACGGAAAAGCTCCCGGATGCTCCGGCATTATCAAGGATGGCAAGGATCGCGCCGCTATGGCGTGGCTCAGAGATTACCTCTCCAAGAACAAGGGCGTGAACACGACTGGTCTTGCAACAGGTGATGTGACTCCGGTGGAACCTGTTCCGCAGGAACCGTTCAAGGGTTCTCCGATTGCCATTCCGGGCAAGGTCGAAGTTGAAGACTTCGATAAACCGGGTCAGGGCAAAAACGAAGACGGCTCCAGCAATGCCTCTTACGGCGACGACAGCGAAAATCACGGTGACTCCGATTACCGCAAGGACACGGGCGCTGACCTTTACAAGAAGGCTACTGGTGTTGCGCTCGGATATAACCAGGAAGGCGATTGGTATGAATGGACTGTGAACGTGGCGAAGGC
>JAFVGH010000108.1 GCA_017475045.1 Fibrobacter sp. | reverse complement strand
TATGGACGCCAAGGAAGTCAAAACCGAAGGCTGCGGGCTGTAATTGTATTTTATGCGGGTGAAGGGTCAAAAGAAGCTCTTTCTTCAAGAATTTTCGAACGCGGTCAATGACATCGACCAGCTTTCCTTTATCTTCTGAAATCAAGACCATATCGTCAACGTAGCGGCCATAATAGCGTATTTTCAGAGTTCTTTTGACAAAATGGTCCAGTTTATTCATGTAGACATTGCCAAACAGCTGTGAAGTAAGATTGCCTATAGGTAGCCCTCTTTCGTCGCCAGCATATTTCATCGATTTGTCGTGTGGAAGGTCATCCCAGGCTTCGGGTGGGCTACGGAATATGGCCGTATCTAACGGCTTCGCATAGACAATTTTCTTGATAAGATACTTGCATAGGTCAATGTCTGGGACTCCGCTCCATTTGGCTCTTTCAAGCCCATCCATAATAAACCCGTAAAGCAGGTCTTTATTGATATTCATAAAGAAGCCTTTGACATCGAGCTTGAGAACCCAGCAATCCCTGTGGAAGTCGTTGCTAGCAGCTCTCAAGAAGCCTCTGGCCCTATTTATGCCAAAAAGGGTTCCTTTGCCCTTACGGCAACTGTATGAGTCAAAAATGAACTGCCTTTCAAAGATAGGGAATAGCCAGGAGCAGAGCAAATGATGCACTACACGGTCGCGGAAATCAGCCGCAACGACCTCTCTTTTTACGGGTAATTCGTTAATAAAGCATACAGACGGGGATAATTCGTAAGTTCTTGAATAGAGCTCCTGGGCAAGCCTTAATAGGTTGGATTCTAGGTCTAGTTCGAATTTCAGCTGGCTTCTGGTATTCCGCTTGTTTTTGCGGGCCAAACGATAGGATTTATACAGTAAACGATAAAGAGAGGGCACCGATAGGGTGCCCTCCGAGGAGTCCTTGACGAGACGAACAGAGTAACCGTTTGACTTATTGTTGTTGTTCGAATTCATCGATGCGCCCGTATTGAAGTTACGGTTGTAGGCGTTGGAAGACGAGTTCTCAGTGGCCGTCCAGAAGTTCGCGTTGCTGCCTAAATTGTTGAAGGAGCCCGAGTTCTGGTTACCAGCGGGAAAAGCCGCAAAGCCCATACGACTAAGTATTCATTTAATAAGGCTTAAAAGAGGCTTTCATTGGATCTTATAAGCGGTGTAAACCCGTCACCAGGAAGACCCGGTGATGAGGGCAGAATACTGGATTCCTCTTTGCTCGCTCCATGCGTCCGTAAACTCATGGATTCTGGCATTATCGTTTTCAAAATTTCCTCGATTTTAGTGTTTACAAACATCCATTGGTCGATGCTTACTTGTTTAAGTTCATTTAAAAGACGAAAATCAAACCGTATTCGATATAAAGAATCTATCACACTGGTCGAATCAATGGCCGTTCTATGGTTAATATAAAGAAAAATGTGCTCTCCCACGTTTACCAACTCATTGACTATCCGTTCCCCGATGGTGAATTTATAGTCTCTGTCGATTTTAGGGACAAGTTTTGAAGAATAAATGATAAAGTCAAAAACCAGCCTATAAAGCAAAAATTCGGCGGTTTTTACATCTTTCTTTGATGAGTCTTTCGCTTCTTTTGGGGCGGGCTTTTTCTTGTCTGCCGTAGGCGAAGACAATATGCCGGACTTCCATTCCTGGAATCCGTCAATATCAGGAATGCCCTTTATTACGATATGAGAATCGTCCAATACTTCATAAGAAAAGGCCTTCTGCTTCGCCGTCATCTGGACATCTTTGAGCACGGTCTTTGGAAAACCGAGCCACACCAGGTCCTGCGCGACCTTTTGGACGAATCTGTGATGAACCTGGTATTTTCTAAAGATTTTTGAAAAAAGGAACGCAGAACGTTCCCAAGCCTGCCAGAACAGTCTGTCACGAAACAGATGGAGTTCGTTTCCGCCGTTATTTTCAAACTTTATGATGTCTTCTGTATTCATAAAAAAATTCCGCAAGGCTGCTTCGCAGCCTTGCGTCTGGATGCTTAGCCGGGGGTCAAATTTAATTAAATTCAGGCCCGTGCGCCTTGCGGCGCTCCGGTCCCGTTCGCTCTAGGCCCAATAGGGCCTAGGCTCACTGGGAATCCTTGACGAGACGAACAGAGTAACCGTAAGACTTATTGCTGTTGTCCGAATTCATCGATGCGCCCGTATTGAAGTTACGGTTGTAGGCGTTGGAAGACGAGCTCTCAGTGGCCGTCCAGAAGTTCGCGCTGCTGCCTAAATTGTAGAAGGAGCCCGAGATCTGGTAACCAGCGGGAAAAGCCGCAAAGCCGTAGGAGCCGTCACCGTTTCCGGAAGACCACCCTGTAGTAGACTTAAGCTTAGTGCCAGCAACACCGGAACCACCTACAGCCGTGGCCAAGGCATCCCATTCCGTTGTCGTGGGGACATGCCAACCAGGAATAAGTTCAGACTTATGGTCTTCGAGATACTTCACCGCAATCCAGTTGTACAGAAGACCGTACTTATTGCCGTTTACGCCATAAGTAGCTTCATTGTTCTGGTAGTAATTGGCTCTAGGCTCCGAAGAAGAACTTCCCTGGCCTATGGCGCACCCGGTGAACTTGAAGTCAAGGTTTTCCGCCATCCATTCCTTGCCCCCGATTACGACCGTATTGTACACCCTGCCCCCGATGTTGTTGCTCGCGGGAGTGTAGAAGGTCACCTGGCCCAAGCCCTTGCTCGAAAAATCATCGCCGGTTGAAAGAATGGCGTAGTTATAGTAGTACGTGCTTCCACGGTACTGAAAGAAGTTGGTCAGGTCAAAGCCGATATAACCATTCGAATCGACCACGACCATCTTGTTAATCGGCACGATGTTCACGATGTTATCGGCTTCGAACGAACCACCGCCGCCGGTTATGGATGCGATGAGCAGTGCCATGTCGTCGAGCTTCGCCGAAGACGGCACGGTGACACCCTTGTCGGTGATTGCCTGGATAATATCGGCTTTTGCGCCATTCAGGCGCGTAATTTCACTTGCAACGCTCATTTAAAGCCTCCTTAAATAGCCGCCAAGAGGGTTTCGATATTGCCAAGGGCGGCATTTACATCTTCCTTGCTGGCCATGATGCGCCCTATTTTGGCCACTTCCCACTTGGTGGAGTCCCACGGGCCGGCTGGGGTATCATTGGAGCCGATATCTACCTTGGCGCGGTAAAGCACCCCGGAATTATACCTCAAGGCACCTTCGACATAGTGATCATTTTCACTATATTCGTCTTCGATGTCAGCCGTCCCGGCGATTTCAGCCGTGTCGAGACGCTTGGAACTGCCCGAAATGCTGAAAACACCTTCGTAGTGGTTTTCGCGGGCTGCGGCGAGTGTCACCTGGGTAAGTTGCCCGGTCTTTTCGCCTTCGAATGCTTCGTTACTGTTAGCCATAGTCACCTCTTATGCAAGTAAAGTCGTGTCAAGGTTCGCTTTGTAGAGCAGCGCCCTACATTTAACGCCGGTTCGCGGAGCACCGATAGAAGTTTTAATCTTCAAATCGACGCTGCGCTGTGCGGGTGTGCTCAAGGGCGGAATCACAAGATATCCTTCAAAATCGTCATTTCTAGGATTGGTTTCAGATGTTCTTGACGGTAAAAATTCGCCGTTCGAATCGGTTCTCACAACGGACATCGTGCAACGTTCTTCGTTATTATTAGCGTCTATCGCCTGGAAGATGTAGTCGACAACTGTTCCAATATCACCGGTAGTTGTAGCAATCCCCTTAATCTTCACGATGGCGCTGTAGCCCTTGGGGATTGTAAGGGTTGCAATCTTTACGAAGCTTTGCCCGACTCCACCAAGATCAAAGCTCTTCCAGCCCGTATCGGTCATGGCGACCGGGTTGGTTTCGAGCTCGTAATACTTCCAGACGTACGCAGCACCATAGGAGAAGAACGTCAAAAGGACGCTTGAACCGCCCTTGATAGATATTTCCTTGCGTGAAACAGAATTCTGCGGCAAAGATACAATTACAGGATAGTCCGTTCCACGGGTTACCAGGAGAATCGTATTGGCCCCGGTGCCGCCGACGCCGTCAATCGTAACCGTTTCAGGCTCGCCGGACAGCGAAGAACTGTGATGGATAACGACGGCAAAGCCACTCGAAGCGGTAGACAGGTCCACCGCACGGTTTTCCGTATTGAACACCTGGACCTTTTTGCCGTAGTTGGGCGGCAATGGCAAGTGTCCGGCCTCTTCTTCATCATTCGTGAACGACGGATTCTGCAAGGCATTCATCAGTTCCGGGGGAATGATAGTACCCGTTTTAAAATTTATCTTATTCATTTTCGTCCTCCAGGATAAGGAATTTGTCGCTTTCGAGCTTCAGGAGCTTGCCGTCCTCAAGTTCAAGGAATTTTTCTTTAGAGAGCTGCCAGCGGATCTGCGTGAACGGGATTTTCTCGGCTTCGAGCAGGTCCACGATACGGTAAATGCCGTGCTGCGGGTGGTCGCTGGTCACGGTCCAGGTGTACTGTTCGTCCGGGTCGTAGATTTCAAAACCCGCACGGCCAAGGCCAGCACGCAACATGCGCGGCGGTTTCACAATATCGATCTCAAAGCCCATCGACGCGGCAAGCGCCTTGTAGTGGCGTTCGGCAATACCCGAATCACGGTTAATGGCTTCCAGGAGCGCCGCCCTGCGGGCTTCAATGGTGCCGGAATGGCCCAATTCGTAGAGGTTTTCCCACTTTTCGAGCGTCGCGGTGGCCGAACTGGGGAAGATTTCGCGGTAAACGCCGTCGGCGCTTTCCAGGGCACGGTCGAGTTCCTTGCACACCGCATACTCTTCCAGGTCCATCTGGAGCGGGTGCAGCCGCGAGAGCGCCCTGTAATGCCGACTGTCAAAGAAATTTTCACTCATTACTGCACCACCAGCTCACCAAGGACAAATTGGTCTGTTTCATTTTCGGGATAGATTGCCGAAGTCTGTTCCTGATACGCCCCGCCGTTCTTCGAGACCTCGACAACGGCATTGGAACCGCCGTGCTTGAGCACGAACACGACAATCTGGGCGGGAATAAACAGGTCGCCTGCGCTGAGGTCGGCAAAATACTTGGTCACGTCTTCCCGGAAACCGTCTTCGTCCATATTGGACAAGCCGCTTACCGTGACGCGCAGGGAAAGTGTCGTTTCTACAGGGACATTGACCCATATTTCACGCGGAGCCACCGGGCCTTCGTCTTCGCACTTGACGCGGACGGCTTCGCAGCATCGCATCGATAGCGTGCTCGGGCCGATGAGCATGAGAACCGTGCCCACGCCGTAGTAGTTCTTGAGACAGCGGGATGTGGACGGGGCCTCGTCGGATTCAGCCGGTTCGTAGATCTCGATGCCGAAGCACTTGACAGCGTTCAGGGATGCAGTCTGCCAGCTTTCGAGCGCCTCGATTTCGTCGAGTTCTACCTTGACATAGCGGGTAGAAACGGATTCGAAGGTGACCATGGCCCACCAGTAGGCTGCATCGACCTTGCCCTGCTTTGTCCAGGTTGAACCATCGTCGGACGTATAGACATTGAAAGAAGCCGGTCGGTTGGTAATGAAACCGAGCCCGATGCCGAAAATTTCCTTGGAACCGCCCAAGTCAATCACGACATACTTTTCGGTGTCGCTG
>JAFVGH010000107.1 GCA_017475045.1 Fibrobacter sp. | reverse complement strand
TTTTGGAAGTGCGGCTCCACGATGATCAGTTGCGGACACAGACGCTTGGCAACCTGAATGGACTGTGCCGAATGCACCCCGAACCGTCGTGCCTCATAGCTGGCTGTCGACACCACACCCCGTTCGGCATCGTGCCCCACCGCTATCGGCTTGCCACGAAGCTCAGGATTGTCGCGCTGCTCTACAGCCGCGAAAAACTGGTCCATATCCACGTGAATGACTTTCATTCCAATTCGCGTCCAAAGATACGAAGAAAAAATGTAAAACGCGATATTTTACATAAAAACAATGCGAGTCGTGCAGTTATCCTGACGATTACTATTCCATTGAGGATTCACTTCGTGATGCATTTGATGATGAACCAGAAGCTATGTGGGGAATAATGTACTAAGAATGCTAAAACATTTCGGGAGGCCTTCGCTGAATAGCCAGCATCGGCCTCCCGTATCTCTTTACCTCACGATATTCGCTGGTTTCCACTTCTCAGGCACTTCGTAACGCTTGGTGCCGTCGGTCACCACATCGGGCATGATGGCATCGCGGAAGCGGCGTTCGTTCTTATACATAAGATTTGCTGTATCTTATCCACTTTCGATTTCCTCAATAATCGTTTTTCGCCCCATAAATGAAAAAAGTTTCCGAAAAGTTTGGTGGTTAGGGATAATATGCCTATCTTTGCAGAACGAAATCCCCCTCGGGTGGAAAATACCGAGGCCCGCCCGCCCCTAAAAAGGTGGGCTTATTTTGGCGGTTTCCTGAACGACACTTACGAGGAGAAGGAGTCGGACGTGAGGATTGCCACGCAGGTCGTGGCCGATGCCTTCCGCAAGAACTGCGACATATCGATTGTGGTGTCTGCTGACAGCGACATGATTCCTGCGATGGAGTTGGCTATGGAGGAGAGCCATCCCGTGTTTGCCTACTTCCCGCCTTTCCAGCGGTCTTCGGCCATCGCCTCGATGTTCACCAGCGTCACCCCATGGAGCGCTACGAGAGCCGTTTCCGCAACAGTCTGCTGCCCGACACGGTGACGCTCCGCGACGGCTACGAGCTTACAATCCCTGAGAAGTGGAAAGCGTACCAGACGATGTGAAAAATGACTTCGGGAGGCCACCGCTGAATAGCCAGCATCGCCCTCCCGAATCTCTTTCCCCTTAGGCTTACGCCGCTCCCCGATTAACGGGAAGGTTCTTGCGGTAGCAAGATTCTGTGCTAATTTCCAAATTTTGCATAGGAAAAATAGGACATTTTAACAAAAGGGAAAAAGAAAACGGATTAGCACATGAGATTTAGTACCTGATTTGTGACCAGGTATCGCCGCTGTATATTTTCTATGGTTAAATTTCCTTTTTTCTTTCCGGTATTGTTGTATTTGTTGTATCTTTGCAGCCAACTAAGGGAAGTCGCTGGTGCCGTCCACCAGTTTTGTACTATCTCGTGTGGCTGTGTCGCATGGCGCAGCCACTTCTGTTAAAAAGGCGGATTTCCTTCCTTGTCAGCCGCGTTCCAATCTGGGGGTTCAGCGTTTGGTTTCAAGCAGTCTTCTGGTGAGTTTGTAGGTTGTGGTTCCTTCTTCCTTGGCGTATGTGTATTGTCCCTTGTCTCATCATACTCTTCTCCGCTCTTCCAGAGAGAATAGACGAGCAGCAGCATCTTGCGCATGATGGCCGTCACGCCAATCATCTTCACATCAGGATGCTTGGCGCAGATTCGTCCGTATGCCTGAGCCATCTGCCTGTTACAGTGCGCTGCGCTGAGTGCAGGCATGTAGAGAGCAGCCCTGATGTGGGCGTTCCCTTTCTTGGTAATGTGGTGTCTGGGATCGTCCTTGCCCGATTGTCTGGCCTTTACGTCAAGACCGGCGAAACTGGTGAGCTGCTTGCGGTTGCTGATGAGGTGGAATCCCTGCGTCTCAGCGACGATGCAAGTGACGGTTCCGACGCGGATACCCTTGGCGGTGGCGATGCGTTTTACCTTT
>JAFVGH010000106.1 GCA_017475045.1 Fibrobacter sp. | reverse complement strand
TCCAGGGCGTCGTGGCTGAGGGCCACGGAAACATCGGCATAGACGATGCCGGTGTGGAGAAGAACCGAATCCTCGGGGCATTGGGCGAGGTCCCTCTCGTGCGCGGCGAGGTATCGGGCCGATGTCTGCGTGTCGGCAAAGTAGTCGTCCAGGGCGCCGATGTCTTCGAGGTTCGTGGCCAGCTCCGACCGGACCAGTTCCAGGGCGGACCGCACTTCCCGGCGGTCCTGCGCACGGTTGATCATCCCCTGCACGGCGAACGTGATCACGATACCGAGGATCACGGCCAGGAGATTGCTGAAAAAGCCCAGGATAAGGTCTTTCATAGGTCGGGGAGTGTTTATCCGGTCAAAGATAAGGATTATAATCTAAAAAACGAAAAAAGGGCCGGCAAATCGCCGACCCTCCGTCTGTCTTGCAGGAGACTCTTACTCCACTTTGGCGCCTGTCACGGCGTATTTTTCCTTGAGCAGTTCCACCACCGGCCCCATGGCCTTGGGGAACACCTTGCGGAGGTCGATCTCGTCGCTCTCCGACAGCACCTTCTTGAGGGCGCGCATGAAGTTGTCCTTGATTTCCGTGGCCAGATTGACCTTGACGATGCCGTTGGCGATAGCCTCGCGCACCTGGTCATGCGGGATGCCGGAACTGCCGTGCAGCACCAGCGCCACCGGCGTGGCGGCATGGATCGCGGCGAGACGCGGGATGTCCAGATGCGGCGGCAGCTTATAGAACCCATGGGCCGAGCCGATGGACACCGCCAGGGCATCAACCCCCGTCCGGTTCACGAACTCCACGGCCTGCTCCGGCGTGGTGAACCCGCCTCCCTGCTCCTGGCCCAGCTTGGCCACATACCCGAGTTCAGCCTCGACATTGGCCCCGTAAGGCTTCGCCATCTCCACGGCCTTGGCCGATGTCTCCACATTCTCCTCGAACGGCTTCTCGGACGCATCGATCATCACCGAGTCAAATCCCTCATCCAGACACCGTTGCACCAGTTCCAGGCTCGGACCGTGATCCAGGTGGATATACCCCTGCAGTCCATAATCGGCCATCACCTGGCGTCCCATCTTGTACGCCGCATGAAGGCCTATATAGTCGATGGAAGACCGCGTAAGCTGCAGCATTACAGGCGCATTCATCGCCTGCGCGGCCTTCGCCACGCACACCAGCGTCTCATAGTTATAGAAATTCGTCGCCAGCACCGCCGTCTTCGCGGCCTGGCACCCATAAAGCACTTCCCTGATGGTTTTCATAATCTAAAGTTTGTTTCCAGCCCCAAAGTTATCCACTTTCCCCCGAATAGGCAATACCCATTAATAAGGAGATTTCTCGTGGGGCGTTTTTGCTGACGAAACGGCTGGCAGCCGCCAAAATATGTGTGGAAAGGGCCGATTTGCACATTTATTGGCCAAAACGGACGAAATATGCGTGAAACCGCCCGTTTTACACATATTTTTGAGAGATTCCGGGTCGAGCCCGGAATGACGAAAGGTCAAATCTGGAATGACGGGGTGCAGTGAAAACCAGTAGACACAATTTCGGAGGCGAAGCCGACGGAGGGGGTGCCGGGGGAGACTTCCCCCGTAAAAAAAACGGAGATGGACTGAATAGCAGTCCATCTCCAGTAGCCCCAAATGACATTTTGTCGAACCTTTTTCTGGAGGACCTGGAGAAGATTTGGGCACTCCGAAAGTGGATTCCAGACCCCTGCAATCCACATTTACATTACCTGAAGCAACAGGATGATGACGATGAATAACACCATGAATCAGGAGGTGTTTTCCTCTTGGGGTGCAACTGCGATTCGTAGATGAAGGGAAAAGTATTTCCTTTGGATCGAGATAATAAAACGTGGCACAGATGAGGTAATTCGCTAAGTGCAAAGACCCCGCCTCGAGCCTCACTGAAAGGTAAACATCCACCACGTAGTCTTGGGGCAAAAGTAAAGAGGCCGACTCAAAAGTGAGTTGGGCTCTATTTTATGCGGGAGGGATATGGGGTGACCGGAGGACTCCGTTCCGCGTCGCTTCACTCCGGCCCCTCCTAACGTCTCCTGTATCCCCGCGAAGCGGGAACTTATATCCGTCGTGCCCCCTATACTTTTAGTGGACACGCATTTAGCCGAAAAAGCAATTAAAGATTTCTTGGTCGATTGGTTGACAATTCAATTATTATTTGTAAATTTGTCAACCGAAAGCAAAACACACTAACAAACTACATATGGCTTACAATCACGAAATATTCGGGCAAAGGCTCAAAAGCGCCAGAGAAATGCGGGGCCTCTCCATGGCAGATCTCTCACAGGAGCTGGAAGGCCTTGTTACCCGTCAGGCAATCTGCAAGTACGAAGCAGGGAAGATGCTCCCAGACAGTACCGTGCTGATTCGTCTTGCCCGTATCCTGGACGTAAAAACGGATTACTTCTTCCGTCCTTTTTCTATCGCTCTATCAGGAATTGAGTTTCGCAAAAAATCCACCATGTCCGTAAAATCCGGAAAATCCGTACAACAAATGGTACTTGACAATGTCGAGCGATATTTTGAAATCGAAGAAATTTGTGGTCTGCCGCACAATAGCACTCCCCTTCAGGACAACCCTGTCATCCGTACGAAAGAAGATGTCATCGCACTGGCTGCCAGCATTCGCAAAGAATGGGGGCTGGGAAATGATGGCATAACGGATGTTATCACCCTTTTGGAAAATAAAGGAATCAAAGTCGTAGAAGTAGAGTGTGATGACAATTTTGACGGCTTAAGTGGAAAAGCGGGAGACTGCTTTGTCATCGTGCTGAACAAAACCCAACTTCACCCCGAGCGCAAACGTTTCACGGCCTTACACGAATTGGGGCACCTTTTCATGCGTTTTGACCCGGCCATCTCCGACAAAGAGAAGGAATCCCTCTGCCATCTGTTTGCCAGCGAGTTCCTCATCCCCCAGTCATCTTTTAAGGATATTCTGGGTGATTTGGGGAAGGGCAACCTGAATCTGTTCTCCTTTGCGGACATCCAACGCGCCTATGGAATCTCCATCGACGCTCAAATCCGCAAAGCCCGTGACGCGGGGATGATTTCTGAAAGCCGATACAAGAGCTATTTTATCCGTAAGCGGCAGAGCCAGAAATTCCAGGCCTTTGTCGACCGGGTTCTTACCGAAGACGAGGTTCCACAGCGCTTTAAAACGCTTGTTTATGATGCATATGCAAAAAACATTATCAGCGTCTCAAAAGCCGCATCCTTACTCAACACTTCCGTGGAAGAAGTATTATCCACGGCCGTATTTGTATAAACGAGGCATAAGATGGAACGATTTGTTGTAAGCGATACAAATATCTTTATCGACCTGGTAGAATTAGGAATCCTTGCGGACCTGTTTTACCTCCCATGGCAAATCCACACCACGGATTTTGTCATGGACGAGCTTACGGATGCCACGCAGTTCGACGCTGTATATAGCTACTGCGAACGAGGCCGTATGATTGTCGGGACACTGACTCCGGAAGAAGTGGGAAACATCTTCCAAATGAGCAGTATGCCGGGATGCAAGATATCGCCTGCTGACTTTTCGGTCATCCTATACGCACAAAAAGCGAATTTCAATATCCTTACAGGAGACAAGCGATTGAGAAACTACGCGGAGAAAGAAGGAATAGAAGTACATGGCATTTTATTCGTCTTCGAAGCTTTGGTAAAACATAGAATTCTGCCTCCTGCACTGGCCATAGAGCTACTGCAAAAGCTCAAACAACTCAACAAACGAACTCCTGCTGAGTTAATAGATGCATTGATTAAGAAAAATGAGGGTATGATGTAAACTGTTTTTCGACTATAAAAAAGGAGGGACCGCCGCCAAGCAAGACCCTCCCACGTCCTCATCAACAGATGACCATTACAGAACTAGTCAATCTGTAATTCAGGATATTTTCTGCTAATTACGTCATTTTTTTCGAAAATATCAAATGACGCATAGACAGATAATACCCAATCAGACATAGTATTCTTACCAATAAAACTATTCACACTATGGGTATTTTAAAAACCATCAACCGGCATTTTGATGCCGAACAGCCGAATTCGCTGGTCTCATATAATAGGGCTATAAACGTTCTGTCACGGGACAATGAATTCATTGAAGAAGTACTTAATTGCTTCGCCGTAACCCCAGAAATACGCAAACATCCCTTGACCATCGGCAACGTTAGCCCCCTCTTTGCCGACATTCAGTCACTGGATGAACAGGATTGGAAAATAGACATTCCTGTTCCATTGCGTAACATTGATCTCGTAAAGGTTCTTCCAAACGATTACGCCCTCTTCCGCATTTCTGGGATTAAAGACGCAGAACTCATCAAGACGCTTCAAGCCGACAACCTGGAAGTGGAGTCACGCTACTCCGCCCGTAGCGACCTCTTGGATTACTATAGCTTGAGCAAATTTGCCTCCTTCCTGCACGACCACAATTTGGATGCCTATGCCAGAACCATCTTGGATCATCTTCATACCCACCTTGAAGAGCAGGTCTCTTGTTCCGCCAGGCTTCTGTATCACAAAGAGGATGCAAAATATTACCTAAGGGCTGTAACCTCAGAAAAAGGGTATAAGGACTACGGGATTAACTTCTCAGTCTTGGTTGCCCTCCTGGCGGTTGACGCGTATGCAAAGGTTACACAAGATTCGGTTTTCATTGACAGTTACAGTATTGATGATTCTCGCGTTAGTCTGTCGTTCCAGTTTGCGAGGGAAATTCCTCTGCGAGACGGAATGTCCCTCTCGCTCAACTTGCTGTTGGAAAACGACGAGATTCGTCAGTCATCCGTTTCCTTAAACGCAATCTTCAAAGTGAAATACGGAGAGGATGGGCGCTCCCTCTTCTTCAAACCAACTGCGTATCAGAAAAAAGACGGGGAATACTCCACAGACATGCTTACCTACACTCATGGGATGAAAGTTTCCACTGTGTATGAGCGAATCTCTACTTTGCCCTTGCTGATATCCAAATATGCGGAACAGATTCGATCCAATGCCACCGAGATTTTGAAAATCACCAATCCCCAAGAGACGAAAAACTATCTTCTCTGTAAGATACAGCGCTCCCGCAAGGAAGAATTCCTCGGCTATAAAACTTCCGTCATTCAAAGAATCATCAGCATGGAGGTAAACACGGTCTATGACCTTTTTGATCTCCTCCGTAACGTCGAAGAGCTTTTTGGCGAAGACATTATGTCCCGCAACTATTGGCGAGAAAACCTCTACAATGCCCTGATTGAAAAAGGACGACGCGATTGATCATTTTACCGCTTCTTCTGATAATTATAATTGTTTCAGTAATGTTTCAGGAGAATACACGAAACGCCCCCGTAAGTTCTTGATTTAATATAACTTACGGGGACGATTCGTAGCCCCACGAGGAATCGAACCTCGATTTAAAGTTTAGGAAACTTCCGTTCTATCCGTTGAACTATGAGGCCGCGTGCGGTTTCGGGACGCGCCCGGAAGGGCAAGCCCAAAACGAGAAAAGAGCGCTGATTACTCTGCGCTCTTGACGATGATCTGACGACCGCGGTAGTAGCCGCACTCGGGGCAGACACGGTGATACATCACAGTGGCGCCGCAGTTCGGGCAGACACTGAGGGTCGGGACCGCAGCGTGATCGTGCGTTCTTCTCTTGTCTCTCCGCTGCTTGGAGAGTTTGTGTTTCGGATGTGCCATA
>JAFVGH010000105.1 GCA_017475045.1 Fibrobacter sp. | reverse complement strand
TGTTGACAACGCTGTCGAAACTCCGATCGGTTACATGCCGAAGGAAGGCGCCATCAATACTGATGGTCTCGCTGACTACTATAAGGAAACTCTCCCGCAGATCACGAAGGTTGACGTGGAAGGCTGGAAGAAGGAACTCGCCGACGTTAAGGAAAACCACTATCCGAAGTTCGGCAAGCACCTCCCGAAGGAACTCTCCGAAATCATCGACATGATTCAGGATCGCCTCAATAAGGCATAATAGTTCTCCTTTAGGAACATTAAAAATCCCTGCTGCCAGCGATGGTGGCGGGGATTTTTACTTATATTGCTGCAGTAGAAATATCTCGGATGCGGTTGGGTTTTCGCAAAGAGGTTACATCTATGAATAAAGGTTTTAAGAAGACGGCTCCGGTTGCCTTATGTGCGCTTGCCGCAGCTACGGTGGCTCAGGCTGCAAGTATTACCGTTGATCCCAGTGCGCTCAAGCAAGAAGTAGTCGGTTTTGGCGGCGGATCCGTTTATTACCAAAGCTGGATTACGAACCTTCCTGCCAAGGACCAGGAAGCCCTTTTCGATACCGCCTTCACGGGACTGAATCTTTCGCTGCTCCGTATTGGCAACTGGCTCCAAGACGAAAGCAACGACCTGACTGATGACATCAACATTGTCAAGGCCGCTCAAAAGCGTCTCGGCAGTCGTCTAAAAATCGAGATGTCCAGCTGGAGCGCACCCGCTAACTTAAAGCCGAGTGGAAGTGTCAATGGTCAAGACGGCCATTCCAAATCGGACAAGACCTTGAAAAAGGCGAACGGGGACAAATATGGTGCCTTCGCCTACACGGATTTTGCCAGTTGGTGGAAACGGAGCCTTGAAACCTACGCAGCCGCAGGCATTGTTCCCGACTACATTAGCCTTCAGAATGAACCTGACATGGAAGCGACCTACGAAGAAACTTTGTTCGAACCCACCGAAACAAACGAAATCGCAGGCTATAAAGAGGCTTTGAACGCTGTCTACGACGCTGTCAAGGGAAAAACCAAAATTCTAGGTCCTGAACCTCTCGGTATTGGATACGACAACTTTGAAAAGTACGCCGGGAAACTGGATAACAGCAAACTGGACGGCTACGCTTACCATTTGTATCATGCTGGCGATGGTAACGACAACTCCGGCAACAATTACCTGAACCCGGAAAATTTCCGTACCCCCATGAAAAAGATCGCCGATGGTTACGGAACAAAGCCCATCATCATGACGGAATTCTGCCCCATGCTGGACGAGCCTCGCGAACAGGACATGCTTGGACTTGCCCACATGATGCAGATTGGCTTTACTGACGGAAAGCTTGGTGGCTACATCGCCTGGCAGCTTTTCTGGGGTTATCACGGTCAGATGATCGGCGTTTGCCCTGGCGCAGGTTGGGACCTCGATGGCAGTAACAGGTATGTTTGCGAATCTGCGGGCTTCAAGATTTTCCCCGAATACCACGCCATGCGCCACTACTCTAAGTTTGTGAATCCGGGTTGGAAGGTTATTGACAGCAAGAGCGATGCCCAAAACCTGCACACGGTGGCTTTCCGTAGCGCAAATGGAGACTCTATCACGGTTGTTGCCATCAACAAGGCTTCCGCGTCAGATTTGACAATCTCTATTGATGGATACAAGCCCATTTATGCAGTGCAGTCTGTTGAAGGTGGGGACAAGAGCAAGGTGATAACGGCGGGAACGTCTGTTGCGGCTCCGGAAAAGTCCATCACCACGGTTGTGTTCGCGTCCCAGACAAAGAAAGATTCTACCCCTTCTGCCACTGATCAAAAATCGACCGCTATTTACGCCTCTGTTGCCGCAGGCTTGGTGAACGATCGTAATGCCGTCGCCAGGGTCTTTGACCTGAATGGAAACCTTCTCTGGATAGGGGCCAAGAATCAGGCGCTGAATGCCGATGGCACGCTCCGTCTGGACATTCGACAGGGAATGTACATTATGAGGGCCGGAGCCTCTTCTGTAAAAGTACTGAAGAAGTAATTCGCAAGCAAATTACTTGTTGAGCATCTTTCCGTTTAGCGTTGCAATCCAGCGCTTATCCTTTGCTGTAGCAGGAATTTTGAGGGATGTCACCCCGGTTTCAATCCTCGTCTTGAAAAGAACGCTTCCGTTGAGGTCTATAAGGGCGAAGGTTCCTCCCAAGTCCGTGTAGATTTCAAGATGGTTGCCGTTAACGACGAAATAGTTTGTGGGCGAGAGCCTGCCGAAACCTTCCTGGTGAATTCCCTGGGGTTGGGTTGGGGATTTTAACTCTGTAAAGCCTTTCGAATTCGGGGAATTTTTATGTTCCTGTGGCGTTACAACAATTTCTTCTGCGGGTTTTTCGTGCCAGTCGGGTTCGTGGATTGTCGGGTCGACAGGAGCCGTTACGACGGGATTTGCAGGTGCTAAGAATCCGAGTTCTTGGTCCATCCAAGTCATTCTTTCTTTCACCTTCTTGCGGACATGTTCCACTTCGCCATCCCAGGTGGTTGCGTTGTTGCCGCCCATGCCCATGCTGAAACCGCCACCGCTACTTCCGCTACCGCTGTTGCAGTATTTCATGGGTTCCGGGTCGGGGTCGTTCTGGCCGCTATTTTTGCCCAGGTTTGGCCAGCGCTTGAAGTTTATGTCGGCGGCATTTTTCAAATAAGTTTTCATGGAATCCAGGTAGGCGTCTATGGTCTTGGGGTGCCACACACCACTGCGCAGCTCGGCCCAGCGGTCCTTTAACTTGTTTTGAAAATCGGCTCTTTTCCATGCCTGAAGAAGCCATTGGGGAGCCTTCGCGCTTGATCCACCAGACATCGGGCTGCCAGAGGTCTTATTGCTGTTTTCTATTTGCCAGCTTTTACCTGGATTGCCATATCCGAAATTGGATGAATTGCTCATAGCGAGGTCGTATTGCCATAGTGGGCCTAGTGTTACCTTGCCGCCTCTTGGCTTGTACGAAAAGAAATTGTACACGTATGAATCTGTATTGTCGGTTAACTCCTCGTGCAAAACATAATCTACCATAGAAGCGACGTCTACATAACCATCATATCCCGTACCATCTTTGCCGTTCTTAAACAAAGCTTCAAGGTCGTTTAGATATTTTTTTAGGTATTCCTCTTGCACCTTCTGAATACTCTGTTTGCTGGGGGCGTTCAATACGACATTTAGGCCGTCCGATGTGTTGAACCCCTTGTCGCTGATGTTACTCGTAGTGTCAAATTTCCAGATGTAGCCGCCGGTAAGGTTCTCGTCTTTAATGTCTGTGTCTTTAAGTTCGTCGATGTTTACACGGTACTTGTCGCGGTTGATTTCTTCGGTAAGCACATAGACTCCGCGGTACACCCCGTTGACGTATAGGTGGAAATGCCTTGTGCGTGGGCTATATCGGCCGGCCTGTCTAAAGAGCCATTGGGCGAATGATTCCCGGAGCAAGCTCTTGTCAATGTAGGGCCCTCGGAGAAACCAACCGCTGGAGGGCGGGTACCCGAGCAAGCTTTCGCTTTTTGCGCCACCCTTTTTGTCGCGTATTTCAATGCCGTAGTTTGGCTTGGGGAACAGGGCGGAATAACCTTCGCCTATATTAATGCCTATGTCGTATGGTGTACCCTTGGCACTATCGGCTACGGCGTTCGTTTTACCATCTAGAACTTTTAGAGTGGCGGGTATTTTTTCGGTGACATATTTGTCGAGGCACTTGTTCTTGGTGTCGACAAAAAAGATAGGCAGGTCATAGGTCTGCGCAAAAGAGAACGAGACTAGCAAGGCTCCAATGAAAGCGACCTTGACGATCCTCTGGGTCCCCAAACACATAACTCCTCCAGATTGTTTGCAGTAAAGATAAAATAAAAAAGGAACCCTGCTTTGACAGGGTTCCTTGAATTAAATATTTATCTGACCGAAACGCTTTGTATCTGTGAACCGATTCGTATTAGGTAAGTCCCTGCGCGTGATACGGCCAAATTAAAGTTTTCACTATAAACTCGTCCGTACATTACAATTCGACCCTGCATATCGAGTACTGCGTAGGCGCTTCCCCTGTGGGCGCCAGCAATATGTATGTTGCGATCCGTGGTGGTCAGTGTAAACTGCGGTACATGGGAGACGACTGGCAGAACGTCCGTATTCTGGCTGGAACTTGGAACGACCGCGCTGCTGGAAGCGGGCGCCACGGCGCTGGAGGTCGGCTTTTCACTGTTACTGGAAGCGGGCGCCACGGCGCTGGAGGCCGGCTTCACAGAACTGCTGGAAGGTTCCTCGCTGCTAGAGGCCGGCTTCACAGAACTGGAGCTTGGCTCTTCGCTGCTGGAGCTGGGCTCAGAATTGTTGGAAGATTCTACGCTGCTGGAACTGGATTCAGGATCTTCGCCAGAGCCTGATGATGAGGGGTTGACAGAAATAGCCGTGGCCTCGTAAACGGCGGTATAGGTAGCGTCTCCGACAACAGCAACGATGGCGTTGTCCCAGCCGATGAATTCGAATGTGTATTCATCTGTGGGATCGCGGCTGGGATTTGCGGGGGCTACGGGCATCTGTCCGTAGGCAACGTCGCTACTTGCAATTTCAGAACCGTTGTAATCGAGGAAGGTAATCTTGTAGAGGTTTGCCGAGAACCTGGCAATGGCTGTAGCCGCACCGGTAAAGACAGTTTCTGTGGTTATCTCGGTTTCGGTAGTGTTATCGTACCAGCCGTCAAAATGATATCCGACAGGGATATTCTTGGCCACAGGGAGCGAATTAAGCTTGCCGTTGGTTTCTGTAACCTTCACGAGAACATCGGACCCATCTATAAATGTGATAGAATAGATAGGCTCTGTTAGCAGGGTGAACAAGGCGAAAAGCGTCATATCTTTGTTGATAATTTGACGATTCTGGAGCATGTACTTGTCGCCATCGGTCCAGCCCACAAACATATCGCCCGGAGCTGGCTCAGGGTCGGCCGGTGCTTTAACAAAGCCACTGTAGCTTGTATAGATGTTATAAATGTCCACGGCGTCATCAAAGACAACTCGATAAATCGGCAGGTGGGTAGCATCGCCAAATTCAGGATAATCATTGTAACGAGTGAATGCACCCGTATTTGTTGCTTCTCCGCCAAAGGTGTTAAGCTTCCAGGCGAATTCGTTAGTTTTCATTTCTTCTGTCGTAAGCGGAAGTGCCTTTGTCTGGGTTCCCGTGTTTTTGCCAGTAACATTGGTAAAGCCAGCTACGGTCTGATCAAAGTAAGAGCCTGTTATGGTGCCTGCATTGGTTCCGACCAGACCGCCAATACGGCTATCCGTTGTAGATGCAGATACTGTACTCTGAATGGTTCCATAGAAATAACAACCCTGTACAACGCTGCCAGCATAAAGGGTAGAAATAATTCCGCCTGCATAGACCGTTGCTGTTTTAGGATTAGAAGTTTCTGACGTCTGTAAAGTTATTTTTCCTGTAGCGTAGGAATTTTCTACGGTCAATTTCGTATTGTCTGAGAAACCAATGATTCCGCCGACATAGTTTGCTGTTTTTGCATATTTACTGGTAGAGGAAATGTTTCCTTCGTTCTTGCAAAGCTTAATGACAATGTCTGTCCCCGCTCCATTGGCTCGTCCGGCGATACCGCCTATGCCGATAGCGGTTCCTCCTGCAGCATAACCTGTAGAAACGACTCCAGTCATATTGCCTGTATTAAGGCATTTGGTTATAGACGATTCTTTTTTTGTTGAGGTGATGGCACCTACGATTCCACCCATACGAGGCCACGACTGCGCTACTTTTGAAGAATCTGAACCGCTAACAGAAAGGGTCCCGTGATTTTCAACGCTTTTCATTGTGGCGGAGTTCAAGCCACCGGCGATTCCTCCGACGGCAACTTTTGACCATACGGTATCCATGGATACGCATTTTCCATTTACGTTACCGTAGTTAAACGCGTTTTCAATGGAACCATAATCATCAACACCCACGATGCCACCAACACTTATTCCTGCCGAATTAGAAAGGGTCTTGTTGACTTTCGATTTAATGGCTGTTCCTCTGCCCTCGACACTACCCTTGTTGGAAACATCTTTCAGAAGACCTCCATTCATACGGCCGACAATTCCGCCAACAGAACTGAGCGTGTCGTACCCTACACTGGCAGCATACAGAGCATACACATTACCTTCATTTGAGACATTTTCAATTGTTGCATTCTTGCTATAACCGGCAACGCTACCAACCATACCCGAACGATTTATTGTTTTTATAAATGATTCCTTGATAGACACGTTTTTAACGATTGCACCAGCGTCAATGGCGCCGAAAAGGCCGCTAAACTTTGCATTTGTGTAGATGCCACTGATGCTGTGGTTGTCGCCATCGAACACGCCCTTGAAACTCAAGGTTGTATCAGAACCCATTGGAGTCCAGGTGTTGGCTGGTGCCGTCGTGTTCCAGGTCGTGTAATTAGCGCTATTTTCGTTCAGCGAGATATCGGCGATCAGTTTGTAATGGCTGGCGCCATATTCCTTGTTTTTCTTGTTCACCAGGTATTCCATGTTGCGGAGCTGTGTTGCCGTTGCAATCAGGAACGGATTCTCTTCAGAGCCGTCGCCACCTTCAAAGATATCCACAACTCCGTAGGTTTCGCCTTCGCCCAGGAATGTCGGGTAGCCGTCGTTCACATCGTCAGCCTGCTTGTAGGCTGTGCCGAGCATAATGGCAAAGCGGCCCGTTGTCATTGTGGCTGTCGGCAAGGCAGACGTATTCGTCACCGTACCGGCTGTTGTACCAATAGCAGTTGTGGGGGGATTTGTGCCAGCGATGACTTGAGAGTCAAAGTAGCTGTCAGAGACAATGTTGCGAACCTTGGGAGAAGTACGTTCCGCCATAAGGCCGACAATACCACCACTTCTTGCCATGTTTTTCTTTTGCACAATCTTTCCTGCGTGGTAGGCATTCTTTATAGTAGCCGAATAACGAAGGTAGTAGCATATTCCAGCCGCAATAGAATCAACAGTCAATGTACCGCGGTTATAAACATTCTCTACTGTAGAAGAGTCGTTCAATCCTACAATTCCACTTACTCCGACGGAAGACTTTATATCACCGGAATTCCAGCAATTTCTTATAACCGAATTTTGGAAAATTTCACCAGCAATTCCAGCATTAGAACCTGTTGATCTTTTGTAGGTTGTTACTATCACGTTTCCTGTATTGTAGCTGTTGCTAATAGTTGAATTATAAAAGGCAACACCGACAAGTCCTCCATTATCTTGAGACATAGACCTAATTTCCGATGCGTTGTAGCAACTGTCTATGACGGATTCACTTATGACACCTGCAATACCACCAGCTCTGCCTTTCACACTGATAATGGATTTTTCGACACCTAGATTCTTTATGACAGCTTTACTCACTTTATTGAACAAACCGCCCTGGCTTCCATTGGTTGTATCGCTCAGATACAAGCCCTTCACGGAATGCCCTGCTCCATCAAATACGCCCTTAAACCATGCAGCACCGCATGTATTGGTATTACAATCCGCATTAATAGTGTCCTTGGGGTGATACGCTCTACCTATCTGGAACCAGCTGAATTCCGGAGGCGTGGTTTCCCAGCTCTTGTAGGTTTCGGAATCTTCGTTCAGTTCCACATCGGTGGTCATCTTGTAATGCTTGTCGCTGTACTCAGCGTTCATGCCGTTCACTAGGCCCGAAACGGCACGCAGTGCTTTTGCAGAACCAATCAGGTACGGACTCGCTTCGGTACCGTTTCCGCCGTCAAAGGCCGCGGCCCCTTCAAATACGACAAGTTGCGGGTATCCCTCATTTGCGGTCGCCGTGTAAGTAAATGCAGGGCCAAGTAAATTTGCAAAGTCTTCGGTTTTCATTTTGCTTGAAGTCTTGCTCGCTACATTTTTGGTAAAAGCAACCGATTGACCCAGGGCCGCCGTAGGTGCATTCTCCGTTCCAATCACGGAAATGTCGTAGTAGGCGTTGGAAACGGTATCTGTGGTATTGTCAATATGGCCGATAACTCCGCCAAAATATTCTCCTGTACTTGTCGTCGTAGACGTGTTCTTTACAGAACTTTTCGCGTAAACGTTTTCAATATACGTGCTTCCACCCAATTTCCCAATAAAGCCACCAATGCTGTGATGAGTAATGGCTGCCGACTGCTTTTCAAATGATGACTCTACCTGGCAATTTGCAATTGCATTTATAATGGTGGTTTTTCGCGACACAAAACCTGCAACACAGCCGTTTTCGGAGAAGTAGGTTCCGCTCGCCGCCGAAACCACCGCATTGACTCTAACCCTTCCGCTTGCTGAAATATTTGTGAAATGGCCACCCGAGACCCAGCCGAGCATCACGCCCACATGGGGGTTTACCGTAACCGTTTTTCCATCGATAGTTCCTGTCAGGGAAACATACGAATTTTCAACACCTAGGTTGCTGATTTTGGCAGAGTCTCCCACGACGCCAAAAAATCCGAACCCATTCCATGTATCAACCAACTCCTTTGTTTGATATGCACCATAAATTTTATGTGCCTTTCCATCAAAAAAACCTTGGAAGCGGTGAGCCTTTGAGCCAATAGGGGTCGGCCACGCATTCGCCGGCGGATTATCACCCCACGTGGCATACTCCTCAGTATTCTCATTCAGGTAAATATCGTCCGTGAGGACAGCGCTCAGAGTTGTATCGCCACCTGTAACCTTCTGGGCGAACAGCGCAAGCTCCGCTCCATTGGAAATCTGGTAAGGCTCAGCCACAGTTCCTTTTCCGGCAGTGAAAGCTGTCGCAACGGAGCCATCCCATACGCTTGCCGCGAAGGCGTTTGCCATGGCTAGGACTGCAACAGAAAGAGAGACTTTTCCCATCATAATATCTCCATTTACCGCTTAGCGGTGTCTATCATGTCAATAATAGCCATTAAATGTAAAGATTTCAATACTTTTGCCGGGGTATGACTGGTATAGGCGGCTTTAAAAGAATTGTTTATTTATTTTTACAAATGTACAAAAAAAATTTTAATATTAGTAGTAGTCTTTTCCAAGGAGTTAAAAATGAATAAACGCATTATATTCGTCGCTGCAGGGATGGTTCTGTGCTCTCTATGGGGTTGTCTCTTGGATGCGGGAGAAAACGGAAACGACGCTCAGATAGTGGGCAAGGATTCTGACGAAGACTGCGATGAAAAAGGATGCACTTCGGGAAAGGATAAGTCAACGACCAGTGCCAAGGTTGATGATGAAATACATTACGACTGTAGCGAATACGATTGCGTCACCACAAAATACCTGAATAAGAAAATGCTTTCTGCCGGAAAGTATGGGGAATTTCTGGATACCCGCGATAATCAGGTATATCGCACGGTGACAATCGGTACTCAAACGTGGTTTGCTCAGAACTTGAACTATAATGCCAAGAGCAGCCAGTGTCATGGTGAGGTTGATGCTAATTGCGCAGAATATGGTCGCTTGTATTATTGGTCTAGCATCAGCGGCAGCGATCAGCCTAATCAAGGTGTGCTGCAGGGCAGTTGCCCAGATGGCTGGCATGTGCCGAGTGATGAAGAGTTCCTGGTTCTTTTGGAATATGTGGGCGGAAACCGGACCGACGATATCCAATTGGAGTTGTCCGACTGGCCGACCTATTATAGCTACGAGAATTCCGCCACAGCTTTGAAATCGATGGTGTATGACTGGGAGGTTGCAGGCTCGGGTGATGAATACGGCTTCTCGTCTATCCCGTCGGGGGATCGGTGGGATTATGGTAAATACAGCAATTTGGGAGAACAGGCTCTATACTGGACCACGACCATTTCAGATGTTCAGTGGGGGCCAAGGGCACTCACCAGAAGAATTGGAAATACGGATAATTATGTGAACGCCCATTGGGATCTTTTGGATTACATGTATGCAATTCGTTGCTTAAAGAACAAGACCTCTTCGATACCTGCCAGTTCTTCTAGTACAACACAGCCTTCTTTGAACTCGGAGCATTACGACTGCTCTGTTTATAACTGCCGTCCTACAGAGCATTTGAATCAGGACATGCTTGCTGAGGGAAAGTATGGTGAGCTATTGGATACCCGTGACAACCAGGTGTATCGCACAACAAAAATCTGTAACCAAGTTTGGATGGCACAGAACTTGAACTACAAACCTTCTTCTGGAACGACCTATTGCTATGACGACATCAGTAGTTACTGTACAAAGTATGGCCGTCTCTATGTTCGCGCTGCTGTTTCTTGTCCTGCCGGCTGGCATTTGCCCAATGATAGCGAATGGCAACAACTCTTCAAGTGTGTTGGAGGGCAGTCTACTGCGGCGGATGCCTTGCGTGCATCGAGTGGCTGGGATGCACATCCGGAATTGAACAGTGCGGATAAATATGGGTTCTCTAGTTTGCCTGCCGGAGTATACTACTTTGGCGATGAAGGTAACACAGGTTGGTACTTGTCCGATACGGACTACAACGATTTCGCGGTGGGTACAGGAGCGGAATCTGCGAAGAGTACGGCTGCAGACTACACGGCTATTTCCGTACGTTGTGTTCAGGACTAGGGAAGGCCAAAGAAGTACTTGTTTGACACTAATGAATACGGCCGCTAAATGCGGCCGTATTCATTTACAGTTTGAGTTGTTTACGGAGAGTTTTTAGTTCTTAAAGCAACGGACGGAAGAATAGTTGTATTTTTCGTGATAGCTTGCAGTCCCGCTTTTATCCCCCAAGCTCCAGCCTCTAGCGGCTTCGAGACCATAAGTACCATCTTGTTCTGTGGCACTCCAGAAGATGGCATGAGTGTTGAGTTTGAAGCAGGCTGACGAATTCGAGGTCATGTAGCCAACAGGGAGCGCGGAGAAGCCGGAAGCGTTGGTCGCGTCCGGCCATTCGGAACTCATCCGAGCCATCTGTGCAGTATAGTTCACATTGTTAAACAAGGCTCTCCATTCACTTTCTGTCGGAATATGCCACCCTTCGGGGCAAATTCCCTGGTGTGGAGTTGTGATTAGTCCCTCCACGTTGTACGGAGTATCATGCAACCACTTGTGGTCAATATCCATGGCGGCAGTCCAAGTGTAATAGCGGCCGCCCTTTAGGCAATTTGTCGTGTCGTATTTATAACATTTATTACCGTCAATCAGATAACTATTCTGCCCTTCGTCGCCATAGTTCAGGTTCTCCGCCATCACGGTCAAGCCGTTTATGGTAACCGTCTTGTAGGTGCGGTTGTCGCGGTCATCGAACAAAGTGCCATATTGTACCTGGGGGTTGAAGTAATTCCTGACACCCACATCAAAGTCATATACGGTTGAAAAACGAAATTGACTGTTTTCGCAAATCCGGGAGGAGTCCCTGTTGAATGTTCCGTTCAAGGCCGCGGTACATGCCGAACCCACTGCTTCTTCGCCCGTCGTGGCTTCGCGCCAAACGCCTCCATCACATACAAAATAGGACTTGGTGTCAACTTTGCCGTAAACCATCTTGCCTTCTACATCGCAATCAATACCGTCGGTGTTGTAGGCCACCTTGTCGGTCATAAGGGTCCAGGCATGGTTTGCCGAACAGCTGTAGTAACGGCTATCAGTTGGACTTCTTCCCATTTCACTTGTGCGGTTGGTGGTGCAACCCATCAATCCAAGGTTGATGTCGTTTGAGCTGGCCTCGCGCCACTTGTTTTCGGCCAGGTCAAACACATAGTAGGCCGATGTGTTGGTACCCTTCTGGACATCTCCGTCGCTGCCAGGTACCCATCCCTGGGTATCTACGATGTATGCCGTGGTGCGTACCCATTCGCGGTTTTCGCACCTGTACCAGTAGCCGTTTACAAAGGTTGTATTATTTGTGATGTCTGCCGCAACGCTTTCAATGCAGCCTCCCTTCACCTGTTCCACCACAGTGGCAACACGCCATTCACCTGTAGTCGCATCAAATGTGTAGTACTTCGTTCCTGTCACGGAACCGGCCTTGACTTCGCCATCGGTGCCTGCTACCCAGCCGTATGTGTCCTTTTCGAAGTCGCTGGCAATGACCCAGCGGTATTCGCCGGACGAAGCGCCGGTTTCTTTACACACGTAGCGGGTCTTGGAATCCTTTTGCTTGCCTGCGGTGGCTGCCTTCACTATGCCTACGCTTTCGGCGGTGCAGTTGCCTAGGCCGTATTCGGTGTACCAGAATTGACGGACATAGGGCTCGAATTTAGGCACCATTTGGGAGATTTTCCAGCTTTCGATGTTGTTACGGATAATCGCCAGTTTCCCTGCATTGTCGGCATCGGCGGCCCAGTCAGCAATGGCAAGTTTCTCGGTGGAATTGTCCCATGTACCGTCTTTTTCCATGTCAGAGGAAATGTCCCCCAGCAATCCGTTCAGCTGCGATACATTCCTGTCACCCTGTAACATTACCGAAACGGCCAGCAGCGCGGCGTCTCCTTCGCTGGAACCTATGATGTTCAGGTCCTCGGAATTGAAGAAATGTTCGGAGTCAATGAGGAACAGGTTAAATATTTCTTGTTCTGCCTGACGCTTTGCCGCAGCAAACTTCATCTTTTCGGTCAAAACCAGGTATTTTACGCGGTAATACTCAAGATGCGTCAGCAAGTTGATGTTCACCACTCCGGCGGAACGAGCCGTTAAGTCGGTGATGGTACGCAATGCAATCGATGCATCGGAAACGCCACCGGTTACCTCGTTGCGGTAGATGCCGGTACCGACAAACTCAACATACTGGCTTACCGTGGTGCGGGTGTTGAGAACGAACTTGCCGTCGTCATTTTGCACCTGTACGTCAGAGGGACTGCTTGCTTGCGTCAGCGTCCGCCCGCTTTCCAGTTCAATAGCGGATACGCTTGATCCTCTGAGGAACGGTCCTTTTTGGACAAATCCATAAACGCCTGCTAAGGTGGAGGCCACCTTCTCCGAATCGAGAATGGTGGTGTCTACCGAAATCGATCCGTCTTCGGCGATAATGAAGCGGGCACTCTTTTCGCCACAGTGGATTGCCAATTTGCCTACTTGCTCCTCCATGAAGCAACTTGCAATGGAGTCCCCATGAACGCCGGGGGTGCCTTGTGCACCAGTTTCACCTTTCGCACCATTCAGTACCACGCCTATGGAATCACCGTTGCACATGACCTTGAGGCCGGTCCCGTCGGCTAGCTTGACCGTGGAGCAGTGAAAGTCATTGCCTGTCGTATCCAGGGTTGCAAACCATTTCCCGTCAACGCAGATACGGGCCGAGGTTTCCCCCTTGATAAAGGCCTGTTCGCCCTCGTTTTCCTTGGCGCAGGTGGGCAGGTCGTCTGCCGAGCTGAACACCTCGACTCCTGAGTTGATTACCTGTGAGATGTCGTCACCGGAACCAGAATCGGAACATGCCGAGAATGCGGCCATGGCAACAGGAAAAAACAGCGTAAGTAGTGATTTACGCTCAGAAAAAGAGTGTTTTGTATAAGTCATACCTTGAATATATCCTTTTCTGCTTGAAAGTGGCCGAGCTCTTGGGAACAGAGATTTCTTGTTTGGAATATTCCGAGTCGGAATATACGTTTGCTTGAAAAAAATTTATGGCATCGATTTCATCAAAATTTTTTCTTATTTTAAAAATGACGATAGAAAAACTCCAATAAGTAAAAATGGAGGCCGTTATGGGTCAAAATGACAATTCAAACAACTCGGAATCAAGAGAAGAGATAAATTCTGTAGTTGGAACGGCTGGCGTAAACAGTTCTCAAGTTTATGCAGAAAATGTGAAACTCCAAGCTCGTCAAGGCCATGGTTTTGCAGCGGAGCAAGCAAATAATGTTGATGACCTTCTCGCAGGGAAAGATGCACGAGTTGTCGGAAACGATAATGCTTTGAATGGTCCTGACAGATATTCTGATGGCACATTTATCCAAACAAAATATTGCAAAACTGCACAAGCTTCTGTCGATGCACTGTTCGATAACAATGGCAACTATAAGTACAAAAATGCAGACGGCTCTTTTATGCCTGGTGAGATTCCTAAAGGTCAAGGAGAAGAAGCAGTTGCTTTGATGGAAAAAAGAATTTCTGAGGGTAGATTCCCCGGAGTATCGGACCCTAGCAAAGCGAAGGAATTAATTAGAGAAGGTGATATAACTTACGAACAAGCCGTAAATATAACAAAGTTTGGAACTGTCGATGGTTTAATTTACGATGCAAAACAGGGTTGTATTGCCGTTTATAATTCACTTCCATTTCTGGGAGTTGGTGCTGCACTTGTATTTTGCAAAAGTATTTGGGACGGGAAAGATTTTAAAGAGGCCATGAAGAATTCCTGCATCGTGACAGTGAAAGCAGGTGGCTTTATATGGTTGCAAACAACTCTAGTTAGTGGAATAGCGAGAACTGGAATAGATAGTGTTATAAGAGATACTGGCATTTCTCAAGAAATTGTCAAATTGATAGGGCCAGACCTTTCAAATACTTTATTTCATGAGACCACGAGTGCAGCCGCTAGCAAAGTATTACGTGGAAACGTTATTACAATGGGGGTTTCCGTTTCCATTCTTTCTGTTAAGGATTTCTATAACTTTTTCTCAGGAGACATCTCTTTTCAGCAGTTGAGCAAAAACATTCTCCAAACCTCATCCGGTGTAGCGGGAGCAATCGCAGGAGCTTCTGTCGGAAGTGCAATTCCTGTAGTTGGAACTATTGTCGGTGGATTTGTGGGCGGAATGCTTGCTTCCAAGACGGCAAAAGGCGTTCTTGACGAGATAATAGAGGACGATGCGAAAAGAATGCTCGATATTTTGCAGAATGTCTGGGCAAATTTGAGCTATGATTATATGCTGTCCGAGAGTGAAGCCGCTTTGGCTATGGCGGAGTTTAAGACCTATACGGAGAAAAATCCCAATTTCTTAAAGGATATCTTCCATAATCCTGATCACGAATTGGAAGCAAAAACAATTGTAGAACCGATTGTTGCTGCGGTTGCGTTGACTCGACCTAAAATCAAGCTCCCTTCAGAAGAAGACATCCGTTTATATAATCAAAATTTGAACAAAGAACAAGATTCCTGCAAGGAACAAGACTCTACCAAAAAATGGCTTTTCCCTGAAGTGTACGAAAATATTCAGATGTCGCTTGTGATCCAAATAATTAGTTTTGGAGTTATATTGGGAATCTGTTTCTTAACAAGGGCTTTAGAATGGAACACCTTGTTTGCTGTTTCAAGACACTTACTCTTTTTCGTTCCTCTAGTTATTGCGGCAGTTACATGGTATAAGGAGGGAACTGGGTCTGCAAAGGAAATGATTATTCAAGAATTTGCGCCCAAACCACTTAAAATTGCTGGAATAATCCTTACCATACCGTTCACTATGATCCTTTTATGGGGAGGAATTGGCTCAATTCTAGCCTATTTCGGAGCAATTGGCTGGCTGACTTTTTGGGATGCCGGGTTCACTTTAATAGCGATTTCATTTGTTTTGACCATTCCCGTAATGGTCTTAGATTTGAAATACTTAATCTTCAATAGACCCGCGACTTCTACAGACGCAAAAACAGATACAAACAGAAGCAACCTAATCAAGAAAATAGTCCCAAAGCTCAGGGCTATATATCTTAAACAATATTGTATTGGAGAGATATCTCTAGACTCTTTATTGAAAGAAACTCCCGTAAAAGAAGAAAAAAAGGAGAATTGTCCTCCAAAGGAAATAGACACGGACTTGATGATATATCTTCTAAAAGTACAGGGGATATCCTTTCTTGTCATGGTGGTAATCTGCCTAACAACCTGGTTTATGGAATGGAATAGCTTGTTTGCCGTCTCAAGACACCTGTTGTTTTTCGTTCCTCTGTTTTTAGGGGTAGTCACAATCAACGATGAAGACCATGCAAAATTTACACCTAATAGTGTGTTGCTCTTTATGGCGATACCCTTTGTTTCCCTTTATGGAACTGTAGTATGGGGACTTGTCGGGGGAATTCTTGCCTGGCTCGGCATTTTAAATTGGCTCACTTTCTGGGACATAGGGTTTACGGCTCTGGTAGTATCTTTCCCCTTCTTGGTGATATCATTTTTACTGGAACTTAAAGCCGTAATTTCTGAAAATTTTGGAGAAAGCAATCAGTCAGGAACTTTTAATGCAGCCAAGTACGCGGCATCAACAGGAAACAAGACCTTTGTAAGTAATCGCAGCATAGGAGTAAAAAAATGAAAAAGAGCATCATCGGCATTGTTTTCGCATTGTTTTTTTGGGGGTGTTCTTCGGATTACTCCGCAATAAACAGTTATGAATTTATAGAGGATGCATTGGAATGTTCTTCTGACGCGTCGTGTACAACAAATTCGAAATGGCAGGAAATCGAAATCGATTCTTACGGACGCCTGCGGCGTACAAAGATTCAAGGAAACGATATTTCGGTTTATTGGGAACCGTATCAGGTTGGTGCGACAACCATTTTGGCCGTACGTATTCAAAACAAGGATATGGATAAGTGGTATACTCCAAATTTGACCGAAATAGGCTTTTTCAAGGCCATCGTAATTCAAGTGTACGGAAATACTTTTACAAATGCGATTCTTGGACCAATAATGGGATTTTTTACTAAATAGCCGGCGCTAAATATCCCCTTGCACCTATTGCTTTTTTGTGCAGTTTTGTTTATATTTAGTGAACGTAAGTGCAACTGTACAAAAAGGCAATTATGGATATTCGTGAAAAATTGAGGATTCTTTCGGCGGCGGCCAAGTACGACGTGTCCTGTTCGTCCAGCGGGTCTAGCCGCTGTGCACCTGCGGGTGGGCTTGGCGATGCCTGCAGTGCCGGCATTTGCCACACTTGGGCCGCCGACGGACGGTGCGTCTCCCTGTTGAAAGTGCTGCTGAGCAACGCCTGCAAGTACGACTGTGCCTACTGCGTGAACCGCCGGAGTAACGACGTTCCCCGGGCCACCTTTACCCCCAAAGAGCTTATCCAGCTGACAATCGAGTTTTACCGCCGTAACTACATCGAGGGCCTGTTCCTGAGTTCCGCCGTGATTCGGGATCCGGACTATACCATGGAACTTTTGGTGAAGATTGCCCGGGAACTCCGGACGGTGCACCGCTTTGGCGGCTATATCCACCTGAAGGCCATTCCCGGGGCCAGTGCCCGCCTTCTATACGAGGCGGGGCTTTATGCCGACCGGAGCAGCGTGAATATCGAGGTTCCTTCCGACAGGTCGTTGCAGTACCTCGCTCCCGAAAAGAACTTTGCCTCGGTCTATGCACCCATGAACTTTTTTGCGGAACGCAAGCTGGAATACAAGGCTTCCGTGAGCCGCTACACTCCCAGCTTCTTGCCGGCAGGGCAGAGCACCCAGATGATCGTGGGGGCGTCGGGGGAGTCGGACTACCAGATTCTTTCCCTGACCTCGGGCTTTTACAATAAGCAGAAACTCAAGCGGGTCTATTACTCGGGATATGTTCCCATCAATGCGGACAAGCGCCTGCCTGTGCTCACTACCAAGCCCCCTCTGGTCCGGGAACACCGGCTTTACCAGGCGGATTGGCTCATGCGTTTCTACAAGTTCCGCTACGACGAGATTCTGGACGAGGCCCACCCGAACCTGGACTTGGAACTGGACCCGAAAATCGGGTGGGCACTTCGCCACCCGGAGCTGTTCCCGGTGGATATCCAGCACGCCGATTACGAGATGATCCTCCGGATCCCGGGAATCGGCGTCAAGTCGGCCCAGCTTATCGTTTCGGGCCGGCGCTTCACGAAGCTTCGGCTGGAGCACCTGAAGAAGATGGGGGTGGTCCTTAAGCGGGCCAAGTACTTCATCTACCATCCGGACACTCCTGCAAGTCTCCGGAGGCTCTACCCTGAGATGGTGCGGCCCTTGCTGTTGCCCCGCCCCAAGTCTGGCCAGCTGGACCTGTTTGCAAACGCCCCTCTTGCCCTGCCTGCGTAATTTCACACCCCACACTCCACATTCCACACCTCACACCGTCTATGTCTCTTTCTATCCAATATGATTCTACTTTCGAAGGCTTCCTCAGCGCTGTCTTCGAAATATACCGCCAGCACCTGGAAGTGGGCGAGATTCGCCCTGACCGCTCTACCGCTCCGGTGGACATGTTCCTGCAGCCCTTCCGTATCGAGACCAGCGACGAAGAAGCGGCCCGAATCCACCGTGCCATCGTCAATTTTGCCAGCGAAGAGGTCTACAACCTGCTCCATGCGGCGTTCCTGTCGGAGGAAGCGGGCGTGGAGATGAAGATTTATGCTTTCCTGAAAAAGCTCTTTTCGGGGGTGGACCCGAATTACGGCAAGAATCCCGCGTCCCTGGAGATGCTCCCGATTTACAAGCTGGGGCAGTCCGTGCGCCGGGAGGCTGGCGGCATGCTGGGGCTGGTCCGCTTTGCCGTTGGGCCCGACAACATGCTCTGCGCCGAAATTGAGCCGAAATACGATGTGCTGATGCTTATGGAAAACCATTTTTCCAAGCGTTTTGCCAACGAAAGGTGGCTGATTTACGACTCCAAGCGGGGCTATGGCCTTTTTCACGACCGTGGGCAATGCCAGGTGGTGACCTTGCCGGGCTATAAGACCGGCGCTATGGACCTGAAGGACTCTTTTACCGACCTGTGGAGGGAATTCTACAAGTCCATCGCCATCAAGGAGCGTGAAAATCCGAAGCTTTTGAGACGTTGTCTGCCTGTTCGTTACTGGAATCACCTGCCAGAAAGGTCAACTGCGGCAGCCACTACCGCAAACCCCTCCTAGGTTGATTTCTTTTTACGAAACCTTCTGAAAATTCCCGTTCTTTTTCCCGTCGCAGATTATATATTTTTGTATGGATAAGTTAGATGGAGTGTTCCAATGGTAAAAACGGCGGCAAAACCGGGATTTTTTGTTCAGGACAGGTACCTTTACAGCAAGGACAATGAAAAGGTCATCCTTCGCGGGGTGAACCACATGTTCATCTGGACCGATCGGGAAGGCAAGACCATCCCCGAGATTGCAAAGACCGGCGCCAACTGTGTGCGCATTGTCTGGAACACCCGTGGCCGTATTAGCGATCTGGACAACATCATGGGGCTTTGCATTGCCAATGGCATGATTCCCATTCCCGAAATCCACGATACCACGGGAAACTGGGACCGCCTGCCCGAAGCTCTGGACTATTGGCTCAGGGACGAGACCCTGCAGGTGCTTTCCAACCACCAGGAATACATGATCCTGAACATCGGTAACGAGCCCGGGGCAGGAGAGGTTCCCGAAAGCGAGTTTTTTGACGTTTACCACATGATCGTGACCAAGATGCGTGCTGCCGGAATCCGTGTGCCCATCATGATCGATGCCGACATGTGGGGCCAGAACGAGAAGGTTCTCTTTTCTGTCGGTCCGAAGCTCTTGCAGGCGGACCCGGAGCATAACCTGATTTTCTCCATCCACATGTGGTGGCCTAGCGAAAAGCACGACCCGAATGTGACGGGCTTTGCTACTGTCCAGGAACGCATTACAGCCACTTTGGAAAAATCCGTGGAGTTGAAGCTGCCCTTTGTGGTGGGTGAATTTGCACCGGTGGCTGCAGGCGGCATCAAGGAAATTCCTTACAAGCATATCATGGCCGAGGCGGAACGCCTGAATATCGGCTGGCTTGCCTGGAGCTGGGGCCCCGGAAACTTCGACAGCCCCGAAATGGACATGACCGCCCATGGTTCCTTCAACACCCTGGTGGGTTGGGGAAAAGAAGTGGCGGTAGATAGCCCTCTCGGTATTCAGAATACCAGCGTTATTCCGAACTTTATCCAGAACAAGGACTATGTCACCGGATTCCAGGGAACCGGTACCAACCTTATCCAGAATGGTAATTTCTCCGATGAGAACCCGCTGGAAAACTGGGTCACCGACTTTTGGGGTGGCAAGGCCGAAGTCAAGGTTAATGACGGCATTGTTCATTTCGATATTGCCAAGGGTGGCAAGGAAACCTGGGGACTTCAGTTCAAGCAGCACCTTCCGCTTAGAAACGGGGTCACCTATATTTTCAGCATGCGTGCCAAGGCGGAAAAACCCCGCACCTTGAACGTGAACATCAAGAAAGATGCCGAAATCTATACGCCCTACGCCAACGGCCGTATTCTGGACTTGAGTACCAGCTGGCAGAGCTTCAGCTGGAAGTTTACCATGAAAGAGGAAACCGATGCCGAAGCCCTGCTGATCTTCGATATGGGTGGAAGCCCGATTTCGTGGTCTTTGGCCGACATATCCCTGGTGCAGGCACGGAGCGTCGCCGATCGTTTGAACCGTACCTTCCAGCGGAACGTGCAAAAGAACTCCGGCTACTTTAATGCCCCCAACGGCCCATGGCAGCTTTTGCTGTATTCCGCCAAGGGTGAGCTGTTGCAGGTTTTGGACGAGGGCAAGGGCGGCGAAGGAATGCGCTCTTATCCCAAGCTGGAACAGAGCGGCATCATGGTGGTGAAGGACAACCTTAGTTAGCAGAACTTAGGTCTAGCACGTCTTTCAGGAATGTTTTAACCTTATTCAGGTAACCAGCGGCGATTTTGGGGATGTGCCGGTGGGAGTAGACATATTTCCCTAGCAGTTGGGACTTGGAAAAGAACCCCAGTTCCCTGGAATCCGGGGAATGTTTCAGTTTTTCGCTGATAATGAAGTAATAGTCGTCCTGGGCAATGATTTTTTCAATGCGGCTAGAGTCGGCCTTGTTGTAGAACTCCCGCTTGATTTTTACGGGGGTGTTGCCGACTTCACGCTGGAAAACCTGTAGTTCCAGCAGGTAACGGTCCTGCCAGGGGAGCAGGTCCACTTCTTTCAGGCTGACCTGCCGGTTTCCCAGTTTTAGGGCTCCCAGCATATTCAGGGGCAATTCCCTGTCGCCTTGCCATAGGGATGTCTTGATGAAGAAGGGGATTTCCTGTTCCAGCATGATATTGATGGCGTAGTCCTGTTCTACGTCGTTCAACTTGCTTATGTAGAGGGTGTCTCCCTTCTTTGGAACTTCTATCTTGCGGGTCTCGATGAACACGTCGTCGTCTTCGACTTGCAGGGTCCTGTTCTTGACGCGTATTTTTCCGTTGTTGTAGAACTTGACCCTCTCCCCGGGCATAGCCAGGACCTTGCGGACTAGGGTTTCCCTGTTTTTTTGGCGGGCCCAGACGATACTTCCGTCCTTGAGTTCGTCAAGACAGCGTGGGAGCTTGCAGATCCAGACGATATCGTCATCCTTGAATTTCGGGTACATGGCGGAATCGTTCAGCTTCAGGGGCTCCAGCACGTAGAACCGGAGTCCAAGTGCCGTTGCGAAGAACAGCACCAGCAGGCATACCAAGAAGAATATGAACGCCTTGGAATTCCGAAGCTGCTTTTTCCTGACGATGTGCCTGAGGGATGCCATACCCGAATGCCTGGACTATTCGCCGTTTCCGTTGGAGTTGTCTGACAGGGAAAGCACGGCGAGGAACGCCTTTTGCGGCACTTCCACCGAGCCGATGCTCTTCATGCGTTTCTTGCCCTCTTTCTGCTTTTCGAGGAGCTTGCGCTTACGGGTGATGTCGCCGCCGTAGCACTTGGCCAGCACGTCTTTACGGACGGCCTTTACGGTAGAACGGCTGATAATCTTTCCGCCGATGGCGCCCTGGATGGCCACGTCGAACTGCTGTCTTGGGATAAGGTCTTTCAGTTTGACGCAGATGGCGTTGGCGTAGGTGTGAGCCTTGTCCCGGTGGATGATGACGGAGAACGCGTCTACGGGGTCGCCATTTAAAAGGATGTCCAGTTTTACAAGGTTGTTGCGCCTGTATTCGCTGGGGGCATAGTCTAGGCCTGCGTAGCCACGGCTTACGGACTTGAGTCGGTCATAGAAATCGAACATGATTTCGGCGAGGGGAAGGTCGTACTTGAGGATGACTTTCGCTTCATCTATGTATTCCATGGTCTCGAATTCGCCACGCTTTTCGTCGCAGAGGGTCATCAGGGCCCCGACGTATTCCTTGGGGGCGAAAATCTGCGCTTTCACGTATGGTTCTTCGATGTGGTCGTAGCGGCTGGCGTCGGGGAGCTTGGATGGGCTTTCGATCTTTACCATGGTACCGTCGCTCATGTAGACGTGGTATTCTACGTTGGGCACGGTAGTGATGATATCTACGTTAAATTCACGGTCCAGACGTTCCTGCACGATTTCCATGTGCAATAGCCCCAGGAACCCGGTGCGGAATCCGAAGCCCAGGGCGTCTGAGGTTTCAGGTTCCCAGCTCAGGGCGGAATCGTTCAGGCGCAGTTTTTCCAGGGCGTCACGAAGGTCCTTGTAGTCTTCGGGGTCGATGGGGTAGATGCCCGAGTAAATCATGGGCAGAATATCTTTGTAGCCCGGTAGAGGCTCTTCGGCAGGGTTTGCCGTGTCGGTGAGGGTGTCACCGATTTTCACGTCGCTGATGGTCTTTACGTTGGCGAGCACGTAACCCACCATGCCTTCGGTCAGTTCTGGCCTGGGGTCACGGTGCATGCTGAAGGTTCCCACTTCGGTCACCATATATTCGCCACCGGTTTTCATCATGCGGATTTTCATGCCCGCCTTGAGGGTGCCTTCTACGATACGGATGTAGTTGATGACCCCGCGGTAGCTGTCGTAGACGGAATCGAAAATCAGGGCCTTCAGGGGCTTGTCGGTGTTGCCCTTGGGGGCGGGAATCTCGTCGACGATTTTATCGAGAACTTCGCCTACGTTCAAGCCGGTTTTTGCGGAAATCCGGGGAATCTTTTCTGGATCGTATCCAAGCAGGTCGCCTACCAGCTGGGCGATGTGGTCGGGCTGTGCCCCCGGCAGGTCCACCTTGTTCAGTACGGGAATAACGGTTAGGTCGTTTTCGATGGCAAGGTAGAGATTACTGAGAGTCTGTGCCTCTATGCCCTGGCTTGCGTCCACCACGAGAATGGCCCCTTCGCAGGCGGCCAAGGAACGGCTTACCTCGTAGGTAAAGTCCACGTGCCCCGGGGTGTCGATCATGTTCAGGATATATTCTTCGCCGTCCCGTTCGTAGACCATGCGGATGGCGTGGGCCTTGATAGTAATGCCACGCTCTCTTTCCAGATCCATGTCGTCCAGCAACTGGTTCGTCATTTCGTTCTTGGAAACGGTCTTGGTCAGTTCGATAAGGCGGTCGGCCAGGGTTGATTTGCCGTGGTCGATATGGGCGATAATGCTGAAGTTGCGAATGTTGTTGTTTTGCGGCATAGGGGAAAATCGTGTAAAGTTAGCACAAATATAGAAATCTGCCTATGGTTTATTTAATTTTTGTGCCTGGTCTCTTTACTTTTTCTATATTACGGGCAGTTTGTAGAACGAGGCAGTTGCGCTTTTATGAAAATGGTTTCTAGAATACTTTTGATTTCGATGTTGGCGTTGGGCCTTTCCTTTGCCGAGGGCAAGGTCTTTAACAAGGATTATTCCCAAATCAAGGAAATTCAGGCTGTCATCACTACCCATGAGGGTGAGATTGTCCTTTCGTTGGATTTTAAGGCTGCTCCCAATACGGTGGCGAATTTTGTAGAACTGGCGAACAAGGGCTTCTATAACGGACTCACGTTCCATCGCGTTATTCCGGGATTCATGATTCAGGGTGGAGACCCCGAGGGCAGTGGCAAGGGCGGTCCTGGCTACACGATTGATGATGAGATTAGTACCCTCAAGCACGAGACGGGGGTGATTTCTATGGCCAACCGTGGCCCCAATACCAACGGATCCCAGTTTTTTATAACGCAGTTGCCTCAGCCTCATCTGGATGGCAAGCACACGGTATTTGGTAAAGTTTTGTCCGGGCAGGATGTCGTCTGCCGCATTGAACAGGGCGATCCTATTATAAACATTAAAATTCTGGAAAAGAAGTAATCTATGGCTACAAAGAAAAAGACTTCACCTGTGAAGAAGGCCGCCCCTGCCAAGAAGGCTGCCCCTGCGAAGGCTCCTGCCAAGAAGGCTGCCCCTGCGAAGGCTCCTGCCAAGAAGGCCGCCCCTGCGAAGGCTCCTGCCAAGAAGGCCGCCCCCGCGAAGGCCCCTGCCAAGAAGGCCGCCCCCGCGAAGGCCCCTGCCAAGAAGGCCGCCCCCGCGAAGGCCCCTGCCAAGAAGGCCGCCCCTGCGAAGGCCCCTGCCAAGAAGGCCGCCCTCGCGAAGGCTCCTGCCAAGAAGGCCGCCCCCGCGAAGGCCCCAGCCAAGAAGGCCGCCCCCGCGAAGGCTCCCGCTGCCGCTGTCAAGAAGGTTGCTCCTGCAAAAGCCCCTGCGAAGACTCCTGCTGCTACCAAGAAGGTAGCCCCTGCAAAGGCCCCTGCGAAGGCTCCTGCTGTTACCAAGAAGGTAGCCCCTGCAAAGGCCCCTGCTGAGGATACTAAGAAAGTAACTCCGGTGAAGGAATCTCCGAAGAAAGTCAAGAAGGTTGAGGAAGTTGTACCAGAACCGGTTGTTGACGAAGCTTCCGCTGAATCTAAGGGTGGCAAGCAGGGTAAGGGTGGCAAGCCAAAGATAGAGCTTCCTTATTCTGTGCTTCTGGATGGTGGCAAACGCCTTTCCAAGACCATCATGTTCTATGAAATCGACGAGCATGAAGATGGCGCCAACAAGAAGAAGGTTTCCTCGGAACTCAAGAACCTGGAGAAAAAGCCGACCATGTCGGTTCGTCGCAAGGCCTCCCTTGCCGAAGAAACTCAGGAAGAACTGACGGAACGTATCTTGAAGGAACTGGAAGAACAAAACCTGGCCTTCACTCGCGAAGCTGCAACTCAGATTTGTACCCGCTGCAACAAGAACCTGGTCTCTCCGGAGTTCTGGGTGGACAAACACCTGGGCTATTGCGAAGAATGTGCTGCTATCCTCAAGCTTGGCCAGTCCAAGGAAGCCCGTAAGGTGGATTACCAGATGGGACTTCTCGGTCAGGACTCCCTGGACGAGGACGATGAGGATAACGAGTTTATGGACGGTCCCGATGCCGCAGACCTGAAGGAAGCGGAAGAGGAACTGGCTGAACTGGACGATTAATCGTTACAGGTTGTCGATCGTAAAAAAGCAGGCCCGGTGTTCGGACCTGCTTTTTGTATAGGTTCTGGTATGGACGAATTAGGAACGCGGATGCCCTAGTTCACCTTGCGCATGACCCCGATGACACGGCCGGCAATGGAAAAGTCCTTGTTGCTTTTCACGATGATGGGGCGGTACTTGGGGTTGGCCGGCCTGAGTTCGATATGGTCTGAGGACGGCTGATAGTACTTGACGGTGGCTTCGTTGTCAATCTGGGCCACGATGATTTCGCCTCGCTCGGCAGATTTCTGCTGGCGGGCAAAGACTAGGTCGCCATCGAAGATGCCTGCGTCGATCATGGAGTCGCCACGGACTCGGAGGGCGAACACGTCGCTACGGCAGGCGAGGAAGTCGCGGTCTACGGTGACGGTACCTTCGAGGTTCTGTACGGCCAAGATGGGGGCGCCTGCGGCTACGCGGCCTACGATGGGAATCTCGACGGTATTGCTGCGGGCGGTCGAAGCGTTCTTGCCGTTGTCGGTATCGAGAATTTCAATACCACGGCTGAGACGCGGGGAACGGTTGATGTAGCCCTTCTTGATTAGGGCCGCCAGGATGGAGCGGACACCGTTGGTGGAGGAAATCTCGAAATGGTTGCCGATTTCCCTAACGGTAGGGGGCATGTGGTTTTCCCTAGAATACTTCTTGATGTATTCGTAAATCTCGGCCTGGCGGTCGGTCAAGTCCTTTTTCTTGCTTGAATTTTCCATTTTGAACCTCCCCAAAAAAGGGTTTGGAATTTCTATACTATAAATATAATGCACAATTGGGCATTTGTCAATAGGTTCAGTGCACAAAATTTCAGATTTTTTTATTGGAACGTTGTTTGGTTGTTGCAAATCCGGCCATGTTACTTTATGTTATATTTGTTTTTGTATTTCTGGTATGGGTTTTCGGGTGAAAAAGGTTCTGTTCTCTCTATTTTCTTTTTTCGTGTGTGCGGCATATTCGCAGACGAGTATTTTTGTGCAGGACCCCGCTATTTTTCACCAGCGTCAGGTGGAATTGCAAAAATTGAAGGGCAACCTGACCGGCTCCACGGAGAGCCTGGATTCCTTGCTGGAACAGGCCAATAAGATTTCCAAGATGAGCGATCGCTGTGCATCTGTTAGTATCAACGATGTGATGGATGAGGATTGCTGGCACTTTTTCCAGGTGGCCTTGCCTGCGTTTGAAGCCCAATATATGAAGGTGACGGGCGAGGTTCGATTGGGACACATGGAAATGACCCGTGGACTGGAAGATCGTAAACTTCAGATTTCGGCTTGTGCCGAGGCTTTGTCCGATATCGCCTTTTCTAAAGATCAGTTCTTGATGCTGGATGGCGGTGTGGATTTGGAACCGTTGGCAACGGGATTCCAGGCAAATTATGATTTTACCCTGAAATATGAACCCGGACACCAGAAGCAGGTGTTTGAAATTGCGGAGGTGTGGGGAAAAACTTGCCGGGATATGGTTGTCAGAAAGGATGGCGAGGGGTTTGCTCCCTATTTCATTGATCGCCTGCAAAAGTTGAATGAAAGCCTGGCCAGCGAAGGAAACTCGGCCGTTTATAAGATCGACACCACCGAGGTGCCGACACTTTACATGGATATTGGCCGACCGGTTCGGAGCGCCTATTACCTGAACGGGAGAAAGCTTTTTCATAGCAGGATTTCTTCGGGCGGTCCAGATGAAAGCAATTTGAGGATTTCGTTCGGTAAAGAGACGGTTCAGGTAGATGGCGAGCCGCAGGTGGTAAAAAAAGGCAGCCCTCAAAAGTTCAAGGGATCCGTCGAATTCAGCGAGAAAGTGGGTTCTATGCGCGGACAGTGGGTATGGGAAAACAGGGGAAATGTCGAAGGTGTTGATTTTGGCCCGGATGAAGACGAGGTTGTGACGGCTGTGTCAGAAGAAGAGCCTGTTCCGGAATCAGTTCCCCCGACTCAAAACAAGAAGAAAAAAGCCCTGTTTTCCCCATGGCTTGGGCTTACGGTAGCTTTTGCACCTTACCTGGATAAGAGCTATCGCCATTTTGATATTGAAGAGAAAGCCTTGACGGTGCTCCCGGATTTGACTGGGGTGGCAAGATTCCGTTTGACATTTGGAAAATCTGGTGATGGGTTTGTGGCTGTTGGTGGCGGTGCGTTTATCGGTGCAGGCATCGTAGACGGTTTGCAACGTGTCTATGTGGCTCCGGTTGCCCAGGCTGAGCTGGGTTATTCCAATGTGGGTATTCGTGAGACAGCGGTCTTTGCGTTCCCGGAAGATGACTCGGATGAATGGAGCCAGTTCCGTACGGGTGTGTTCTACAATATTGACCCATTTGGCATAGAAATGGGTCTGGACATGATTATGAATATGGGCTACGGTGGCTATGTGTCACTGTACTGGAGCCTATAAGGAGGCGTTATGAAAAAAATGCTGGTTGCTTTCGGTGCTTCCCTGGGGATGCTTATGGGAGCGTGCTCTATCTACGAGAGCGAGGACTCTTCTGGCATGGATCCTAGTGTCAATGGTCCTGCTGTTGAAGATTCTGCAAGTTCTACAGAAAGTTCTTCTGCGATGCTCAATCCTGGGAGTAGCGCTTCCAAGACCAGCGATTCTGGGAGCAGTGCTTCCAATAAGCCTTCTGGTGATGGTAACCTGATTGTTACCGATGAATGTGGTGGCGAATTTACCGATCCCCGAGATGGGCAATCGTATAAGACCGTGAAAATAGGAAGCCGCTGCTGGTTTGCGGAAAACCTGAACTATGCAGACGAAACGGCTGTTCCCAATATGAAAAACAACCACTTTTGTCCCAGTGGAAAAACCGAAAACTGTGAAAAATTTGGTCGTCTCTACAACTGGTCGACTGCAATAGATTCTGCAGCGGTTTTTAAGAAGCAAGAAGTTATTTGTAGCAATACAAACCAGTGCTTTGCCGAAGAACCGATCCAGGGTCTGTGTCCTGATGGATGGCGTATGTCTTCTATGGATGATTGGTTCAACCTTATGTCTGAGCTGAAAAATAATTTCTATAGCCTTCAGCAGACAGGATATCCGGAATGGGGCAATGCTACGAATAGTAGCGGATTCTCGGCTGTTCCGGTAGGTTTTATACAGGCCGGGGCCTACGATAATGTAGGAACACAAGCTGGTTTCTGGACGACTTCGCAGTCAACGACGTACGCTCAATGGGCGGGCTTCGTGGTGATTAGTTCTGATGAGATTGTCCCCGGTGAAGGCGATAAGAGTAATTACGCCTTTGCTGTTCGCTGCTTGAAATAGCTTTTATTATAAGAGACTATAAAAAAAGCAAGGTCTGTAGACCTTGCTTAAAATTATATTGCGGAATCTAGATTACTTCTTCGGCTCAATCCTTTCCATGCCGCCCATATACGGACGCAGCACTTCCGGAATCAACAGAGAACCGTCTTTCTGCTGGTAGTTGTCGCAGATGCCCACCATCACGCGGGGCGTTGCGAGGCCAGAACCGTTCAGCGTGTGGACGTAGACGTTCTTGCCGCCGATCTTGGTCTTGATGTTGGCGCGGCGTGCCTGGTAGTCTTCGAAGTTACTGCAGGAGCTGACTTCGAGCCACTTCTTTTCCACCGGAGCGTAGACTTCCAGGTCGTAGCACTTGGCTGCACCGAAACCCAGGTCGCCCTTGCAGAGGGCCAGACGATGGTAGGGGAGACCCAGCTTTTCCAGGAGCATTTCACCGAAGCGGGTGAGCTCTTCGTGGTCTTCGTAGCTCTTTTCCGGATGGGCGAAGTAAACCATTTCCACCTTGTTGAACTGGTGCAGGCGGAGAAGGCCGCGGGTATCCTTGCCGTAGGAACCGGCTTCACGGCGGAAGCAGGCGGAGTAGGCGCAGATGCGCTTCGGCAGTTCAGATTCCGGAATCACTTCGCCGGCATAGAGGTTGGTCAGAGGCACTTCTGCGGTCGGGATGAGGAACAGGTCGTCGTCCTTGTCGCAGCGGTACATGTCTTCTTCGAACTTCGGGAGCTGGCCAGTGCCGCGCATGGTGTTGCGGGTCACCAGGTACGGCGGCGTGAATTCTTCGAAGCCGTTCTTCATGTGTTCGTCCAGGAAGAACTGGATGAGGGCGCGTTCCAGGCGGGAACCCCAGCCGCGGTAGACCGGGAAGCCGGAGCCGGAAATCTTGGCGCCGCGTTCAAAGTCAAAGATGCCGAGGCGTTCGCCCAGGGTCTTGTGGTCCACGCGGGCGAAGTCATCGTTCTTGGTGTAGTAGTCGGCAGGAATCGGGCCGTCCTTCTCGACCACGTTGTCCGAACTGTCCTTGCCTTCCGGGGAACGCGGGGCGATGTTCGGCACGTGCATGAGCATTTCGGTCTGCTTGTAGTCGAGGTCCTTGAGCTTCTTGTCCAGCTCGTCGATCTTGTCGCCCAGGGCACGCATGGCGGCTACGGCTTCGTCAGCGTTCTCGCCCTTCTTCTTGAGGTCGCCGATGCGCTTGGATTCGGCGTTGCGTTCGCTCTTGAGGCGTTCCACTTCGGTGAGGAGCGGGCGGCGTTCGTTATCGATGGCGAGAACGTCCTTCAGGCTCACGGTCGTGTATTTCTTTTCGGTTTCAGCAATGTAGTATTCCGGATTTTCGCGGATTTTCTTGATGTCAAGCATTTTATGCCTCGGATGATAAAATTTTACGCGGGTAAAGATAGCAAAAGACACTCGGAGAGTGTAAAGTATTATCTCGAAGGCCTTACCTGAACGCCCTTCTGCAGCCGTATACCGTTAAATTTCACTTGAACGAGATATGCTCCTGCGCTGATATTTTCGTTTTCTATGCCGATGTTGGACGTTCCTGCCGAAACGTATTTCTCGATGTTTGCAACCTGGTGGCCCAGCATATCAAAGAACTTGACCTGCACAAGGCCAGCCTTGTTGGCGATAAGGGTGCCGTCGATAAAGTTCAGCTGGATGTCGCGGGTGATTATAATGCCTGTTTTCGTTTCTTCCTTGAGGTCGTTGACCTTGATCTTGAATTCCTTTTCGTCGGAAAGTCCACCTGCGTCTGTGACTTTTACCTTGACGGTGAATTCCTTCATCTTTTCGTAATCGATTATGGCGCCCTTCTTTACCCTGATTTCGCCGTTAGCCGAAACGGTTACGTAAGGATTGTCTGTGCTCAGAGCAAATGTAAACTTGGAGTTTGCGTCTGGATCGGTAGCCTTGACTGTACCGATGACTGTACCTTCCTTGGCGTTTTCGTCAACGCTGAATTCAGCGGCTGTAATGGCCGGCTTTTCGTTAATGTCGTTTAGCTTGATAATGACATCTGCAGTGTCCGTAAATACAGTATGATTTTCGTCTCCAACATCGTATGATGCGATGACTTTCAACTTATAAGGCTTTGTTGATTCAAAATCAAGAGTAGCGTCTTTTGCTAGAGTGATGGTACGGGTTTCTGGATTGAAAGTGAATAGTTTGGACTGGTCAATAAAGGAGTAAGAGATGAATGCTCCTTTCTGGGTTGTAGTTGCTACGATAGGTTGGTCAAATTTAATGGTTGTCCCTTTAGCAGAATTTTCGTCAAGGAAACCTTCATAAGAAGACTTGCTGAATTTGGGCGCGTCATCAACATCTGTTACCACAATGGTAAAGTCCATGTCCTCATAAAGGTCCGGATAAATAAATACGTTGTTGTCGGCTTTCGTTGCGTCACGGATACGTAATTTGAGCGAATAGGTTGATCTTTTTTCATAATCAATAATAGCACCTTCCTGTACGAAGATGGTTCCGTCTTTAGTTATTCCAAAGATGTCTGTGTCTCCGTCAAGGGCGATAACTTCGTTATTGGTGAACTGGCTCTCTTTGCTGAAGATGTCTGTGTCCGCTGTTTTTACAGTTGCTTCTGTATGATTTTCAGGAATCAGGATTTCTTTTTTGTCAGCATCCTTGTAGTCAAAGAATGGTTTTTCATTGACATCGGTAATGTTGATTGAGAAGGTTGCTTCGGAACATAAAAGTGTACTGAATGATGTTGCCTTAGTATCGCATAGTTCAACTTTGATAGTGTACTTTGTATTGTCTTCTTTCCAGGCTTCGTAATCAAATGGGTCTATACCGTTCTTCATTTTTACGATTCCAGTCGTTAGACTGATTTCAAATAGGTCTTGTGCTGTTCCGCCCGTAATTTCATAGAAATAGGCGTCACCTTCGTCGTCATCAGCCTTGATTTTTCCCGCAATAGCTTTTGTTGCGTTTTCTAGAACTGCGAGCTGTAGCTTTTCTATATCTACAAAATGTGGTGGTTGATTGTCTGTGTCCACAAGTTTGACTAAAAGGAAATTTTCTATGGTCGTACCCGATATTGATGCTCCACTTAAATTTGATATTTTGAACAAAAGGTATTCGTTGCCCTCGATTTTTCCATCTTCGGTAACCTGAAGCCATATTGCGTGTTTTGGATTGCTTAGGTGACGTTGTCCTTTTTCAATAACGATATGCTCAAAGTTGCCGTCTTTGCAGAAAGGTACGTTATGTGTGGCGTCGCCTTTATTGATATCGGCTGGTTCAGCAAATGAACCCGACGCACTCTTAAACGTATCGTATTTTCCTCCTGTCGTGTCGACATCAATGCCGAAGAAGGCGAAACAATAGTCAAAAGAAACGTCGGTACGGGCCGTGTCCGTTAAATAGAAATCCATATTATACCATGTTCTATTGTCTTCTTCAAAGCTGTCTTTAACAAAAATGTCGGTTTTGATTTCAGCGGTGTTGAATGGGACAAAGTGGAATGTACCGTCAAAATTCGTGTTGAATTGAAAATCTTTGCCGGCAATCAACTGTCCTGCGATGTTGATTTGATTGCGCTTGATGCTGAAATCGCCTGCCGTAATATATGTCCCCTGAAGATCTGCTTGCCAATCGCCTTCTGTTGGACCCCATGTGAGGCCTGTATTTGCAAAGAATAGAAGGTTGCCTGTGTATTTTTCGTCTGAAACGAATGTCATTGCGTCTGTGTCTATGTTTTGCCAGGATTGAGTTCCCTCGTCCCATGCAGCATCCTTATTGACGTAGGCAACTTGAATTCTATTGCTGCTGGCCTCAATGTTTAGGCCGTCTCTTAAAAATATACGAGTGAGACGTCCCTTTTTTTTGTTAGCATTATGTGATGCTGTAGGCATCAGGATGTAGAGTATCTTTACGGCATTCCCTTCAAGAGAAATACGTTCCAGGTATTTGTCGTACCATATTTTATTATTGATGTCTTCTTCTGTTATGGGTGGAATATGAATGTATTGAATCTCGTTAGCATTACTGTTCAATGTTATGGCGGGTTCCCATGTAATACCCGAATGGTCAAGAATGGGAACGGATAGTTTCTTGTCTGATTGTGACACTTTATCGGGACATTTGTTGTAGGGGCCGTCTAAAGCGTCTTCGCCGGACGTCAAGTCGGGTAAGCCAGCTATTTCTTCTGTATCCAAATTCCAATCGGCGTAAATTTTTCCACCGCTTGCGTGAACGTTATGAATAAATCGTTTGGCGACAATCGTAGCATTTTCTAAATCGTTTATTCGATCTGGCGTATCAAAATAAATTTGATGTTCAAAACAATAGGTTCCTCCGTAATGAACTTTACTTGGATTATATGAATTAGGGAGGACGAGCATATTTGCACGAATGGCTTCACCAAGAATCGTATCTGCATCGGCACTAAAATCCGGGTAACTTATATCTACGTCGCCGCCTGAAATAATTGGACCGCCAAGTGTGTGGTTTCCGCCATTAATAATGATTTTCCCAGTAGCAGATCCTGTATAACCACTCGGTTCATTGATTCTCACGCCGGCTTTCTTAAAGGATACGGATTTGGTTCCCCAAAGTTTGTATTTCAAGAGTTCGTTCCATAGCCTTTGACTTTCAGATGCCTCTGTAATTGTTGTGCCATTATACTCAAAATGAAGTGGATCCATTAATACTGTAGTGTGCTCTATATTTGGTTCATCTTGTGCAAAACATATAGCGGCAGTAGCGGTTATTGCTATTGCCAAAGGCATGTGTTTCAGGGCTTTTAAAGCAGTCAATTTCATGGTTTGGCTCGTTTTTGAGGAAACTGTTTTAATTTGTTTATTTAAAAAATAATTATTTTTTTAAATTTGTGCCATGCTTTCTAGGAACGTATCCCGAATACTTTTTTCTGCTGTGGTGGCCCTGTTTGTAAGCCTCCTTTCTGGCTGCTACAGCTTCACGGCGTCGACACTCCCGAGCCACATCAAGACGGTCCAGATCCACGAAGTGGAAGACAAGACTCTTGACCCGGTGCTGGCCAACAACATCCGCGCAGGTGTTCTGGACATGTTCAAGAGCAATGCCGGCGGTGTCCGTATTGTAAACGAGAACGCCAATGCCGATTTCGAGATGGTGCTTCTGAGCTACACCAACAAGCCTGAAAACTACAACAGTTCCAGTGACGTGGAAACCTACCGCGTTACAATCCGCGTGAGCGTCAAGTTCTACGACAACGTCAAGGATAAGATCATCTACGAGAATAAGTCCCTTTCGGCGGATGGAACCTATGATGTGGCCAAGAACGAATCCGAGGACCGTCACGGACAGGCCCGCGCCATCGAAAAACTGCAAGACCTGATTGTGGCCAATGCACTGGCCAAGTGGTAAGTCGAGTAGGTTTAGCCCATGCGCAAATTCAGAGTTGTACTTGTTGAACCGGAACATCCTCACAATGTGGGCTTTGTAGCTCGTGCCATGCACTGCTACGCCCTGGACGAACTGTATATCGTTTACCCCAGGCGCGACAAGGTTATCGAGAATTCTTACCATACGGCCCCCAATAGCCACGATGTCTTAGACAAGGCTACCATCGTGCATAAGTTCGAGGACGCTATCGGGGACTGCGCCTGCGCGGTGGCCTTCAGCCGCCGCATCTACGGTTCGGCCATCAAGCACACCATGATGCCCGGGCTTTCGGAACTGTTGCCCGAAAACGGAACGATTGCGCTTGTGTTTGGTCGTGAATCTTGCGGGCTGGAGACCGAAGAGGTGAACGCCTGTACCTACCAGTGCGAGATTCCTGTGCCGGGACTCATGAGTCTGAACTTGGCCCAGGCGGTAACGGTAGGCCTGTACGAACTTTGCCGTAGCGGAGCCCTTGCTAACGGCGAGGGTCGTGCCAAACGGACCACACGGGGAGTGGCCGAAACGGGTCCCGCCACCATCGAGCAGATCGACAGCTTTAAGAAGTTCATGGACCGTTACCTCACGGGGCAGTACCACGACCAGGCCTGGCGGGACAATTTCCTCAATACGCTTTTGCAGCGCCTGCACCCGACACGTAATGAACTTTCCGCCTTGTTCGGCCTTATCCGTAATCTGGCCAAGAAGCCGGCCCGTTTGGAACAGGCCGCTGATAAGGCCGCTAAGGCCGCAAAAGCTGCCGAAGCAGCGGATGCAGCCAAAGACGCAGATTAATTTTTGTTGGCAATCTTTTCGTAGAATGCGCGGAAGTCGTCCCAGCGGTAATAGGGGGCGGCGGGGCAATCTCTCGTCTCTCGTTTCTCGTCTTTCGTCTCACAAGTCACGGGCAGAGTCTGTTCAATTTCGTTGAGCATCACCTTCACGAGAATGGGGGAGCCCTTCTTGCTTGACTTGTAAAAGACAATCTGCACGTTGGCGGCCATGGGGCTGATTTCGTAGTCCCGCCAGACCTTGTGCAGGCCTTCCATTTCGGCGATTTCGACGCCTGTATTCCGTGAGCCGTTTTCCATTTGCAACAATACGGCGAAGGGGAACACCATGGTGTCGTGTCCAAAGCGCAGCGTGGCGGCAGGCTGACTTCCGGTCTTTGCTTTGGCGGTGTCGGCGTCAATCACCTTGTCTGCCATTTCAAGGACGTTTTTCAGGAGTGGGCGTGCGTTTTCTAGACCTTCTTTTTTACCGAAGGGATTGTTCCCGAGAACGCTGTACCACCAGGCATTCTGGGCACGCCACCGGGCAAAAAGTTCGTCTTCGGTCCACAGGTCGTCAAAGCTGAACTTGATTTCGGGGCTGCCCTGAAGACTGTTTCCGATTTCGTAAATCTTGCTGAGTAGGTCGCCCGCGTCGACGTTCTTCTGTACGTATGTCGAATCGTTGAAAATTGCATTCATCATGCGGGTGGGGTCCACATGGCTGTACATCTTTTCGTTTTCTTTTTGCCAAGCTGGAGTGTTGGATTCGCTGATGATTTTCCCGAAATCCAGCGGGTTGATAAAGCTCATCAGGTACTTGCCCGATTCCTGATGGATGTCCAGTTTCGGCTTTTGGGCCCGAAGTTCTTCCAGGAAGGCGGCCATGCTCACCACGCAGCGCACGCTGGTGCTGGCGTAGGCTTCGATGTAGGCGTCGTTCTTGAACACTTCAGGGAAGTTCTTCACCATGCGCTTGGCAATGCCCTGGTGCTGTGCAGTTCCCAGTTGTGTCAGGTCTCCTGCCCGTGGGGCGGCGTATTCGTCCAGGTACTTGGCCCGTTCCAGCAGGCTCTTGCCCAGGTCGGTCAGTTTGCCGGCAGAGTCGGCTTTTGCAAGAGTGCTATAGAGAAAATGGTAATGGTCGGCGGGCTGATGAAAGCGGCTGCCGTGCCTGCCATAGTGGCTTATATAGAACGGCTTGTAACCGGCAGGAGCCTTGGTGTACTTGGCGGTGGGAGTGGGGTAGGCGTAGTAGTTGCTACCCATCTGGCGGAAATCCTGGGCAAAGGAAATGCTGGCAAAGAAGAGTACTAGCAGAGGGATGAGTTTATGTGTCATTCTGGAGCGACCGTAGGGAGTGATAGAATCTATGGACCCTATCAGTCCCCTGTCGTTACACTCCAGGGTCCTTCCAGGGTGACTGGGTTGGATTAATCTTCGCAGGTCTTGAAGAAGCAGCTTCTTGCGCCGGTGTGGCAGGCGACCTGCGGGCCCTGCATGCGCACCTTGAACAACAGTGCGTCAGAGTCGCAGTCGGCGGCCCATTCCACCACCGTCATCACGTTTCCGCTGGTGTCGCCCTTGTGCCAGTATTCCTTGCGGCTACGGCTCCAGAACACCATTTCGCCACATTCAACTGTGCGGCGCAGCGCTTCCTCGTTCATCCAGGCCATCATCAGCACGTCGCCCTTGTCGGCATCCTGTACAATCGCCGGAGCAAGTGCAACCCCGTCCACGACCACTTCGAATTTGATTTCTTTGATTATTTCGTTGAAATTCATTTTTTTTTGTTGGTGAAAAATTTTTATGTAATATGTGCATATATTTACTTACTTTCTTTTTGAGAAAATAAGTAGCGAACTTATTAATCGCAGGTTAGATTGTAATTTCCTCTTCTTCCGTCAAAGCATTCCTTTTCAATAAATTCGCCGTTATGATATTTTTCTTTATACCATAATTCGCCATTTATTCTATAATAAACGACATCGCCAATAACTTTATCGTTGACATATGGTGCTTCAGATTTTAATTCGCCAGTTTGGTAGTAGACTCGCTTTTTTCCTTGCCATCCTTTGCTATTGCATTTGGATTCCCAAAGTAGTTCACCCGTATCATAATAGCCTAATTCTTTTGTAGGAATATCATTTGAAAAAAATAAGCGTGTTACAACAGACGAGTTGTAAAATATATAGGGTTCATTGAAATTAAATTCTGATCCTTTTTTTAATTTGTACATGTCAGATTCATACATGGTTACTACACCATTTTTAGTTCCATTTGTAAATGTAATTTCATATAATTTGTATGTCATCATAATAGTTGAGTCGGGAAAAAACTGGTGTTTTTTTTCGTCATAATAGGATGTTGGTCCGATAGTGTTAAAATAGATCAATCGACGAGCGTCCTTTGGAATGGCTGCCAACTTCCCTTTATAAGAGGTTCCGTATTCTAAGCATTCATAAACGCCTTTTTCCTTTAAAGGCGCAATTTTAGAACATTGCAAACCCTTTGTTGGATAAGAAAAAAGAAATGTGCTTAAAAAGCAAATTGCGAATAATAATCTTCTCATATTCATCCCTCGATATATAAAAATATTTTCTCTTTCCAGTCAATCACATTCATGAACTTGGATACGGAATGTTTGAATCTAACTAGCTAGGTGTCAAAAATCCAAGTGTATCTCCATTATTATTTGGATGACGCATCCGAACTCTGAAATCCGAATTTCGAATTCCGAATTATCCTCTCACCTGGCCGTTCCCGCGCAAAACCCACTTGTAGGTGCAGAGGCTTTCCACGCCCATAGGGCCGCGAGCATGCAGCTTGTCGGTCGAAATGCCTACTTCGGCACCGAGACCGTATTCGCCTCCGTCGGCAAAGCGGGTGCTGGCGTTCACCATCACGCTGCTGCTATCGACATTGGCCACGAAGTAGTCCTGAACAGAAGAGTCTTCGGCAACCACCGCTTCGGTGTGGCGGCTGCTGTTCTGCTCGATATGCTCGCAGGCTTCGGCCACATTGTCCACGAACTTGACGCTTGCCTTGAGGGCCAGGTATTCGTGGTGGTAATTGCTGTCGTCGCCGATGTCCTTGATACGGCTGTCGTGGCTCTGGGCGTCCTTGTTGCCGAAGAGTTCCACGCCACGGTCGGCGAGGCAGTCCAATAATTTCTTGACGGTGGCGTCATCGATGTGGCGGTCGATAATCACGCATTCCATGGCGTTGCACACGCCGGTGCGCTGGGTCTTGGCGTTGATGAGGATGTTTACGGCCTTGTCCATGTCGGCGGACTTGTCCACATACACGTGGCAGATGCCGTTGAAGTGCTTGATCACAGGAATCTTGCTCTGTTCCACTACCGCACGGATCAGTCGCTCGCCGCCGCGGGGGATCACCAGGTCAATACAGTCGCTACGCTGCAACAGCATGCCCACTAGGTCATGGCTCGTTTCGGTCACGAGCTGCACGGCGTCTTCGTTAACACCGTTTGCGGCAAGTGCTTCGTGGAAAATTCCGGCGAGGCATTTGGCAGAGTTGAGCGATTCCTTGCCGCCGCGCAAGATCACGGCGTTTCCCGCCTTGAAACAGAGGCAGGCCCCGTCGATGGTCACGTTGGGGCGGCTTTCGAAAATGAAAAATACAGATCCGATAGGAACGGCCACGCGACTAATCTTGATACCGTTCTTGAGTTCGCGGCTTTCGAGTACCCGGTTCAGCGGGTCGGTAAACGCGGCTATTTCTTCGGCACCCTTGGCCATGGCCTCGATACGGGCGTCGTTCAGGGTCAGACGATCCATCTTCGAGTCGTCCAGCTTGCCGGCGGCGGCTTCCAGGTCCTGCTTATTTGCGGCTAGGATTTCCGGTTTACGCTCGCGGAGCATTTTTGCCACGAGGTTAAGCACCGCACTGCGCTTTTCGGCACTCAGGGTGCGGATAGTCTTGCTTGCATTTTTGGCGTTTTGGGCCAAAATGTTAGAATATTCGTCCAAATTGGAATATGAAATAGACGTGTTTTTCATGGTTTTACAATATAGAAACTTGATTTTCCTCACACTTTAGTGTATTTTCAAAATACAGGTTTGTTTTTACCCCTGACAATAAGTGGTAGTCTGGGGTATCGGACTTGGGTGTAAGAGCCCGACGTTTATCGTCGGGTTTCTTTTTTTATATCTTTATACCGTAAAATAAAGAACGGTAAGTAATGAACATTTACAGTTGGAACGTCAACGGAATCCGTTCAGCTCTCAAGAAGGGGCTGGAAAACTGGTTCCACGAGACCAATCCCGATATCCTGTGCCTCCAGGAAGTCCGTGCTGAAACGGATCAAATTCCGGAATCCATGGCCAAGCCCGAGGGCTACTTTGCCTACTGGAACCCTTGCCAGCGCAAAAAGGGCTACAGCGGGGTAGGCGTGCTTACAAAGATCGAGCCCGACGCGGTAAACTATGGTTTTGACATCGAGGAATTCGACGTGGAAGGCCGCGTGCTGCAGCTGGTGTTCCCGGACTGGGTGCTCAACAGCATCTACTTCCCTAATGGCGGCTCCGGCGACGACCGCCTGGACTACAAGCTCCGCTTTTACGACGCCTTTTTGGAAAATTCAGAACGCTGGGTTGCCGACGGCAAGCACGTGCTTACGGTGGGCGACTACAATACCTGTCACAAGGAAATCGATATCGCAAGGCCCAAGGAAAACGAGAATGTAAGTGGTTTTTTGCCCATTGAACGTGCCTGGATGGATAAGTACGTGGAACATGGCTTTGTGGATACTTTCCGCAACCTGCATCCTGACACTCGCGATGTTTATTCCTGGTGGTCCAACCGTTTCGGTGCCCGAGGCCGGAATGTGGGGTGGCGCTTGGATTATGCCTTTGTAGACGAGGCCTTGGTGCCTAACGTGGTCCGTTCTGAAATACACACCACGGTTATGGGTTCAGACCATTGTCCCATTAGCATAGAGCTGGAACCACCCTTTGCACCGCTTCCGATTATTCCGGCAAAGACGGACGAATAAATTAAAACTTGGCTGCGGGCTTACTTTGATTTGACGATTTCCCAGGCGTCGTCGAAGATTTTTGCCGCATCCCCAGGATCGTTCAGGAATACCATGCGGTCAATTTCTTCTTTAGTAGGGTTGATGACGCGGTTGTTCCTGAAGGTGTCATCGAGAACCTGCAGGGACGCCTTGTTCGGAGTTGCAAAGTTGACGGACTTCGCTAGCTTTGCTCCAATGTTGGCTTCGAGAACGTAGTTCATGAAGGCGTGAGCCCCTTCGACATTCTTGGAGTGGCTACCGAGAGTCATGGCGTCTACCCACATAAAGCTTCCTTCGGTGGGAATGGCGTACTGAAGTGTGGAATCTTCGTTCATGGCGTCCATGGCTTCGCCATTAAAAACGATTGCCGCCCAGATATGTCCAGCCAAAATCTTTTCTCTGCATTCTTCGGAGGAGACGATTCCAGCAAATCGTTTGTCTTTCTTTGCTTGTAAAATGAGATTCACCGCTTCATTAATTTCTTTGGAATCGGTACTGTTCGCCTTGAATCCGGCTGCCAGTAGGGCTATTGAAATCATGGATTGGGCTTCGTCCAGCAAAGTATATCGTCCTTTGACCTGGTCTTTGTCGAATAGCATCTTGTAACTGGCGCTGTTGACATCAATAGATGTGTCACGATAAAGAATGCCTGTGGTACCCCATAGGTAAGGCAGCGTGTATGTGTTGCTTGGGTCATAGGCAGGCTTTTTGAATTGGTCTGCGATATTGATGCGGTTTGGAACTTTATTTGTGTCAATGGGTGCGATGATTCCCTGGCGTATCATTTGTGGAATAACCACGTCCGAAGCAATGATGATATCGAAATAATTTGAGTCGGCAGCTTGTAGCTTGCTTGGTATTTCTTCTTGGGCATCGTATACTTCCAGTTCCAACTTATGCCCCGTCTTCATCTGGAAGTCCGTTATCATCTCCGTTTCAATATACTCGTTGTATGTTAAAACTCTGACGGTGTTTGGCTTTTGTTGCTGCTGCGATTCTTCTTTTTTTTCGCAACCGCAGAACATGCCAGCCACAAGAAAGGCGAAAGAAAGAACAAAGAAAAGACTTCTTTTGTTTTGTATGGTTTTCATTCCTTTATTCCCCCTCCAAAATTTCTTTAGTGTCCTTTCCGACTTCTTACCGCCTGCTAACTATGCAGGTATTCCACAATCGCATCGTGGATTGTGGTGAATACCTCGCGCAGTTCTTCTTCATCTTCCTCAAGGAGCGTCACGCGGAAGCCCTTCAGGTCGGTGCAGAAACTGGTACTGGGAACCACGCAGATACCCTTTGCGCCCAGCAGGTAGTACACGAAACGGTAGTCCAGGTTCGTTGTCTTGCTGCACCATTCTTCCACCTTCTTCTTGATGATCGGGTTGTCAATCTTCAAGGTCTGGTGGCTGTTGAGTGTGCCTTCGCGGAAGATGATGGTGTTGTAGAACGCGCCGTAGGTGGGGTTGAAATACAGTTCCGGAATGTCCGAAAGGATTTCGTTGATGATGGCGCTGCGGCGACCGATTTTCTCGTTCAGCGCGGCGCGGTGTTCGGCAAAGCGCTTGTCGCCCAGCACGCGGGGGATGGTCATCTGGGGGAGCGTGGTGGAACAGACTTCCACCATCTTGGCGTTGTCGATGGCGCGGCAGAAGGCGTCGAACTGTTCGTCCTTGTCGCGGTTGTAGTATTCGGCCCAGCCGCAACGAGCGCCCGGCCACGGGTATTCCTTAGAAATGCCCTTGAGGGCGATGCCCGGAACGTCACCGATGTATTCGGCCAGGGCGTAGGCATGGGCGCCATTGTAGGTAATCTTGTTGTAGATTTCGTCGCAGATGATGAACAGGTTGTAGCGCTTGGCGATATCCACGATCTTCTTGAGGATATCCAGCGGATAGACCATGCCGGTCGGGTTGTCCGGGTTCAGCACCAGGATGCCCGCGATGCTCGGGTTGTACTTCACCTTGTTTTCCAGTTCTTCCAGGTCCGGGTACCAGTGGTTTTCGGGCTGGAGCCTATAGGTGATGGGGGCCGTGTGGGCGTGTGCCGCTTCGGCGGAACTGTGGGTAGAATAGGCCGGGGCCGGTCCGATAATGCGGGTGTTCATGGAGAGCAGACCGTAGATGGTGGCGATGGCGTCACCCAGGCCGTTGAAGAACAGAATGTCGTCGACGCTGATCTGTGCGCCACCCAGCTTATTGTTCTCCTTCACCAGAAATTCGCGGGTTTCCAGCATGCCCTTGGAGGGGCAGTAACCGTAACTGCGGTTGGTCTTGGCCAAGTCCACCACGATATCCTTGATCCAGTCGGGCAGCTGGCACTTCTTTTCGATGGGGTCTCCGATGTTTTCCCAGTGGATGGGGAGGCCCAGGGCCTTGAGCTGGTTTGCCTTCTTCACGATCTCGCGGATTTCGTAAGAGAGTTCCTTGGCACCTTCGCTCAATAGTCTTCTGCGCATTTTATGCTCCTGTATAGGTATCGAAAATTCTTTTTTTGCAATAATAGTAATTTTTCATTATTCATTTTTAATTGTTAATTTTGGGCTATGCCTCACGAGACCTTGTACGACCCCATTCGCAAAAAGGATGTGCCCGCCACGCCCGAAGAACGGGTGCGTCAGGCGACGGTGCAGTTCTTGCTGGACGAGGTGAAGGTCCCTGCCCACCTGATTACGGTGGAGTTTGCCCTTTCGACGGTGGACCCCAAGACGGATGACCGGGTGGATATCGTGGTGCACGATTTTCGCAGCGGTAATGACCAGGCGAAGCCATGGCTTTTGGTGGAATGCAAGGCTTCCGGCGAATACACCTGGGAGGCGCTGCAGGTACAACTGAATAAGTACCTGAAAATACTCACGCCCAAGTATGTGATGCTTTCGCTGGGTGATACGGTGCGGTATTTTGAGATGGATGCCGCCACCAAGAGATTTGTTAAGATTGAACGGCTTCCTGAATTCCGTTAGGCGGGTATTCGAAGGAGCGGCGTTCCGCGATCCACTTGCGTACGGCTTCGACCGCACGGCTGGCAAGAATTTCCTTCTTGTTCTTCTTCTTGAGACCCTCGTGGTGGGGGAGCAGCCCGAAGTTGAAATTCATGGGCTGGAAATCTTCGTTTTCTTCTACAAGGCGGTTCATGAGCGACCCGATGCAGCTTTCATCGGGGAGCGGGTCGGCATGCCCGTGTAGGATGGTCTGGGCCATGTTCCAGGCGGCGTACCAGCCGGTGGCCACCGCTTCGGTGTAACCTTCGCTTCCTGTAATCTGGCCCGCAAACCAGGTGGGCGGAATGTCCTTGGCGCAGGGGAGGTCCGGACGCAATCTTAAGGTGGCGTCCAAAAACTTGGGCGATTCAATGAAGGTGTTGCGGTGCATGCAGCCGAGGCGTGCAAATTTCGCATTCTTCAGGGCCGGTACCATGGTGAAGATTTCTTTCTGGGTACCCCACTTGAGTCGGGTCTGGAAACCTACCATGTTGAAAAGCGTCTTCTGCTTGTTTTCGGCGCGGAGCTGGATTACCGCATACCACAAATGCCCATTGTTGCCAAGCCCGAGGCCGATGGGACGCATGGGCCCGTGACGGAGGGTCTCATAGCCGCGGCGGGCCATTTCTTCGACCGGGAGGCAGCCCTCGAACAGCTCGTTCTTTTCGAAGGGGCGTGGCTCCACGGCTTCGGCCTCGCACAGCTTGCGCACGAATTCGGTGTAAGTCTCTTTGTCCAGGGGGCAGTTGATAAAGTCCGCCGTCTCGCCCTTTTCCCAGCGGTTGCGGTAAAAGGCGTGGTCGAAGTCGATGCTGTCGGTCTCTATCACCGGGGCGATAGCGTCGAAGAAATGGAGGCGCTCGCTACCCAACCGCTTGAATATATCGTCGGCGAGCGCGTCGCTGGCCAGCGGCCCCGCCGCGACTAGGGTAGGGCAGTCCCCTGCAAGGCTCGTGACTTCTTCCCGGTGGAGGGTGATGTTCGGAGATTCGGCAATCTTTTTCTCGACGGATTCGCTGAAGATGTCGCGGTTTACCGTCAGGGAATCCCCTGCGGGTACGGCCGCTTCCCGGGCGCTATCCAGCAAGAAACTCCCCAGCATGGTGAGTTCCTGCTTTAAAAGCCCATGTGCCGATGTAATGCCCAGGGCCTTGAAACTGTTGGAACAGACGAGCTGCGCCAAGTGACCGTCCTTGTGGGCAGGAGTCTGCCTTACCGGGCGCATCTCGTACAAATCTACCTTGAAACCACGGCTGGCCAGTTGCAAAGCTGCCTCGCAGCCTGCAAGTCCACCACCGATTACACGAACGCGTTCGTTCATCAGTTTGTAATCACCTTCCGGTAGCTCTTGGCGTTGCCGATCCAGAGCTTCACCAGCAGTTCCTCTAGGGAGGCGGTGGAGACGCAGTCGGGGTCGGCGTCTTGGATTTCATCGGAAATCAGGTTCGCCTGGGTCAGGTTCAGCATGCCGTAGTACATGGCCTCCATCAGCTGTGAGGCGAACTTGGGCGAGATCTTGGCCACCGCATCCATGTCGTTCAGGGGCGGGAGCTGTGTCTTGTCGGGGCTGAACTGGTCCAGGTTATCCATGGTCCACATGTCGGCGGCCTTGCCCATGTCGTCGCTGGGGGCGATTTTCAGGAGCTTTTCCTTGTAGGCGTTCCATTCCACGTTGGTGGTCTTTCCCGCCTTGCGCACGGACTTCAAGAAAGACAGGACGGCGTAATAGAGGTCCTTCTCTCTCTGGTTCGTTTCTTTCTGCGATGCGGGAAACATGCCTATTCCTCTGTGGTAGGCCGCTCTTAGTGGCGGAAGTGCCTCATACCGGTGAACACCATGGCCACGTCGAGCTTGTTGCACGCGTCGATGGAGAGGTCGTCCTTTTTGGAACCACCCGGCTGCACGATGTACTTCACGCCGGCCTTGGCTGCGGCTTCTACGTTGTCCGGGAACGGGAAGAAGGCGTCGGAGCCCATGACGACTTCGCCGAACACCTTCTGTTCCAGAGCCTTGAGACCGGCCTTGTCGATGCACTTGCCTTTTTCGTTGAAGAACTTCTGGGCGGCCTTCATGCGGGCCACGTTGTCGCGCACGCGGGGCTGGCAGAGGCGGAGGTTAGAGTCAATGCGGTTCGGCTGGCCGGGGCCGAGGCCGAGAACCTGGAAGTAGCCGCGGGCATATTCGTAACCCATTACGATGGCGTTAGACTTGGTGTGCTTGGTAACGATCCAGGTGAAGCGGGCGAGGGCTTCCTTGTTCTTGGGGAACTTCTTCTTGGTGACGCATTCGAACTTCTCATAGACGTCCACGTCGCGGTCCTGGACGAGCATGCCGCCAATCACGTGCTTGTAAACCTTCGTCTTGGTGGCCTTCTTGATTGCGCCTACTTCCAGGAGGCGGATGTCCTTGGACTTGTTCTTGAGGAATTCGAGAGCGTCCTTTTCGAAAGCCGGAGCGAGGAGGATTTCTACGAAACGGCCCTTGAGGAGCATGGCGGTCTTCAGGTCAACCTTCTTGGTCACGGCGATCACGGAACCGAAAGCCGACACCGGGTCACCTGCCCAGGCGGCTTCGAAAGCCTTGTCGAGGGTCTTGCCGGTAGCAAGTCCGCAGGGGTTCATGTGCTTCACGATGACGACGGCGTTTTCTCCGGCGAATTCGCGGGCCATTTCCAGGGCTGCGTCGGCATCGACGATGTTGTTGTAAGAAAGTTCCTTGCCCCAGAGCTGCTTCGCGGTGGCGAGGCTTGCTTCGGTGCAGGTCGGGTCGCGGTAGAAAACGGCGGACTGGTGGGAGTTTTCACCGTAGCGCATGGGCTTCGGGTCTACGAATTTCAAAACGAGTTCTTCGGACATAATGCTTCCTTTGTTGTCTTACAGGTATAAATATAGAAAATGGCAAAAAAAGAAATGGCGGCTTCGGGGCCGCCATAACGAAAGTGTCTTACTTCTGACCGGGGTATTTCACTCGGGTGTGGTAGGTTCCGTCTAGGCTACGCAAGAAAGCCTGCTCCAGTTTGAACAGTTCCCGAACCGACAGGTTACATTCGCTGAACTGTCCTTCGTTGAAACGCCCCTGGATGGTGTTGTGGATCATCTCTTGCAGGGCTTCGGAATCCATGTTGGACATGGAACGGCTAGTGGCCTCGATGATGTCGGCCAGCATGAGGATTGCGGTTTCCTTGCTCTGGGGTTTGGGTCCCTTGTACTTGAAATCCTCAATGTTTATAACCTTCGAAGGATCGTCCTTGGCGGCTTCCAGGGCCTTGTGGTAGAAATACTGGATGGTGGTGGTGCCATGGTGTTCGCAGATGCCTGCAGCCACCAGTTCGGGAATCTTGTATTCCTGTGCCAGGGCGTAACCCTGTTCCACGTGCCCGCAGATAATCTTTACGGACTGCATCGGGTCTAGGGAATTGTGGGGGTTGATTCCCTGCTTCTGGTTCTCGGTAAAGAATTCCGGACGCATGGTTTTTCCGATATCGTGGTACAGGGCCATGACGCGGACCAGAAGGGAATTGGCCTCGATGCTTTCGGCCACCTTTTCGGCAAGGTTCGACACCTGGATGCTGTGGTGGAATGTTCCGGGAGCAAGTTCCGAGATTCGCTTCAGAGCCGGACGGTTAAAGTCCGACATCTCCATCAGGGTAAGTACCGTGGTAATGCCGAAGACGCGTTCCATCAGGTGAACAAAGAAGGCCGAGGCGATGGCGACGCACACCGCGAAGTTAGCACTGGCAGCAATGAGGCTCTGGTAGAACACCTCGAAGCCCATGCGGTTGCGCAGCAGTAACATGATGCTGATGGCGGCTGCCATGGAAAGGATGCCCACGATAATGGCGTAGATAAACTGCACGCGGTAACGAATCTTTACGAGTGGCGCGAGCGAGATAATTAGGACTGCGAATATGGTAATGGTTGCGGCCAGGTCGTAACCATTGAGAATACCGAATATCAGGGAAGACATTACGGAGAAGGCAAGCCCGAGCTTATAATTGAAAAGAACCGTGGCAATAACAGGGGTGAATGCGAAGGGGTAGAGCCACATGAATTCCACACCCTTCACCTGGCCGTTGAGCAGGTCGGCCATGTTTAGGTTATTGGACAGGTAGTGTACGGCCCAAAAGGCCAAAAGCTGGATGATGGCAAGGGCCACCAGGCTCCAGAGCTGCCGAGGGCTCTTGAACTTGCGTACGGTATCGTTGTAGAAGAAGTAGAAGAAGAAGGCGATGATAATGAGGGCAATGATGATGGCCTGTCCGAAGGGGGCCGTAAGGGTCCTCTCATTCTCTTCTTTCTGTTGAGCCTGTTGCAGGGCATCAATCTTTTCGAGAATTTCCTTGGTGACGGGGGCGCCCTGGCTTACGATTTCCATGCCACGGGGAACCATGCCCTTGATGAGGGTCACCTTTTCACGGGCGGCCACCTTGCGGGCTTCCGTCTCTTTTTCCAGGTAGAATACGTTAGGCAGCGAGAATACGTAAAGGACTTCGTAGAAGGCGCTCTGCAAGCCCTGGTCGCTGGGGAATGCCTGCTGCAGCTGGGCGAAGGCTTCGTCGATGCGGCGCTGCAGGGGCTGGATAGAGCTTGCCTCCAGGGTCATTTCTTCGCTGTCACGGATCATGGCCACGGTAGTCTTGTTGTAAATCAGGTGCTTGATTTCCTGGACGTTGTAGGACTCCATGAACAGCTTGAGTTCTGTTTCGGTCTTGGCGAGGAGCGTGTTGGAAACGCCGCGCTTGAGCATCTGGTTAAATACGGAGAATACGGAGTCGCGGGCCTTGGAATTCTGACTCAGGGGCTTGATGGCCGTAATGGAAAGACGCTGCTTGAGAACCTCGTATAGGCGGGAGGCCTGCTGAACCTTCATCTGCAGGGTGTCTGCCGCTTCGGGGCTGGAATTGCTGGGAGCGTTGCTGATTTGGGCCTGCAAACTTCCGTACTGGGCGAGTTTATGCAGGTACTGCTTCAGGTCTTCGCTGATTCGGTTTGTCTCGTCGGTGTTGTATTCGAAAATGGCGCTGACCTTTTCTTCGGCACGTTGGCGCTCGATTTCAATTTCTTGCTTGGACTTGGGAATGTCGAAGTTTATGGGAGAAATAATGGTGCGGGTACTGAGCTGACCCAGGTGGGGGTGGTCCGCCTGCATGGCGATATTCTTGTCGGGGAACAGGAATATGGCGATGGCGGCGACCAGCACACAACCGAGGAAAAGATGGAGTTTTTTCTTCTTCTTTTTCATTTGGAGTCCTTTTGTTCGTAGGCGGACAAAATGTCTTTTACCAGCGGATGTCGTAGGACATCGGTGGCGGTAAATTCAACTTGGGCGATTCCCCTGATGCCGCTCAGGATAGACATGGCGTGTTCCAGGCCGGACTTTTGGCCTTGGGCCAGGTCCACCTGCGAGGTGTCGCCGGTGATAATGGCCTTGCTGTGGGGGCCAAGCCTGGTGAGGAACATCTTCATCTGGGGTACGGTAGTATTCTGGGCCTCGTCCAGGATGATAAAGGCCCGCTTGAGGGTGCGCCCGCGCATATAGGCGAGGGGGGCTACCTCGATGGCGCCGGATTCTTCGTAACGGCGGAGCTTTTCTGCCGGCAGGAGTTCGGAGAGGCTGTCATGGATGGGTCGAAGGTAGGGGGCAATCTTCTCTTTCAGGTCACCGGGCAAAAAACCTAGGGATTCCCCCGCCTCCACGGCAGGCCGGACTAGGCATATCCGTTCAGCCTCGTTCCGCTCAAGGCTTGCCACTGCGAGGGCTACTGCAAGAAACGTCTTGCCCGTTCCGGCGGGGCCTTTGGCAAAGATGACGTCGTTCTTTTCCACAGCCTTCACCAGTTCCGCCTGGGAGGGCGTCTTTGGCCCGATAGAAATGCCGAACCGGTTCCGGATGATGGGGGCTGCTCCGACAGCGAAATCCTGTACGGCAGGCGACGACGATTTCCCGAGAAGCCTTTCTACCTGGGGAGCGGTAAAGGACTCCCCATGCTTGGCGGCGATTTTTAGCTGGTCCAGGACCGTGAGCAGGCCCGGTAGGTCGGCGCCCGCCTTGGGTTTCAGGGTGAGTCCAGGGAGTCTGGTCTGTATCTCAACACAAAAACGGCCTTCCAATAAGCGGAAAACCGTTTCGTTCTCTCCTGAAACCATCCGTTTCAGGTTATCAGAGATGGAGTAATGTTCCAAATGACCTACTCGGCGTCGGGACGTTCCACCGGAATGCCCAACTTGTTCTTGGCGTCGAAGATTTCCTTACGGAGCTTATGGTTTTCTTCGGTCATGGCCATGGCTTCGTCTTCGTTCTTCTTCAACTTGTTTTCGTCGATATGTTCCTTCTGGACGGCGGCCTTTCCACCAGCACCGCCGGCTGCGCCTCCTTCGGCGCCACCTTCGTCGCTGCTACCACCGGAAGAGCCGGCGCAAGCGGTGAAGAGGGCAAGGGACAGAGAGGCGAGGATCAGTTTCCAATTTTTCAAAAATGACATTATTCAGGCTCCATTCTAGTCTGTGTTGCGTAAAATGTATATTATTTACGGGAAAAAAGTTGTAAAAAAGTGAAATCCTTATGAAAAATGACGAAATTTTGCGAAAAAGCTATTCCCAGGTCTTTATTTCATCTCCCGACTATGATTCCTGCGCCCTGTACAATAAAAGACGTGCGCAGATGATGAAGGAACTGGATTCCTTCTGCGTTTTTGGCGGTGTGCCCAGGAATCCGGGGGCCGAGGAGGCCTTTGCAGAAACCTGGACCCGCTTTGTCCAGGATCCGGCATTCCTGTTCCTTACGGGGGTGAACCAGCCTGGCTGCTATCTGGTTTTGGACCCCAAGGCAAAAAAATCCACCCTGTTTGTACCCGAAAAGGACCTGTTCCGTGAGTTTTGGAACGGCAAACGTCTGGGGATCGAGCCCGCATGTGACGATGTATCCAGGGTGACTGGCATTTCCGATGTTCGGAATGCTGCCGAATTCATGCCCTTTGTGGAAAAGATGGCTCAGAAATACCGGTCCAAGGGGTTCGGTTATGTCTACTATTTCGAGAAGTTCAAGGGGGACCATAACGACTGGTTGCGGGGTAGGGTCGCCCTTGTTCTTGGACGCATGGGTATGAAGGTGAAGACCTGTTCGCCCATCCACTTTGCACAGCGACTCCCGCTAGGGAACGAGCGTATTGCTGACGCCAAGAAGGCCCAGTCCATCACGGAGAAGGCCTTCCGAAACTTGCTCCCGAGGGTGAAGGGTTTCAAGACCGAGCGGGAACTGTACCTGTATTTGAACTACGAGATGCAGCGCCGAAGTGACGGCGATCTGGCGTTCCCTACCATAGCCGCCTCCGGAGAGAACGCCTGTTGCCTGCATTACGTAAAGAACGACGAGCCTCTGAAGGCCGGGAAGTTGATACTTCTGGATTTTGGCGTGCGTTACGGGACGCTCCACAGCGATATTTCCAGGACTATACCCCTGAATGGCAAGTTTAATCCCCTGCAGGCCCTGCTTTACCAGCTGGTGCTGGATTCGGCGTTAGTTTATCAGAAATCTGTGAAACCCGGTGTGAGCCTAAAAGACATTGGCCAGATTCCCTGGAATTATATCATGGATGAACTGGAGGTACGCCTGGTGAAAGGGCACAGGGGCAAGTTCAAGCTTTGCTACGATAGGAGACCCCACGGGGTGAGCCACTTTATCGGCGAGCATATCCATGACGGAGACCCCGGTTCCCGTTCTCTGGACACGGTCTTGGAACCCGGCATGCTGATTTCTTGCGAGCCGGGGCTGTATGGTGAATTCGAGGGGGTATTTAACGGACACAGCATCCGTGAAAAGATCGGAATCCGCATCGAGGACGACCTGCTTATCACTAAGGGTGGTTTTTTGAATGTTTCTAAAAAAATCCCCAGGGAAATAGGGGAAATTGAGGCTCTAATGCGGAATACCCTAGCCTCTAGCCTCTAGTTTTTAGTCTTTAAAAAGCTATCTTTAGCCCCAAACTTTTTCGTAGGTCCAAAATGTGGAAATATAGAGGAGCGATCCGTTTCTTTCTTTCTATCCTTGCGGTAACGTTTGTCCAGATGGGTGTGTTCATTTACGCCCAGAAGATTCTGTCCGGCTCCTTTGCCGGGGTGGAGGGTGGCCAGAACTGGCAGAGCCTGATGCTGCAGATCTTCTTTATTGCCCCCTACGTGGTGTTTGTGTGGGCGGCTGGACTTTTCACCAACAAGTTTTCCAAGAATAAGGTGCTGGCATGGTCGTCGTTATTTATGACGGCTTTTGTTATTGCTATGGCGGTGCTCGTGACCTGCGGTGTTCCCCGGGTGGCGTTCTGGCTCTGCATTGGCCTTTCCACGGGCTTTGCGGTCCATAGTGCAGCCAAGTATGCGGTGCTGAAGGAAATGTTCGGCGTTCGCAACCTGAGCTATGCCAACGCATTCTTGCAGATTTTCTCCCTGAGCGGTATCATTGCGGCTAGCTGGCTTGCCATTGTAGGCGTGAATCTCATTGACCTGGGAAGTCTTGCCCGGTACGAGGCCGTGCGCCAGATTATTTCTAAGTCCGTGGTGATTCCCTGGATCTTGGTGGGCGTGAGCGTCCTTGGTTCTGTGGCGAGCTTCTTGATCCCCAAAGTCAAGTATGCCGATAAGAATGTGAAATTTACTACGGCCCGCCGTAGGTTCAGCCTGGGCTGGCGTCAGCGTTCCCTGCGCGCTACCATTATCGCCCTTTCCATGTTCTGGGCCATGGCCCAGGTGTTTACGCTGATGTTCCAGGACGTGTCCGGTTCCGAGACGGTGGACATGATCCAGAACTATCTGCCTTTCGCCATTGGTGGCCTGATGGTTGGTTCCATCTTTTCGGCCCGCAATTCCAGGGACTTTATCGAGACAGGCTTTATTCCTCTGGGAATGATCGGAACCTCCCTCTGCATGTTCCTGATTCCCTTCATGGTGCATCCGGTTCCCCTTTCCATAACGCTGGCCTTGGTCGGTTTCTTTGGCGGTATATTCCTGGTGCCCGTGAACGCCCTGCTGCAGTACAACACCCGCCCCAACAATTCCGGATGGGTTATCGCCCTTGCGAACCTGATTCAGGCGGTGGTGCTTGGTCTGTTCCTGGTGCTGTTCTCGGTGATGGTGCACTTTACCCATATCCGCCCGCAGCTCTACTTTGTGGGGCTAGGCGTCATTTCTTTGGCTGTATTTGCCTGGACTATTACGAACCTGCCTCAGGCCCTGATCCGCTCCCTTTTGCGCCTGGTGTTTAGCCGTCATAGGATCCGTGTGCTGAATGTGGGCAATATCCCCAACGTAGGTCCGGTGCTGATGGTGGGTAACCACCATAGCTTTATTGACTGGGCCATGCTCCAGATGGCTAGTCCTAGGCCGCTCTGTATCGCAAGCAACAAGGACCATTTTGAAAAGTGGTACCTGCGCGCCATTCTTAAGCGCCTCGGAATGATTCGTATCGACAACCGCCACCCCGAAGAGGCCATGGAACAGATTCACGAGGCCCTGCTTGCGGGCAAGGCTGTGGTGATGTTCCCCACAGGTGAAGTTTCCAAGTCTCCTCATGTGGAACCTTTCAATCTGGACTACTCCAAGGCGGTGGAAGGAACCGATGCGGTGCTGGTCCCGTTCTATATCCAGGGCCTCTGGGGCTCCAACTATAGTTATAGCGGCTCCGACATGTACGGTGCCTCTTCTGACCGTTCCGTGACGGTTGCCTTTGGCGAACCTATTTCTGCAAAGACTCCGCCCAACGAGGTCCGTGCCATTGTCCGTAAGATTTCTATCGAGGCCTGGCAGTATGCTGTTAAATTTGTGCGTCCCATTGCAGCCTCCTGGATTCACACCTGCAAGAAGTACGTGAAGAACGGCCCTGCTATCTACAACACCGATGGCGGCCACTTTTCCGGATACAAGCTCATGGGTGCCGTCATGGCATTCCGCGGGCTTCTGAAGAAGAAGCTTGGCAAGCAGGAACAGAATATCGGTATCATGCTTCCGCCTAGCCCCGCCGGCGTTATCGTGAACCTGGTGCTTTGGGTCATGGGCAAGACTAACGTGAACCTGAACTACACTTCTTCCGTAGACAACGTGAAGTACTGCTGTGAAAAGGCCGACGTGACCACGGTGATTTCTAGCCGGCAGTTCGTGGAAAAGCTGAAGGGTAGGGGCAACGACTATTCTCAGGTGGCTTCTGACAAGGTGCGTATCCTCTATGCCGAAGATTTGATGAAGGAAATTCCCAAGGTAAAGATTGCGGCCCTGCTGGTCCTTTGCGTTATCATGCCCTCGTGGCTTATCCGCTTTGTGTTCTGTAAGCGCACCCATATTGACGATACCGCCGTTATCGTGTTCAGTTCCGGCTCCGAAGGAACCCCGAAGGGCGTGCTCCTTTCTCACCGCAACCTGATGGGCAATATTCAGCAGCTGGCTTGTATTTTGAACGTGAGTCGCGGCGACGTGATGCTCTCGGAGCTCCCGCTGTTCCACAGCTTTGGCCTTACGGTGACAACGCTTCTGAACCTTACAGAAGGCTGCCCCATTGTGGCGGTGGCGGACCCCACCGACGTGAAGACCATGGCCCGCGTGTGTTCCCGTTTCCATGTGACCTGTATGGTGGCGACCCCCACCTTCTTGCGCGCCTTTACGGTGAGCCGCTACGTGCACCCCTTGGTGTTCAAGTATGTGCGTATCATTATCGCTGGTGCCGAGGCCTTGCGGCCTGAACTTGCTACGGCGTTCCGCCTCAAGTTCGGTAAGGAAATCTACGAAGGTTATGGCTGTACTGAAACCGCTCCTGTGGCTTCCGTGAATACGGAAAATACCCTGTTGAACGACTACATGACCATGCAGATAAACAACAAGCCCGGTACGGTGGGCCCGGCACTTCCTGGTACGCAATTCCTGATTGTGGACCCCGATACCAACGAACCGCTCCCCACGGGCGAGGCGGGCATGATTCTCATTGGTGGCTGCCAGGTGATGCAGGGTTATTTGAAGGATCCGGAGCGTACGGAGGGCGTGATTGTAAATATCAATGGAGTACGCTATTATCGTACGGGCGACAAGGGCTACCTGGATGAGGATGGCTTCCTTACCATTGTGGATCGTTATAGCCGCTTTGCCAAACTTGGCGGTGAAATGGTGAGCCTGGGCGCTGTAGAAAAGAAGATCCAGGATACGCCGGTGCTGGAAGGCTGTGACTACTTGGTCACCACCGTTCCGGATTCCGCCAAGGGTGAAAAGATTGTGCTGCTCTACCAGGGCGACAAGGACCCGAAGCAGGTGCTTTCGGAACTTAGGGCTAGCGGATTCCCGCCCATCATGCTTCCTGCGCTTGCATTCCCTGTGGAGAAGGTGCCGAAGCTGGGTACCGGCAAGGCGGACTTTACCGGTGCAAAGAAACTTGCGAAGGAACTGGCTGGAATCAAGTAGGTTTTTACTATGGAAAAAGGTCTCACTCCCATACGTACGGCTCGGACAATTGCAGGCGTAATCGCCCTTGTGGGCATGTTGGTGCTGCTTATCCAGCGTGTGTTGTCGGGAGTGCTGGTGATGGCCCACGAGATGCTCTCCCTGGCGTTTGCCCGCTATGGAAACTTCACGGGACGCTTTGCCGCCAGCAACTTTGCCGAAGACAAGAAGCTACTGTCCTTGCTCCAGCAGCTGAAGGACCTTATGCCCACGGCGGAAACTTTGGTGACCCTGCTTTTGGTGGTGAGCATTGTGCTTTTGGTGGTGGCTGCCCTAGGGTTTGCCTTGCCCAAGCAGTTTACCCATGTGCTGGTGGCCATAAAGCTTTTGAAGTGGGTTCCGGAAGGGGAGACTGCCGAATCCGCCGAACCGCCCATGAGTCCGAGAGCCAAGAAGATTTTGGCGGTTGTTGTGGGGGGGGTAATACTCCTTGCATTCGGTGTTTTTGGCATCCGTAGCTGTGCAGAACACTTTGAGGCCCGGACCATGCAGTTGGTGCAAGAAGAACTGGATGCGGAAACTCTCGAATATATCCAGTTGCAACGAGCCTATTTCAACAAGAAGAAAGCGCTAGGAACGGGGAGCCAGCTTGGGCTGAATTCTATTCCTGCGGGAAAGTATTTCTCCTTTAAGGCCCGCAAGAACAGCCTTTTGGCAGAGTCGTTGGTGGACATTGGAAATTGCCCTGCCGGAAGCCAATGGAGTGTGCAAGCCGGTACTTCGGGATTATTCCAGAAAGAACTGAAATTTTTCTGCTTGATGCCTAAGAAGCAGGAATGCTTGAAAATTGCGCCGGATTTGAAAAATCTGGTGCGCCACCGCTGATTTTTTTATACTTTGGTGTAGGATAGTGCTCCCGTGAAACGGGAGTAGACTTTTTGTTATAGAAAAAGGATTTTATGCAGCAGTATCTAGACTTGTTGAAGGATATCATGGACAATGGAGTGGACCGTTCTGACCGTACAGGAACGGGTACCCGCTCTGTTTTTGGTCGCCAGAACCGTTACGACCTTTCCAAGGGCTTCCCTTGCCTTACCACCAAGAAACTTCACCTGCGCAGTATCATTCATGAACTGCTCTGGTTTTTGAAGGGTGATACCAACATCAAGTACCTTCACGACAACAAGGTGACCATTTGGGATGAATGGGCCGACGAGAATGGCGATCTGGGTCCTGTTTACGGTCACCAGTGGCGTAGCTGGCCCACTCCTGACGGTGGCCACATTGACCAGATTCAGAATCTGATTGATAGCCTCAAGAACAATCCCGATTCGCGTCGCCACCTGGTGTGTGCATGGAACGTGGCCGAGGTCAACAAGATGGCCCTGCCGCCTTGCCACTGCCTGTTCCAGTTCTACGTGGGCGGTGTAGGGGAGTCCGGCAAGCGCAAGCTCAGTTGCCAGCTTTATCAGCGTAGCGCTGACATGTTCCTGGGCGTGCCCTTCAACATTGCGTCTTATTCCCTGTTGACCATGATGCTTGCCCAGGTCTGCGGTTACGAGGCTGCCGAATTCGTGCATACCTTCGGCGATCTTCACCTGTACAGCAACCACTTTGACCAGGCCAGGGAACAGCTTTCCCGCACGCCTCGCAAGCTCCCCACCATGAAGATGAACCCCGATGTGAAGGATCTGTTCGAATTCAAGTTCGAGGATTTTGAACTCACCGATTACGACCCGTGGCCGACCATCAAGGCCCCGATAGCTGTGTAATTTGTAGTGTGTAGTGTGGAATGTGTAATGGGTGATTTATGCTAATATCCGCTATTGTCGCTGTTTCGGAAAATAACGTTATCGGGCGTGACGGGCACCTGCCTTGGCATTTGTCTGCCGACCTTAAACGTTTCAAGGCCATTACCACCGGCCATTCCATTATCCTTGGTCGCAAGAATTACGATGACATCGGACGCCCCCTGCCGAACCGCACCAACTATGTGCTGACCCGTCAGGAGAACTTTCAGGCTCCCGGTTGCATTGTATGTTCGTCGTTAGAGGCTGCGCTGGCAAAGGCTGAGGCCGCCGGGGAAACAGAGTGCTTTATCATCGGTGGCGCGGCAGTCTATCGCGAGGCCATGCCCAAGGTGAAAAAGCTTTACCTGACCAAGGTGCTGTCGAATGTAGAAGGCGACGTGTTTTTCCCGGAATGGGGCGAAGGTTGGCGCATGCTTAGCGAAGAAAAGTTCCCCTCCGACGAGAAGAACGACTTTGAGACGCTTTTTCAGGTGTGGGAGCGGGACTAGCTTTTGACGGGGAGGTGCTATGATTGAGTTCAACGAGTTCTACAAGTTGGCTGCAGCGCTGGGCATTGGCTTTATCATCGGCATGCAGCGCGAAAAGTCATACTCCGAGAGTGCCAGCCGCCACCCGGCGGGCGTGCGCACCTTCTCTATCATAAGCCTCTGCGGTGCCCTGGCCTCGTTCTTGGCCGAACTCATGAATTCCGTGGCTCCCTTCATTACGGGGTTCGTTGTGGTTGGGCTTCTGCTGGTGGCAAGCCATGTGGCTCACGGCTTTGTGAACAAGGAAGAGGACGGCCTCACTACCAGTTTTGCCCTGATCGTGGTGTATTTCCTGGGTGCCCTCTGCTGGTATAACCGGCTGCTGGAATCCTGTATACTGATGATTGTCATCGTGTGGCTTTTGACCCTGAAACGGCAGCTCCACGAGTTTGCCTCCCGCATTTCTACCGAAGACATTATCGCCACGGTGAAGTTTGCGGTGATTTCTTTGATGATTCTGCCCTTCTTGCCCAACCAGGCTTACGGACCTGCGGGGCTCGAGGTTCTGAATCCCCATACCATCTGGCTGTTCGTGGTATTTATCAGTGGTATCGGCTTTGTGGGCTATATCTTGATTAAGCTGGTGGGGCCCGGAAAAGGCATTTGGCTTACGGGGCTTCTGGGTGGGCTTGCAAGCAGTACCGCCCTGACGTTGAACCTGGCTGGCCGTAGTCGCGAGAACGAGGACTATGCGGGTAACTTTACGCTGGGAATTGTGCTCAGCTGGGCTGTCATGTATGTGCGTCTGTACCTGATCTGCGTGGTGCTGGTCCCTGGACTTGCCAAGCCCCTGGCACTCCCTCTGCTTTTGCCGGCGGTGCCGGCCCTGCTTTACGCCCTGTACCTGAAGATCCGGGAGAACATGGACCACAAGGCAAAATCCAGTACCTTCAACAACCCCTTCAACTTGCTCCCGGCCATCAAGTTTGGTATTGTGTTTACGGCAGTGATGTTTGTGGCCAATGCGGCCCGCGTGTACCTGGGTTCGGGAGCCCTTCTGGCCTGCAGTTTTTTGGGCGGTGCCGCCGAGATGGATGCGGTGGCATTCTCCCTTTTGGACATGAGCATGAAGGCGAGCCTGCCTGTTCGTGAACTGGTGCTCTCGCTCTTGTTTGCAAGCCTTGCCAACACCCTTACCAAGGGTAGCCTAGTATGTGTGCTGGGTGCAAAGTCCATGCGTCGCCCCATAATCCCGGCGGTGGTGCTGATTTGCCTCTGCACGGCGGGACTTATCGGCATTTACCTGTAATTTTTTGAGCAGACGCTTGCCCAAAGTCAGCAAAGACTTTATTTTTAGGATAGTATTAACGAGGTTCTTATGCGAGTATTCGTCACCGGCGGAACGGGTTTTATCGGTCACTATGTGGTTCGTGCCCTTTTGGAAAAGGGCCACGAGGTGGTCATTGCCACAAGGCACCCCAATAAGGTGCCAAGCCTGCGTTCCCAGGCCAGTGTGAGTTTCGTAGAAGCCTCCCTGACCGACTTTGACAAGCTGGCCAAGGGGCTGGAAGGGTGTGACGCCTGTATCCATATCGCTCTCGGTTGGGGTGAGACTCCCAGCGCCATGCTGATGAACGACACCCGAGCCACCGTGTTTTTGCTGGAAAGTGCCGCCAAGGCGGGCTGCAAGAAGTTTATCTACACCTCTAGTACGGCTGCCATGGGCGTGATGCGCCCCTCTATGCGCGAGGTCACCAGCAACCTGCCTCTGGACCTGTACGGTGCCACCAAGGCAGCAGGGGAGGCCTATGTGCTTGGGTTCCGCAAGGGCTACGGCGACCAGTTCCCTGAAGTGGCCATGAAACGCAACATCATCCGCCCGGGCTATACCTTCGGTAACCCCGCGTTCCCTGACGGATGTTCCCAGCCGGACCGCCGGTTCTTTGACATGGCCCGTGCCGTCAAGGAAGACAAGGACATTACCGTCGTGAAAAACGACGGCACCCAGTTTATCCATGCCAGCCAGCAGGCCAGTCTCTACATGAACCTCTTGGAATCCGATAAGAACGAGGAGATTTACCTTGGGCTTGGCGATGTATGGATTAGCTGGAAAGAGATTGCGGAACTGATGGTGGCTCAAAAGCCTGGCTGCAAGTCCAAGATCATAGAGCGCGACCTAGGCTGGGACGACGATCCCATGCGCTTTGAAGTACAAAAAATCAAAGACCATTTTGGTCTGGTCTTTGATGCTCATGATTTTCTGGAAAGCCACGTAAAGTGGACCTATAGCCAAGTCTAGGCTATTCCTTTTCCAGGCAGTTATCCATTGCGGCGATAATCTTTTTCTTGTCCATGTGCTGGCCGATAAAGACCAGACGGTTGGTGCGGTCGCCGTACTTTTCGTCCCAGATGTTGGCCAGCTGCGGATTTTCGCGGAGCAGCTGTTGCTGGACTTCTTTGCTCTCAGCAGCGAACCAGCGGCCGAAATTCTGGGCCGATGCCTGCTTGCCAGCCTGTTCGAACAGGTAGCTTTCGGTAGGCTCGTCGCTGAACCACATGAGGCCCTTGGTGCGGATGATGCTGGCCGGATAGTCGTCTAGGAAGGCTTCAAACTTCTTGCGGTTTACAGGCGGCTTGCGCTCGTATACGAAGGTGCTGATGCCGTATTCGTCGCCATGAGGATGGTCCTTGTCATGGTGGTGACCGCAGTGGCAGACCCCGTGCTCGTGGTCGCAGTGGCTGTGGTCTTCTTCATCATGATCATGGTCGTCATCATGGTCATGATGGTGGTGATGTTCGTGTTCTTCGTGGTCATGATGATGTTCATGCTTATCGTGGTCATGGTCATCATCATCGTCATCGTCCATGTCGTTGTCCATGCGGTTGAGCTCGATAGCCCAGCGGCTGGATTCTGCCACCTTCTCGAAATCGAACTGCTTGGTGTCCAGGATATCCTTCATGTCCACCTTGCCGTAGTTGGTCTCGATCATCTTGGCGGTGGGCTGAAGGGCCTTGATGACGGCCTTCACGTGTTCCAGGTCGCCCTTGGAAAGCATGTCCACCTTGTTCAGCACTACCGTATTGCAGAACTCGATCTGCTGGATCAGCAGGTTTGCGATGTCCTCTTCTTCAAGGTCCTTGGAAAGGAGCTTTTCGCCACTGCCGAACTCGTCGGCCAGGCGGAGCACGTCTACCACGGCGGCGATGTTGTCCAGGTGGCAGGCCAGGCGCTGGCCGTTCTTGCCCTGGAGCTGGCTTCCGGCCATGCAGATGGTCTGGGCGATAGGAACGGGTTCGCAGATACCGCTTGCTTCAATCAGAATGTAGTCGAACTTGCCCATTTCCAGGATTTCGGCAATCTGTTCCAGAAGGTCGGCCTTCAGGGAGCAGCAGATACAGCCGTTGGAAAGGGGTACCACCTTGCCCGAATCTTCCTTGGTGATGTTTCCGCCCTTTTCGATAAGGGTCTGGTCGATGTTCACCTCGCCGATATCGTTCACTATGACGGCTACATGGTAGCCCTGCTGGTTGTTGAGGACGTAGTTAAGGAGTGTGGTTTTACCGGCTCCGAGGTAACCGGTGAGCAGTGTGATAGGTACTGATTTCATTTTGAATCCGTTTTGAAATTTATTCAAATCGTTAAAGTTCGCAATTCCAGTCTTTCCCGATGCCCGTGGTACCGCGAATCTTCTGGGCTTTCTTGGCCAGCTGTTCCAGTTTGACTCCTCCCAGGTATTCGTGGATAATGTGGTCCAGTTCTGTCCACACGGGGAGCGTGACGCAGATGGCCGCCCGCTTGCAGGGGTTTTTCTTGGTGTCCAGGCAGGCGACGGGTGCTACGGATGTTTCTGTCAGGGAGAGTATATCCCAGACGCTGCATTCCTTGGGGTTGCACTTGAGCCTGTAACCGCCGGCTTTACCACGGGCGCCTTCCAGAAGGCCGCTCCTGACAAGAGTCCCGAGAATCCCTTCCAGGTACTTCTCGGAAATCTGCTGTCGGGCGGACAGGTCCTGCAACTTCACAAACTCGTCTCCCTTTTGGGAGGCGAGGTCGATCATAACCCTCAAGGCATAACGGCCCTTGGTGGAAATGCGCATGGCTTGTGGCTCGGCTTATTACAGTTCAGGCTGCTTGCCGGTGAGGCGCACGAAGATTTCTTCGTACTTGGCCAGCGTGTTTTTCACGACTTCAGGTGGAATTTCCGGACCCGGATAGGTCTTGCCCCAGTCGAGAGTTTCGAGCCAGTCACGAACGTACTGCTTGTCGAAGCTTTCCTGGTTCTTGCCTACCTGGTACTTGTCTGCCGGCCAGTAACGGCTGGAGTCCGGCGTGAGCACTTCGTCAATGAGGATGGTTTCGCCATCGATTTCACCGAATTCGAACTTGGTGTCGGCGAGGATAATGCCCTTGCTTGCGGCGTAGTCGCGAGCCTTCGTGTAGATGTCGAGGGACATGTCGCGGAGTGTGGTTGCCACCTTTTCGCCAACGATATCGAAAGTCTGTTCGAAGCTGATGTTTTCGTCGTGGCCAACGTCGGGCTTGGTGCTCGGCGTGTAGAGCGGCTTTTCCAGCTTCTGGCAAAGCTGCAGGCCTTCCGGGAGAACGTGACCGCAGATCTTACCGGTCTTCTGGTAGTCCTTCCAGCCAGAACCCACGATGTAACCACGCACGATGCATTCCACGGAATGGCGGTGGGCCTTCTTCACGATCATGGAGCGGCCGCGGAGGTAGTCGGCGTGCTTCTTGAGCACGGCCGGGTATTCGTTCACGTCGGCAGTGATGAGGTGGTTCTTCATGCCGAGGTGCTTGAACCAGAACAGCGAAAGCTGGTTGAGGATTTTGCCCTTACCAGGAATCGGGGTGGGGAGCACCACGTCAAAAGCGGAAAGACGGTCGCTGGCGACCATCAGGAAGCTGTCGCCCAGGTCGTACATGTCGCGTACTTTGCCCTGGTG
>JAFVGH010000104.1 GCA_017475045.1 Fibrobacter sp. | reverse complement strand
CATGTTAATCCTTTGGTTTCATTGTTATGCAGTTTGTCAGGCCGCATTTCAATTATAATCAAAGGATTTCTTGTTTTCAGCACCGCCAAAAGGCTTCTTTAGAACCACCAGCCTAGCTGGTGGTTTTCGTTCATACAAAAAAAAGCCGTCCTTTTCGGGACGGCTTTTTTAGATTCTGGTAATTATTTCCCGAGTTGGTCCGGGTTTAGGCACTTGAGTTCGTCAATAACGAACAGCCCGTCTTTACGAATCAGTTTGTCGTCGAACCAGATTTCACCACCACCGTATTCCGGACGCATAATCAGCACCAGGTCCCAGTGGATGGCACTGATATTGCCATTCGGGGCTTCCTCGTAACAACGACCCGGTGTAAAGTGGATAGAGCCAGCAATCTTCTCATCGAATAGAATGTCGCACATAGGGGCGTTCACGAAGGGGTTGAAACCGATAGCGAACTCACCCACGTAACGGCCACCCTCGTCGGTATCGAAAATACCGTTCATGGCCACATTGTCACCCGACTCACAGGTCGCATTCACAATCTTGCCGTCCTTGAATTCCAGGCGGATATTGCTAAAGTACTTGCCGTCGTAAAGGGTTGGCGTGTTGTACTGAATGACTCCGTTGACGCTGTTGCGGACCGGAGCGGTATAAACTTCTCCATCGGGAATGTTCATATTGCCACAGCAAGGAATCGCCGGGATGTCCTTGATGCTGAAGGTCAGATCCGTACCCTTGGCCACAAGACGCACCTTATCGGTACGGTTCATAAGGTCCACCAGGTTCTGCGCGGCCTTTGCCATTTTCGGGTAATCGGCAAGACAGGCCTCAAAGTAGAAGTCTTCAAAAGCCTCGGAACTCATATTGGCTCCCTGCGCCATGGAGTGGTTTGGCCAGCGAAGTACACACCAGCGAGTCTTATCGACACGGTAATTCAGCACGGGATCCGTATTTTTACGGTAGCTGAGCATTTTTGCGCTGTCAATATCACAATTTTCAAGGGCGTTATCCGCTCCACGGATGGCGATATAGGCCTGCATCTTCTGCATCTCAGCCAAGGCCAGGTCCGCCTGAAGCTTCATCTGTTCTTCCGTAGCAGACTTGATCATCTCGCGACGGACTCGACCGCGGTAGTTATGCACGAAGGCATTCCCACCCACCTTCGACACAGCCTTCACCAACTCAGTAGAAAGCTCATCGGGAGTGTCCGTAGTCTCAATCAGGATGTTCTCGCCTTTTTTGAGGCCAATCGCGTTGTTTATCAGATTTTCAGCCAGTTTTGTAATTCTAGGATCAGTCATTTCATTCCTCTTTATTCAATTTTTCGTTACACATTTTCAAAGTTCTTTCCCGCGACGCATGGCCCGGATGTTCTTGGGAAGCACCTCCTTGTGCCACTTGACCCATTCATCATAATAGATGTAGCGTTTTTCCCGCTGGCGAAACTGCCGGCCGTGAACAATACGGCGCCCGCCACGTTCCTCTACCGGAATCACCACATGGAGGCATTCGTGATACACCACTCCTGCCACCGCATAAAACGGGCAATTTTGGGCGTCATAACCCCTGCTTATACTAATCAGGTGGAAATCCTCCCCTGTCAGGGGGTCTTTTCGCATAGAATGGAAACTGAGCCCACCTACCCTATTGCTCCAGGTAATACGGCACGTCAGTTCCCCATTAAAATAAGTCTCGTTCACCGCAGCCAGCACCTGATTCAGGTCGTGATAAATTCCCTTTGGTCGAATAGGAGGAACTCGGCCCCTAGATTCCAGAGTTTTTTCACCCTTATCCGCAAGAACTTGGTCCACTACGGTCCAAAAACGGTTCACCAAGTCCTTAACGGCAGCCTTGTTCTTCTGGGTTTTGCGACGGATGGCACGTTCCGCCCATTCAGCGGCAATTTCCCTGGCCTGAGCAAACTCCGGAGCCTTCATGTAACTCGGCAACAGCACTTCCGGATGCCCAAACAGGAACCCACCTACGCACCGTATACTTTTTTTCATGCGGGGATTATACTTGAAGGTCACCATGCCGTTCTGGGAGCTATCCGGTGATATTTTCTTAACCGCCGGAGTTTCCTCCCGGGGAGCACCTGCTCCAAAAAGGTCCAGTTGACCAAATAAATCCATCTGTCCCTCGCCAATCATCCGAGAATTCCCTCGTACAAATTCATGGACAAGAGCCCGCCAAAATAACTTTCTGGCAAGGACAGGCCTTCGTAATGTTCAGAAATCCCGTATAGGGCTTCCTCAATATGGTCGGGCATGTACACCACAAAACTTTCATTCTTTTCCGTCTGCAGGTATTCCGGTACGCAAAACTTCGGGTGAGTTTCGCTAAAATACATACGGCAAGATACAGGACGCAAGGGGTATATCCCGCAATCGCCTTTAGATGAAGAAAACGGGCAGGCTTTCCACTGCGAAAAATAGTCGTGTAAGGCGCCATCTTCGGCCTCATCTTCAGAATCAGTCCCATTAATACGCTTTTCGAGTAGTTGTTCAAACAACGTCGCCCGTATTTGACAGTCCTCCATGATAGACATAAAGTCATCACGTTTCCTCAATTCCGTATAAAGGTAGACCAGTTCAAAGGGTTCTACGGACATGGGGTAATGGTGGCAGCAATTTCCGCAGGCCGGGCCACATTGGATTCCGTTCTTGTGCTGGGGCAACACCGCCTCAAGGTAGAGCGAGTACGCCCTATGGTAATCCATGGTAAACTTGACAATACAGGAAACCTGCTCGGCCAGGTTGTCAGGACCGACGGCATATTTCCGTCCAAGAGCGCGAGCCAGGTCATCAAGACGGTCCCGTTCCTTGGACAGGAGCAGGCCCAACCGGTTCACCGCGTTGGTGTAGGCCTTGGTCGGAAAGTATTCCTCGCACAAACTCATGGCACCAAATATATTTACTTTGACGGTCTTTTTCACTTTCACCCATTAAAAACGGCATTTTCGCTGTAAAAAGGACTTTTCGCCCTAAAAAAAGGAAAAAAGGGGGGCTTTCTGTTCTTTTCGGCAAGAAGAAAGTTATTTTTAAGAAAGAACTAGAACATCCAGAACGACTTATGAAAACAAAACTTTTACTTTGTTTCCTTGGCTCACTGATTCTAGGGGTTATTGGTTGCAACCTCTTCAATCCAACAGAATCAGCAGACATTGACTCCGGTGACGCCGATGCGTTGACCTACGAAGGCTATCTGAAATTCCGAGATAACGACTACCTAGCTGCAGCACACTACTTCAAAAAAGCAATCCAGGCGGATTCCACCCATTCTGAAGCGTGGTACGGCCTTGCAAAAGCGAAACTGAATCTTCAAGACATTAACTCTTTCGAGCTCCTCAAGTACGTCAATACCGAAGGCAGCAAGTCTACCCTGCCCATCTCAAAAATGAGTGACGGAACAGCAAGAAAATACCAATCGAGCATCGATACTATTCTTGTTTTCATGAAAAAGTTTATAAAGCGCGACACCACCGGCAAACTTGATGGCGTTATATCTTACAAGGACATTTCTGACAGCTACATCGTTTTACAGATGTTCAAGACCATGCTCGTTTTACGTAAAGTCATGCCCGACATACCAGCCTGCGCAGAAAAAGATCCTAGAACAGGCGAGGCTAAGTGCAGCATAGGTGACATTCTCAACGGGTTGTATGGAGATAGGTCGACGGAGACTTTGGACGCACTTCACGAAATTTTTAGCACATGCGCCAACCAACCTAGCTCCATGGGTGATGTAGCAGGCCAGTTCATACCAGGATATAGCAACATGCTTACCGAAGAAGGAAAGAACATAACAATGGGAGCATCCTGTGATGCCATGAGCAGCGTCACCAAAACATCCAAGGACCCCATTGAAAACGAAAAGAAATTGTCCACAGTTATCTCATTCAGCGGCTACAGCCAGTCTGTGGACGAAGATGGCGACGGCTGCAATGATGAAGAAATTATTGACGGACAAGACAACGATGGCGATGGTGAAATTGACGAAGATCCCAGAGACCAGACAGATCAATTCAGCTACGATGAAAAGTCTATTGCCAAAAACGCCTTTTCACATAGAAAGGGTACCGAGAACCTAATGATTATCCAATCCGTGGCACCGAACGAAAAATACCGTCACGTGGATATCGACATGGACGGAAGAAAAGCTAACGAAGACGAATGGACATTCGTCTATCCCGAATACAGGCGAAGAGTTGACCACAACAACCACTTGTTCAGATTCGCAAAGAATCTGAAATTCAACCCCAAAAAGCTTTCTTCAAAAGAATATTTGGAAAAGAAGCACGAGATTGCAAGAGACTACGAAGGCCGCTACAGCCTGCAATACAGAAAAGAAACTATTGGCGGTTGCTGGGTCAACTACTCCGAGGCCGATTATTTGAAGGCTCTTGAAGCACAGAGAGCGAGGTTCCAAGAATGAGACGAGTTCTAATATTTCTGATTTTGTGCCTCGCCAGCTTTACGTTCGCTCTCAAAGCGCCCACTCACCATTCCCTTCGCGCCGAAGCTATGGGTAATGCCCACGTAGCCGTAGTCGACGACAAAGAAGCAATCTATTTCAACTACGCCGGCTTGACCCAAATCAACAAACTCGGCAATTACGAAAAATTCCCCGAAACAGGATACTACCCCCGAAACTACGCCGACATGCGATTGAACATGGGCGGAGCGGGACCTTTCGAGACGTATTTCCACACCTACAACGTGGCAAAGGACTTGCAACGAATCTACCAGGGCGCATCCAACGAAGCAGCAAAGCACAATCTCAAGGCTTCTTCTGTGTTGATGGATTCACTGTCCGCCCACCCCGAACTGATGCACCAAGTGAACAGCTATGACCACAAGAGTCTGGCAATGAAGCTCAAATTCGATGCTGAAATGGCTTTTCATGGCATCGGAGGCGCAATCTGGGTCGATGCGAACGTCGCTCCCTACCTAGATGCAGGTATCGTCCTTCCCAGAATGGCCGTCGATACATTCTATGTAGACGGAGTGATCCAGGGAGGTATCTCTTACGGATTCACTGATAAGCTTTCCGTCGGTCTTGGTGCAAAAGCCGTGAAGCGCCATAAAGTGGAAATGCTCACCATCGACATTTTGAACTATGACACCATGCAGGACACTCTTGAAGACCGCTATCATGACGCCACGGACAACATCTTTGACTTAAATTCCGTATCCATGGGCATCGACCTGGGTGTCCTCTATCAGCTCACTCGCGAAGTTAGAGTCGGTTCTTCACTGCGAGACATTTACTTCAAGGAATTGGCCGGTGACAAGATTACTCCCAACTGGACCATAGGCGCCAACTATAGTCCAAGGTTCTTCAACAAAAACACCGGGTATGGGCATAAATTCAACATTGCCATGGACTACGCGGACATTGTAAACAGCACAAACAATTACAAGCCTCTGTCCCACCTGAACTTTGGTTTTGAAGTAGAACAAAACTTGATAGCGTGGCCCGGTTACTATTATGGAGTTCGCGCTTTGGCCATGCGTCTTTCCGGAGGTTTCAAGGGTGGATACCCCGCAGGCGGTATCGCGCTTGAAGTCTTGCAGTTCTTCACCATGGAATTTGCCACCTGGGCAGAAGAAAAAGGTTATTATACCGGTCAGGACGAAGAGCGTATTTACATGATCCAAATGAGCCTCGGATTCTAGCCATGAGCACAAACGAACTGGAAACGCTGCCTATTTCAAGAGCCCAATTTCAAAAGACGGACATCTTCAGGAACGTCTCCTTCGAAAGCTTGGCCGGATACTTGCTTAGTTGCAAGAAAATCATCGCCGAACCGGGAACCCTGCTCATTGACCCAAACCAGCCTGAACGCAGATTGTTAGTGTTACTTGATGGTTTGCTGGAAGTGGTTTTGAACTCTCAGGGAGGCTCCTTTTCGGACTATATACAACCAGGTCATTGTGCCGGAGAGATGTCTATCTTTGAAAACGTAAAGCCCAGTGCACAAGTTTTCGCCAAAGAGAGAAGTACCCTTCTTGTGGTCGATGCAGACATCGCCCTTGCTATGCTAAACGCTTCCCACGACCTATGTCTAAACTTCTTGCAGCTCCTGAGCAACAGGCTCCGGCATAACAACCAGGTCGTTTGCGAAGAACAATACCATATCCGCTGTATCGAAGAAAATGCGAAGGCCGATTCTCTGACAGGCTTGCACAATCGACGTTGGCTCGAGGAAACCTACACACGTGAACTCAAGCGCAGCAACGATGGGAATTTTTTCCTTTCCGCATTCATGCTGGACATCGATCATTTCAAGCAGGTCAATGACACCTACGGCCATCTGGCCGGAGACCAGGTGCTGATTGCGGTAGCCAAGGAAATCACCCGTTGTCTAAGACCCAGCGACATGCCCGTGCGCTATGGTGGAGAAGAATTCACGGTATTCTTGCCCAACACCACCATTGACAACGCTAAGGTTATCGCGGAACGGTTACGTTCTGGCGTCGAGAAAATCCGGATTGCGCTTTCTTCTGGAGAAATGCTTTCTGTTACGGTGAGCGTAGGCTTTACGGAACGTAAACCCGGCGACACCGTGGAATCGATTATCAAGCGGGCTGACGACGCCCTGTACCACGCCAAGGAATCGGGCCGTAATCGGGTATGCCTGAACCTAGGCGAAGATTCCATGTTTTTGTTCTAATACTGACCGGGTTGGCTGAAAGCAAATTGGCTTTCACCACATGCCAACCCTCTCGCAACCACGCCTCGTTAATACGAGGCGTTTGTTGCTCACGACTGACCGGGTTGGCTGAAAGCAAATTGACTTTTACCACAGGCCTACCCTCTCGCCGTCACGACTCGTTGATACGAGTCGCTTGCGGCTCACGGATTAAAGTCTTTTGAGAACCGCGGCGGCGTGGTGGATAAAGCCTTCTTCGGTAGCGACGGCGGCAATGGCCTTCGCATTCTTCTTGATGGCTTTTTCGCTGTAGCGGATGATACTCATGCGCTTAAGGAAGTCGTACACGCCGAGCGGGCTGAAGAAGCGGCCCGTGCCGTTTGTAGGCAGCACGTGGTTGGGTCCTGCAAAGTAGTCACCTACCGGTTCAGAGGACCACGGGCCGATAAACACGGCACCTGCGTTCTCGATCTGCGCCGCCATGGATTCGGCTTCGGCAGTCATCACTTCCAAGTGTTCCGGAGCGATGCGGTTCGCGATTTCCACGCCGTCAAACCAGTCCTTCACCACTAGGATGCGTCCAAAGTTGCCGAGCACCTTCTCGAGGAGTTCCTTCTTCGGGGAATTTTCGACCTGGATATCCACGCAGGCGCTAATCATCTGGGCGGTTTCCATGTTGTCGGTAATGCAGATGGCCGCCTCGAAGCCGGAACCGTGTTCCGCCTGGCTCAAAAGGTCTGCAGCCACGAAGTCCGGATCGCAGGTGTTGTCAGCCATCACCAGCACTTCTGAGGGGCCTGCCACCATGTCGATATCCACGATGCCAAAGACTTCCTTCTTGGCGATAGCGGCAAACACGTTGCCCGGGCCCACAATCTTGTCAACCCGTTCTACGACGGTCTTGCCCGACCCATCCTTCGCACCGTAGGCAAGCAGGCCTATCGCCTGAGCGCCACCGATGTGGTAGACTTCGTCAATGCCCAGTTCTTGCAGCACGAAAGCCACAGCGCGGTTGATTTCGCCCTTGATGGGAGTCACGACCACGATATCTTCCACGCCGGCAACGAGAGCCGGGACCGCGTTCATGATGACGGTGCTCGGGTAAATGCCCGCACCGCCCGGCACATAGAGACCCACACGCTTCATGGGGCGAATACGCTGACCGAGAACCACGCCGTCCTTCCCTTCCATGAGCCAGGATTCTTCCATCTGGTTCTGGTGGAAATCGCGCACGTTTTTGATGGCCTGTTTCAAGGCCTTCTGGAGTTCTTTGGGGCACTTGGCGGCAGACTTCGCGATGGCGGAAACCGGCACGCGGAGGTTTTTGCCCTTGAGACCATCAAACTTCTGGGCGTATTCGGTGGCCTTAGCGACACCACCCTTCTTGATATCGGCAAGGATCTGCATCACCTTGTCGTGAATTTCCTTGCTCGGGGCGACTTCGCGCCCGCAAATGCGTTCGATTTCAGCAGATTTCGGAGTGACTTTTGTGATAATCATAGTTGATAACTCCATTGTTAAAGCTACAACGTCATAGCGGACCTGATCCGCTATCTAGATTCCGGGTCTAGCCCGGAATGACGATACATTCATCTTTTACGTCTCGTTATACCGGCCAGGTTCCTCACCTTGCGGGCACTCAACTTTTTTGCCTTCTCGGGAGCAGACTTTTCTTTCTCCGGGGCGCCTTTCACAGTCACCGGCTGCACATCCAAATGCTTGTAGGGCTTTTCAATGACCTTCTCGTCCAAGAGGATCTTGTAGGTCAATCCATCTACAAAGGCCATCCAAGAGGCCTCGATGATGTTGCTGGAGACACCCACCACATTCCAATACCCCTTCTCGTCACCGAATGTGGTCCACACGCGCACCGTAGCGTCAGAAGCCACATTGGAACCAAGCACACGGACCTTGAAGTCATCCAGGCGGACCTTCGCCATGTTGGGGAAAAACGGAAGCAGGGCCTTACGCAGCGCCGCATCCAAGGCGTTCACCGGACCATCACCTTCACTCACCTGATGACTGATCTTGTCACCAATCTGGAGCTTGACAGTCGCCTGAGAAACAGACACACCCTGAGTGGTCTTGTCTTCAATCACGCGATAACCCAGCACCTTGAAAGGTTCCTGAATCATGCCCAAATGGCGATACACGAGCAACTTGAAACTCGCCTCGGCACTGTCAAAGTGCCAACCGGCATTCTCGCGTTCCTTGATAAGCGCAAGGAGCTTGCCCACCACCGGGTCCTTCTTGTCGATACCCGGCTTGATGGCCTTAAGCTTTTCAACCACCAAGGAACCACCCGCCTGATCGCTGGTCACGAACACACGGTCATTGCCTACGGCATGAGGGTCAACATGCTCGAAACTGCGGCTCACCTTCATGACACCGTCGATATGGGCACCACCCTTGTGGGCAAAAGCCGCATCGCCTACGTAAGGGGCGTGAGGATCGCTAGGCAGATTCACAATCTGGTCGATACTGCTACTCAGCTGGCGGAGCCTTGCAATCTTCTTGGCTGCAAAGAACTTCGCATCCATCTTGAAATGCAGGTCTGCAGCAATGGTGGTAAGGTTTGCGTTTCCACAGCGTTCACCAAAGCCGTTCACCACGCCCTGCACCATCACAGCACCGTTTTTCACTGCATAAAGACTGTTGCACACAGCAAGACCGGAATCGTCGTGGACGTGTATTCCCAAGGGCGTAGAAATATGCTTTTTCACTTCCTTGATGATAGCCTTCAGCTCCCAAGGCATGGTGCCGCCGTTGGTATCGCAAAGCACAATGCAATCTGCATGGCCCTTTTCTGCCGCACGGAGAGTTTCAATGGCATACTCAGGATTCGCCTTGTAACCGTCAAAGAAATGTTCCGCATCGTAAATGACCTCTTCGGAATGTTCCTTGAGGTAAGCCACCGAAGACTCGATCATGTCCAAGTTTTCTTCAAGCGTGGTGCGGATAACGTCAGTTACGTGCAGGTCCCAGCTCTTGCCGAAAATCGTCTTGACAGGCGCTCCAGACTTTACGAGGGCCTGCAACAGCGGATCCTTCTCAGGCAGAATCCCAGGACGGCGAGTGGAGCCGAAAGCGGCAATCTTTGCATGCTTCAGCTTGGTTTCCTTGATTTTCTGGAAAAATTCCTCGTCCGTAGGATTGCTGGGGTTAGGCCAGCCACCTTCGATATAATCAAAACCGAAACTATCCAGGAGTCTTGCTATCTGCAGCTTGTCTGCAAGAGACAAACTGATTTTTCTATCCTGGTTACCGTCGCGTAGGGTGGTATCGTATAAAAAGACTTTCATGGGGCTAAAGATAAAAAATTTGGCCCCAATCCCCTACTCGTAAATTTCCATGTAAGCCGATTCTTCGTTCATGCCGGCACGGACCATCTTAAGACGCTCCGCCTTGGGGTAGAAATACCAAACCATCCACTCCCCCGCCATGTCGGGACGCTTGGTTTTGATGACAATAGGCTTTTCGCCCTTGTAAAAGTCACGCTTACGTGGAATCATGTACTCGAAGGGGCGGTATAGATTGACGGTCTCGCCAGCCTTGCGCTCAATGAAACCCTTTCCGTCCTTACTCCAGGTGATATAGACTGTACCATTGTCATCCTTGACCTTTTCACAGGAATCAAACCCGCTTCCGCACCAGAAATACTTCTTGTACTTGAATGTCTTCTCGGGCATCACAAAGGTATCTACACGGCGAGTGTTGCCCTTGTACGTATTGTACGAACCTTCCAGCTTGTAATTCTCGGAATTGTAGTCTACGCAACCCCGCTGCATCACAGTGACCTTGCGGCTCAAAAGACTAATATCTAAAGCACAGCCTTCTTCCTTATAGGACAGACGCCCGCCATTGGTGGATTCCTCCATGACAACATCGCTCATTTCTATTTCGGCACGGTCTCCCAAGGGGCCATTCTGGATAGTCACCGTAAACTTTCCCGGGTTGTTGGGAGATTTTTTCAAAAAAACGCTACCTGTGGTCGAAGCATACTCGCCACTCAGGTCCTTGGATTCCTGTTGGAACCGAGCCAGTTCAGAACGCCTGGCGTAGACTTGTCCAATTTTGCAATCGATGGGCACGAACTTCGGCGGTTCCTTGGGATCTTCCATCACATAATTCACCACCTTCTTCTTCTTGACCTTGGTCTTGGGCTTTCCCTTCTTGTCCTTGACCACTTTGCCCTTCTTGTCCTTGACCTGTACCGTTTCCTTGACCCAGGTAATTTTCTTGACCTTCACCTGAGGAATAGGCAATTCCTTTATCCAGTCAGAACGGCCAAGTTCTCCTACAGGCGCTTCTTCGTTGATTTTCCCCTTGACCATCTTGTATACAGGCAGTGTTTCCTGGGAAAAAGCAGACATTACAAAAAACAAAATCGAAACCAGAAATATTTTCTTCAAAACAAACCTCTTTTGTCTATAACATAACATTTTTGAAAGAAAAATAATCTTGACATTCCCCAAAGACCTATTTTTTTTCTAAAATTTTCAGCATATTGAATACTGAAAGGAGATTCTTTTTCATGAAAAAAATGATTCTAATGTCTTGCGTGCTGGCGGCATCTGTTTTTGCCGCTCCCGAAGCCGCAGCACCCGCCACCGAGCAGGCTGCTCCTGCAGCAACCGAGCAGGCCGCCCCTGCAGCAACCGAACAGGCCGCCCCTGCTGAACAAGCAGCCGCCCCCGCCGAACAGGCTGCTCCTGCCGAACAGGCAGCCGCTCCTGCTGAACAGGCTACCGCTCCCGAGGCTGCCCCTGCCGAGCAGGCTGCTCCTGCCGAACAGGCCGCAGCAGAAGCCGCTCCCGCCGATAGCGCCGCAGCAGCCCCTGCCGAAGAAGTTGCCGCAGCCCCGGCTGACAGTGCTGCTCCCGCCGACACAGCCAAGGCTGCCGCCGTTGCCGAAAACGACACCACTGGTTTCGTAGCAGCAGCCGCTCCCACAAAGGACGCCAAGGCACCTGCCAAGAAAAAACGTAAAAAGAAAAAGATGATCGACAACGCCATGTTCGAAACCCAGAAGCTCGCCTTTGACGTAATGGCAGACTTCGAGTTGGAAGCTGGCAAGGTCTTCTGGAATACCGAAGACGACGAAAATGGTGACAACCTGGAAACCTGGAATGGCGAGGCCAATTTCGCTATCCTGGCCGAAGGTGACGACTTCAAGGGTAAGTTGGGCATTTCCCTGCACCCCGGCGACTTGGAAAAGTCTGTCGACGACTACGAGACCAAGCGTCAGAAGCGTGAAAAGATCCGTAATGACGAATACAACGAAGTCAGCGATTATTTCGAGCTTGATGAAGCCTGGGCCTACCAGGAAACCGAACACCTGAGTTTCAAGGTCGGTCGTTGGGATAACACCGACAAGAACGGCGACTACTTCGGTGGCTACATCGATGGCTACCTGGCCGGATTCATGTCCACCCAGCGCTCCGAAAACCAATTGCAGTTCGGTTTCTCCCCCACCGAGAACATGGACTTCTTTGTATCCTTCATCAGCAACGCACCGCACCTGAACAAGGGTGACCTCCGTGCCGCTTTCAACTTCCACGGTCTCGAAGGTCTCAGCGACCTGAACGTGCAGCTGGCCTACCGTGCCAACCTGTTCGATGTAGTCTATGACTCCGACGCCGAAGTAAAGCATAACGCCTCCTTGAAGGCTAACCTGCCCATCATTCGCAAGACCATGAATATCTTCGCTGAAGCGGCTCTGTTGAACATCGACCCCAACGAAGACATGGTGATCCCCGTGACCGGCGGTTTCGCATTCTTCACCTCTGTTGTGGATCGTATCATCCTCGAAGCTGAATACATCGGCGACCGTCACGAACATCCGGAATACCAGAGCTTCCACACCAAGAACGTGAAGGACGTGCTTGGCGCCCTCTACCTGGAAAAGGCATTCACGGACCGTTTCAGCCTGTCCGCCGGCTTCCACAGCTACGGCAGCTCTCGTGACTTCATGCTCTCCGGCAACTTGGTTGGTAGGATTAACTAGGCTTTGTTGCTCACAGATAAGGCTAGTTCTGTTAAAAGCATAAAAAAAGGCCCGCAAAAGCGGGTCTTTTTTATGCAAGTTCGTAGCTGGTTAAATGCCTTTGCGGTCTAAATCCAGCAAAAGGGACTGGAGGGAATCCTCTACCGAGGCACGGAAATCGGCGGTACCCAAACTGCAACTAGCCACGACGTCGCCACCCTTGCAAATACGGATAACCGAAAAACCGTTCTCTTCGGAAAAAGACACGGAAAGGCCCTTCTTCAAAACCTTCTCAATAAGGTCGCGCATATAATCTCCTTTTAGCTACCGCTCAGCGGCTCTTTGGTTTCAAACTTGTTTTCGGCAAACGCCGTAGCCATAAACTAGGCTTTTTTCTCGAAAAAAACAAGCATTTTTTTGTTTTTGTGAAAAAACTTGTTATTTTAGGCTAAAATAGAGAAAAAATGCCCTTTGACAGCCACATCCACCTGGGGAGACTCCCCCATCCGAAAGAACTGGCCCAAGCCCTGGACCAGGCTGGTTACGCCTATAATGCCGTAGCCTGCGAGCCTGCGGAATGGGATCCCCTATGGGAAATCTGGCAAAATTCGGGTCTAAAAGAAAAAAAGTGTAACCTGGCCTTCGGCATCCACCCCATGTCGGTTTTGCAGGCCAAGGAAAGCCACAAGCAGATGTTGCGCGCTTTTCTGGAGCGGGACGATTGTTTTATGGTCGGAGAAACCGGTCTGGACCGCAGGTTTCCGGAATACGGCCCAGGTGAACTGCAGGAAAAATGGTTCCTGTTCCAAGCCAACCTTGCGCTGGAACTAAAACGCGACCTGCAAATTCACTGCGTCGGTGACTACGGCAGGGTAATCGGCTTGCTGAAACGATTAGGTTTTGGAAAGAGTCCAAGCGACTCGCGTCCCATTTTCCACCGGTTCGGCGGGGACATCGGCATCGCCCACCAAATTTTGGAGATGGGCGGTCTCATATCAGTCCACCCAAGCTCCCTTACCAAAAAATCTTCACGATCGGCATTGGCTGATATACCAAAAGAAATGCTCCTGTTCGAAACCGATGCCGACGAATCATTTTGGAATGCCTCGGACACAATCGGCACACCGGCCATGGTAGCAGAATCAGTTGCCCAACGGCTACTGGATGCTCTTGGGAATGTCCGCGAAGCTGCGGAAGATCTCTAAAATCTTGCCGGCCAATTGTTCTGCCGGAGCCATTCCCAATTCAAATACGGCCTGCAAAGGCGAGGCACCCAAATAGCGCATAGGGCATGCGCAACGGCCCGATATTTCGGCCAGCACCCGCGTATCGGGAGGCGGAAATTCCGTGAAAGTCACCACCAGAATGCCCTTGCGCTGTTGCAAACCCTGAATTCTGAGTTGGCCAGCAATAAGACCGATCTCCGTCACCTTCATGAGCATCTGGGCGGGCATGGGTACCGGACCAAAGCGGTCTTCCAGCTCCTGGGTAATGCTTTCCACCTCGGCCTGAGAACCGATGCGAGCTATACGCTGATACAATGAAATTCTGGTAAGGCCATCCTGGATGTAATCTTCGGGCAGGTAAGCGTCCACACCAATTTCCACACGGGGCTGTATAGGCTTGTCCGTGGGGCCACCACGCAGTTTTTCCACGGCTTCCTTGACCAGGCGGATATACGTCTCGAAACCAACCTCAGCAATAAAGCCGTGCTGTTCCTGACCGAGCAGGTTTCCTGCGCCACGAATTTCCAGGTCACGCATGGCAAGCTGGTATCCGCTCCCCAGATCGGTGTATTGTTCCAAAGCCTTGAGGCGCCGCATGGATTCCGGAGAAATATCCGACTTGGCGGGAATCACCAAAAAAGCCTTCGCCAAAACATCGCTACGGCCTACGCGGCCACGCATCTGGTAAAGCTGGCTGATACCGAAATGGTGAGCGTTATTGATGATAATGGTATTGGCGTTTGGAACGTCAAGCCCGGACTCAATAATGCTAGTGCTTACCAGCACATCGAATTCCTTGGCCAAGAACGCATTCATGACCCGTTCCAAGTCGCGGTCTTCCATCTGACCATGAGCCACCGCCACACGGGCTTCCGGCACCCAGGATTCTACTTCTTCAGCCAGTTGATTAATGCTATGGACCCGATCATTTACCACAAACACCTGGCCGCCTCGAGCCAGTTCATCCTTTACCGCTTCTGCGAGAATCACGTCGTCGCGCTTCATGAGCTTGGTCTCTACAGGCAAGCGATTTATAGGAGGCGTATTGATAAGGGAAATATCCCTAACACCCGTCATACTCAGGTGGAGGGAGCGGGGAATGGGCGTAGCGCTCATGCTTAAAGTATCTACCGACAAGCGGAATTCGCGAAGTTTTTCCTTCTGTTTCACGCCAAATTTCTGTTCTTCGTCAACAATAAGCAGGCCCAAATCCTTGAAGTGGTTCTTCTCACTCAGCAGAGAATGGGTCCCCACCACAATGTCCACCTCGCCCGATGCCAACTTGGCAAAAACTTCCTTTTTCTCTTTGGGAGTACGATAACGGTTCACCAAGGCGATGTTCACCGGAAATGCGGCAAAGCGTTCCTTGAAATTCTCGTAATGCTGGGCAGCCAAAATGGTCGTAGGCACGAGAATCGCTACCTGTTTCTTGGCACAAACGCATTTGAAGGCAGCACGCATAGCCACCTCTGTCTTGCCGAAACCCACATCGCCACAAACCAGACGATCCATGGGCTTACGGCTTTCCATATCCCGCTTGATGTCCTCGGTGGCCTTTACCTGGTCCGGCGTGGGCTCAAACTCAAAGGCATCTTCGAATTCCTGCTGGAGCTTGCCGTCGGGCGGGAAACCGAAACCTTCCACCAGTTCGCGACGGGCATATAGTTCCACAAGTTCGCGGGCAATCTGCACCACCTTCTTCTGGACCCGCTTCTTGACGGTTTCCCAGTTCTTGCCTCCCAGTTTGTCAAGCGTGGGCGGTTCTTCTTCGGAAACATCTAGCCTGTCTATCTTCTGCAGGTCAGAGACGGGGAACTTGAGACGGTCTCCACCGCTGTATTCCAGCAAAGCGCAGTCCACCATACCGCCATTGACTTCCACACGGACAAGCCCTAAGTATCGACCGACACCATGATCTTCATGGGCAACGTAGTCCCCACGGTTCAAGGATTCCACCATCAAGGCCGACGCCACGGACCCCGCAATCTGACGTTTACGGGTCTTGCCGGCATGCCGGTTGAAAATGCGGGTTTCTGTCAGGAACGCCACTTTGTCGTCTTCTAACCAAAAACCTTCCGTCAAGTTCCCGACAAAATAATCCTCTACAGGCAACCCTTCCAGGACATGTCGAAGTCTCGCAAGAGCGCCTGGCGTCGGGGCTACAACATACACAAGCCCGCCCGTAGCACCGAATTCCTCAATTTGCTTGGCAACGGCGTCAGTTCCCGTACTGGAAAAGTCCTGAGGTTTTGCAGAAATCTTGTACCAACTGTTAGACTCGGCTTCTACACGGGTCAGGTCCAGACTAGCCCTACCCGGAAAATTCCTAGAAATATCACCAAACTTCCACCAAATTTTCTCGGGAGCCTGAGTCTCGGGCTGGGCGATCTTCAACTCACCGAACAGGTCCTCAAAATGCAGATACTGCCTTGACGCCATCTCTGCAAGAGAAGACAGTTCCTCAAACACCAAGGAACAGCGGGGCAAATAATCCACCAGGTTCGAATTCAGCTCCTGATACAGAGGACGTCGCCACCAAAGTCCCGAAGAATCTGCACCCAAGCGAGAAGATTCCGTAAGGGGCAATGTAAATTCCCCCATAGGGAAAAGTTCAATGCGGTCCATACGTTCAATGGAGCGCTGAGTAAAGATGTCAAAAGTGCGAATAGATTCGATTTCATCGCCGTAAAATTCAATACGTATAGGATGCGGGTAGAGAAAACAGTTCACATCCAGAATGCAACCGCGAATAGAGAATTCCCCCACGCTGCTGACCACAGGCTGTTCCACAAATCCATGATCCAAAAACCAGGGGCGAAGTGCAGTCGGTTCCACCACATCGCCGACTTTCAAGACGCGAATGTTCTTCTGAAGCAAACCCGGTGCGGGCAAACGCATCAGGAGGGCATCCAGAGCACAGACTGTCACCAAGGGCTTTTCGGGATTACCCGCATCCTTGAAAAAACGAAGACGTTCTTCCAGCACCCCTTCGAAAGGGACCTTCTGTTCGTAGGGTTTTAGCCCAATAGAAGGGAAAAACCGGACAAAGTCTTCGCCTACAAGGCTCTGGAGATTTTCTACCCAGGATTCGGCAGACTTAAAATCCCTGGCCACCACCAGGATATTCCCTGGGTTTGTAAAGAACCGACGGGCCACCATCATAGAAGCCATAGGGACTGTAGCTCCGTTCACATGAATAGCCTCTGAGCCAGCCTCTGCAAAGAGGTTCAGGGTCCGTGGGACGGAATTCTGCAGGTATTCTTGGATGGAGTCCATGGGGTTTTCAAAGATAGAAAATTTGATTATTCATTGGTTTTTATTATATTTGGCGGAGCATCGGGGATGCTTTGGTTTGCTTCGAATAACGCTTTTCGCGTTATTCTCACCCTTCGGGCTTTTCGAACGCACAGCGTTCTCAAAGGCTTAAACGCTCCCACTTGGTCGCGTTTAATCGACAGGGCTGCCGCAACCAGAGCACCCCCGGTGCGAAGCACCGGGGGTGCTCTGGTTTCGACAGGGTTACCGAAGTGTTAGTTGCAAGCCGAGGTCTCAGACGAGGGCACTCGTAAAAAAGTCTGAAAAAAAATAAGTGCTGACGAAAACTACGCACTCGCTGCCTAATTAGCGGCAACGCCGGGCCTCAT
>JAFVGH010000103.1 GCA_017475045.1 Fibrobacter sp. | reverse complement strand
CTGGGTGCAGAGCCGGCGCCCTGGCGGCCGACCGCGACCGCTGCGGAGATCTGAGCGCCGGCAGGGTCCGGGAGATCACCGGAGCAGCTGCTTCGTCCTGGGCGCGGATCCGCGGCCGTGGCGGCCGTCCGTGGCCGCTGCGGAGATCTGAGCGCCGGCGGGATCCAGGAGATCTCCGGAGCAGCTGCTTCGTCCTGGGTGCAGAGCCGGCGCCCTGGCGGCCGACCGCGACCGCTGCAAGAGATCCAGCGCGTCCGCGGTCATGTGCGCGGTTCGCGTCCGCGGCCTGTGCGGGTAGCGCGGAAACATTGAACCCGCAGACTTGGCCGCCCCGGATTTCTCGCTCCGGATTTTTCGGTTGCGTGTGCGCGGGGTTTGGGGCGCCGGTCATTCCGGCGCGCGTTCTCGAGGCCAGAGGGGGGGGGGATGGTGTCCGGAGTGGACACCGGCAGAAACGTCAACCGGCAGAACGTTGATTGACCTTGTCGCGGTCGCGTTCTGCTGTGTGGGTTTCCCTGGTGCAATTATACCGCTTCCGTACGGCTGAATGAATAGCGCCGGAGCAAGTTCTAATTCCATGTTGAATAGTTAATTATGGTTTCAAGGGAAAAACATATTCAGTTGTTAATGTCTACGTGGTCAGATTCAAAGGTTTCACAAGATACTTCACATAAGCAAACTTTACCGGGATACCGTCAATATAGTTAAGTTCGTTTCTTTCTTCCAGAACGTCAGCGCCGGCGGGAACGTCAAAAGGTACATTCTCGTCTATCCATTCGGTTTCAATAGTGGGCTTTTCAAGGTTCCGGCTGCAAGTATAGACCTGGGCGCCAACTGGCGTTTCGTCTTTCCCTTCCTCTGGGCGTTCTTTGGTCATGTATCGCGCAATATCAAGCCATTCGCAAAAGGCGTGTTTACTGTCAAACAGTCTTGTTATTTCTACGTGTCCATGTGGCCAAAGGCTGCGGATCTCATCAAAGTCAAGTTTCTTATTTACTGAATTAATAACTGCGTGGAGATGATACCGGCCGTCACCGTGTTTGTGTTCTATACAGAAGATCCATTTAAAGACCTGGTTCCTAGTACGTCGAATTGTTCGAAGCTGCCGTATAAAAGCATTCTTGTTTTTCTTAACGGTATTCCGGTCCGGATTTTCGCCTTCATAGGTGAATGTAACAAAGTAGTCTTTACTGCCAAAGTTTGCGGCTAGCTTCATTTCAAGACGGCCTTGAGCTAGTTTTGTGTTTATAATCTTCTGGGCAGCCGTGGTTGTTTTATGCTTTGCAGCACGTTGTTGTTTTGTGTCACGTGGTGCTGGTGGCGTATAGTCAACTACTTTAACCAGATCGCCGGCCGTTGCCGTTCTTCTGCGCTTTTTCATTTGCCGTTATCCTTTCGGACTCTGGCAAAAGAAAAGCGCCGGAGTCCTTATTGTTGGACTCCGGCGTCGTGCGCTCCGGTCTCTGTGCGGCGTTCTAGCCGCTTTTTTTTTTAAAATAAACCTTATTGGCCATTTTGTCAAATCATAAAAATCAATTTTAGACAAGGCCACGGAAATTTGACTTTACTTGAATCCGAGATATAATGAAACAAATGATAGAAGTTAGGGTAACAAAGTTGCCAGTTGTTAATTAAAGTTCGTCCCCGCACCACTGCATCACGGTCAAAAGACTTGTGGTGCATTTATTTTTTCTACGTTCCCAAAGGGAACGAATGTCAATTACCGTTACCGTTTACCGTTCTGCTGTTGTCAATCCGAGAAAGTCCGTGGTGAATGACTGTAAAAAACTCACTGCACAAGCAACCATAAGCTTGTGCGTCCGGTGCAACCAGTATCGGCGAAACATAAAAAAGTGGCTCTGATTTTAACGGGGCGTAATGCCTGGGCGCCGGATCCGTGGCGGCGTTAACTTCCGCGGGACGATGTAAAAGCTTGGTGGGTTATATGTCTTGAAAGTGATTTGAAAAATCACTTTCGGGAAATATAACCTACCAAGCGAGAAAGATGGTGATACTATGCGCGGGAAAAGGGAAGACACAAAAAGTGTTAAGCAGCAGGGTCTCGAAAGACTTGATGCAATGTTTCGCAGAGGAAAAGGAACATCTAAACATTACGACAAATCTTGCAATCCGGATGCTCTGGCCGGAAAGATCTATAGTGATACTACGTTATACACTTACAAACAATCGTGGGTTGACTATTGTGAGAGAATGAAAGACTCCGGTTTCAAGGTTAACGGTCATTCTCCTCGGACGCTCAAAGAAGCGCTTGCGTTTATGCCGTTCTACGTGGCCGGGAACAAGACGAGACCGGGAAAGGCGCCGGGATCCGTTCTTAGCGCATGGACGCAGCGAACTTACTTCTCCGGCGCTGCAAAGGTTCTTGGCTGCTCTGCTGCTGATTATGACTTACCAGCTCGAACGTATAGCAATATCAAAAGGTCGCGGGAAATCGTGAAAGCTGATTCTCATTTTTCAGCAGAAAAGAATGCAGAATTATTATCTTTCGCCCGGTCTACTGGGCTGCGGAATGCAAAAGAATTGCAGCAGATCACAGGGCAAGACCTCATAGATCTGGGTGGTGGTGAATATGCAATCAAGGTTCGCGGGAAAGGCGGCCGGGTGAGGACTGCACCGGTCGTTGGTTCTGCTGTTGAGGTCGCTGCCGTTGTTGGCCGGATGCGGGCAGCCGGCGCCGGCAGAGTATGGGAAACTGTACCGAAACGCGCGGATATTCACGCTTGCCGGCGGGAGTATGCACAAAGGATTTATTACCAGAATGCACGGTCTATTGAATCAATACCACGGTCAGAACGCTATTACTGCCGTAGTGGGAGTTCGGCTGTATTTGACCGTCGGGCTATGCTAATTGCGTCAAAGGCTCTTGGCCATAGCCGACTGAATGTAATTGCGGGGCATTATCTTGACCGGTGAGGAACCAGCGCCGGCGGGATCCAGGAGATCTCCGGAGCAGATCCTTCGTCCTGGGTCCGGATCCGGCGCCCTGGCGGCCGTTATCATGGTTTAATTGGTTTAGAAACTTGGTTTAATTGGTTTAGAAACTTGGTTTAATTGGTTTAGAAACTGGTTTAATTGGTTTAGAAACTGGTTTAAAATATTCAAGATCACAATTTGTGAATCAGCGCCGGCGGGATCCAGGAGATCACCGGAGCAGATCCTTCGTCCTGGGTG
>JAFVGH010000102.1 GCA_017475045.1 Fibrobacter sp. | reverse complement strand
AGCATCACCTTGTCGTCCACGTAGAACGTGTCCTGCATGTCGCGGCTCGGGTGGTCAGGAGGCGTATTGAGAGCCTCGAAGTTGTACCAGTCCGTTTCGATATCGCGACCGAAGTCCACTTCGAAACCCATCTGGCTAAAGAAGTCGATAATCTCTTCGCGCACGTCGTAAAGCGGATGCGTGCTGCCCGCCGGGATGCCTGCACCCGGGAGCGTGGTATCTACAAAGCCGCTTTCCAGCTTCTTCTGGAGGGCAGCCTGGTTCGCAGTCTCGATAGCCTTGTCGATGGCTTCGGAGACGGCGACCTTAAGTTCGTTCACGAGCTTGCCGTAAGCCGGACGTTCCTCGGCGCTCAAGTTCCCCATCTGCTTCATGAGGTCGGTGACGGCCCCCTTCTTGCCCAGGTACTTCACGCGGAGGTTGTTGACGGCTTCTTGGTTCGTAAGGTCGGTTTGCGCAAGTTCTGCGTCAAACGCCTGCTTCACATTGTTAATAGCTTCACTCATAGTGGCCACAAATTTAGCAAAAGGCGAGCGCCGCGACAAAGCGATTTTTCGCTTTGGCATGGCTGAGCCGAGCTAAATGCGTGCAAATTGAGTGCCGTAGGTAATGTTTACATTACCCTATGGCCGAAATGCAGCCGCATGGCATCGCAGATGCCCAATGCGCTCCAAAGGAGCGCCAATTTAGAAAATAGAAGGGCGCCCGCTAAGCCTCCGGCTTCGCTTTCCCTGTGAAATTCGTACTCGTTATTTTGAGGACGGTCACGGCAGCGGCCTGCGCAGGCGTGAATTCGAACTTGTGCGGGGCGCCGGCAGCTTGACGTTCCATCAGGAGCGAAAGCCCGCGGCATTTCTCGGCGCTATCCTCGACGATTTCGGCCTTGCCCTGCCCGACGACGCTTGCGTAAAAGCGCCCGCTCTTGCAATAAACATCCTCGTGTATCTCAATGCGGTTCTCGACGCACATGCTGAACGCGACATTCGGATTCCTGCGGATGCAATCTAGTTTCTTGCCGACATGCGCGCAATGGAAATACAGTTCCAGAACACCGCCCTTCAGGCTGTACCCGAACGACAGCGGAATCAAGTAAGGCACGCCCGTATCGGCATCGTCCATCATCGCAACATGGCAGGTCGTGCACTGCTCGATAATCTTCGCGATATTCTCGTCGCCTAGAACTTCTCGATCCTTGCGCCGCACTATAGACCCCTAGAACACCCAGTAGTTCAAGCCGAACTTAAACGCAATATCCTTGGCGCCAGTCAGGTCGATAAAATTGCCCTTGGAATCGGGGTAAAGTTCACTCAGGCCAAAACCCACACGAAAATCCAGCGCCAGTTTGTCTATGACAAAATAGCCCGCACCCACAGCAACGCTGAAACCAAAAGAGGCCTGTTCCACCTTTTCGGGGATAGAATGATTTATCGTTCCGCCACCAGCCTTGTTTGCCACCTTGGCATTGAGAGAAACGTCATTGCTCACATTAAGCCCAAGCTGCGGGCCAATATAGGCATAGAATTTCGGGGTAGCGACGGCACGCACCAGCAAGGGAATTTCGATATTCATTTGCTTGAACTTGCGCTCTCCCAAGTCATCATCCTGGGAGTATTTGGCATAACGGAACAGCAGTTCCGGAGTAAACTGGAACACAGGCGTAAGAATGATTCGACCCATAACGCCCCCTTCCAGATCAAGGCCACCCGGATTTTCATCATTTTCACCACCAGACCAGTCGTCTTCTAGGCCCCAAATCATGCCGTAACCAGCAGCAATGCGGGCGCCAATACCAAACATGGCAAGTTCTGCAGACTGATTCTTTTGATTCGTTGATTCACCTTCCTGAGCTTGAACAAAAGTTGCCGCACATAAGAAGGCGATTGCAAATGCTAGAACTTTTTTCATCATTTTCTCCTCGTTAAACTTAAGCTATAAAACTATTTGGCCGCAAGACGGGCTGAAAAAACATCAAAATCTTCGGGCGTAGTGAGTTTGTCATTCATGGCGTTCCCCTGCACAATGAAGACCTGCTCACCAAAGAATTCCAGAATGCTGGCCTCGTCGGTAGGCGTAAAATCTAGAGGTTCCTTGTCAATACGATCATAAAGTTTTTTCAAGAGGGCGACAGATGCCGCCTGGGGAGTCTGGGCCATCCAAATTTTTTTACGGTCAATGGTCTTTTCCACCTTGCCGTCTTCGGCAATCTTGATGGTGTCAATAGCCGGTTTTGCCACAAGGCAAGAACCTTTTTCTACCAAGGTCCTACAAACTTCCTGAACGATCTCTTTTGAAACAAAAGGCCTCGCTACGTCGTGAACCAGTACATATTCGGCCTGACAGTCAAGAGCCTCAACGCCATTCCGAACAGACTGCCAGCGTTCAGAACCACCAACGACAATGGTCAACTTGTTCCGCATCTCGGCGGACCAGCCAGAATTTTCGGAAATATCCTTTTCAAAATGGGATTTCCAGTCAGCTGGCACGGCCAGCACCACCTGGCTGATTTCGTCCATACTAAGGAACGTTTCCAAGCAGTAGAAATAGACGGGTTTACCTTTCAGCAACATCAATTGCTTAGGAATGGCTCCACCCATCCGTTTTCCGATACCTCCTGCCGGCAACACAGCAGCAAATCTGCCTTTGAAAGAATCACTCATAACGTGAGAAAGTTAGTAATTATCTATCTTTGGCGGCGTATGAATACCAAGATTTACTATACCCTTACCGACGAATCGCCGTTCTTAGCGACTCAATCCCTGCTCCCCATCGTGCGCGGTTTTGCTAAGGCGGCCGATATCGATGTTGAAACCAAGAACATTTCCTTGCCCGGCCGTATCCTGGCCGCTTTCGGCAAGGCGAGCGACGATCTGGATTTCTTGGGCAAGCTCACGCTGGACCCGAGCGCAAACATCATCAAGTTGCCGAACATTTCTGCTTCGGTGCCGCAGCTCAAGGCCGCTATCGCCGAACTCCAGAAGAACGGTTTCGATGTACCCGACTATCCGGACGCGACCGCGAATGACGAAGAAAAGGCCATCCGCGCCAAGTACGACAAGGTGAAGGGCTCCGCCGTGAACCCGGTGCTGCGCCAGGGTAACTCAGACCGTCGCGCACCCAAGGCGGTGAAGAACTACGCCCGCAACAATCCGCATAGCAACGGCGTGTGGAACGAATCGGTGAAGACCCATGTTTCCAGCATGTCCGCAAACGACTTCTACGGCAACGAAAAGTCTATTACGCTCGCGAAGGCCGACACGTTCAAGATTGAATTTGTCGATGAATCCGGTGTCGTCACGGAACTGCGTGCAGCCAAGCCGCTTTTGGAAGGTGAAATTCTCGATGCCACCGTAATGCGCATGGCCGCCCTCGAAAAGTTCATCGCCGAACAGATGGCCGACGCAAAGGCGAAGGGCGTGCTGTTCTCGGTGCACCTGAAGGCCACCATGATGAAGGTGTCCGACCCGGTGCTGTTCGGTGCATTCGTTCGCGTATTCTTCAAGGATGTGTTCGTGAAGTACGCCGACCTGTTCAAGGAACTCGGCATTGATGCGAACAACGGTCTCGGCGATTTGTACAAGCGCCTGGAAGGCAACGCCAAGGAAGCCGAAGTCAAAGCCGCTATTGACGCTGCGCTCGCCGCTGGCCCGGACCTCGCCATGGTCGATTCCGCAAAGGGTATCACTAACTTGCATGTGCCCAGCGACATCATCATCGACGCTTCGATGCCCGCGATGATTCGCAACTCCGGCTGTATGTGGAACAAGGAAGGCAAGCTGCAAGAAGTGAAGGCTTGCGTTCCAGACCGCTGCTACGCCGGCATCTACGAAGCCGCGATTGAATTCTGCAAGAAGAACGGCGCCTTCGACCCGAAAACCATGGGCACCGTGCCGAACGTTGGCCTCATGGCCCAAGGCGCCGAAGAATACGGCAGCCACGACAAGACCTTTATCGCTAAAGCAAAGGGCGTCATCCGTGCCGTGAATGCAAACGGCGAAGTGCTCCTGCAGCAGGATGTGGAAGCAGGCGACATCTACCGTATGTGCCAGGCGAAAGACGCCCCCATCCGCGACTGGGTCAAGCTCGCCGTCACGCGCGCTCGCGTCAGCAACACGCCGGCAATCTTCTGGCTCGACCCGCAGCGTGCCCATGACCGCGAAATCCAGAAGAAGGTAGAAGTTTATCTGAAGGACCACGACCTGAACGGCCTCAGCATCAAGATCATGAGCCCGAAGGACGCCATCGTGGAAACGATGACCCGCGCGAAGGCCGGTCTCGACACCATCAGCGTCACGGGCAACGTGATGCGCGACTACCTCACCGACCTTTTCCCGATTCTCGAAGTCGGCACATCCGCCAAGATGCTCAGCATCGTGCCGCTCATGGCTGGCGGCGGCCTCTTCGAAACAGGTGCAGGCGGATCCGCCCCCAAGCAGGTGCAGCAGTTCCTCGCCGAAAACTACCTCCGCTGGGATTCCCTCGGCGAATATTTCGCGCTGGTGCCCGCCTTCGAACAGGTAGCATCCACAACCGGCAACAAGAAGGCAAAAGTCCTTGCCGACACGCTGGACGAGGCGAACGGCAAGATTCTCGAATTCAACCGCACGCCGGCCCGCAAGATTGGCGAGCTCGACAACCGCGGCTCACACTTCTACCTGGCCCTCTACTGGTCGCAGGCTCTTGCCGCCCAGAAGGACGACGCGGAACTTGCAGCCAAGTTCGCCCCGGTCGCCAAGGCCCTCGCCGAAAACGAGCAAAAGATTGTCGCCGCGTTTGCCGCCGAGCAGGGCAAACCCGCCGACATCGGCGGTTACTACCTGCCGAAGCCAGAACTCCTGAAGAAGTGGCTCCGCCCAGTCGCTGAATTTAATGCCGTCATCGACGCGCTGTAATACTGAAAAACGCTTAATACCGTAAGCGTTAGCTATTGGTTTCCTGGCTGCCTTCGATAATCCATTTGCAAAGCTCTTGGATTCCCTCGAAGTCAGGCAGGCTTTTGATAAAGTCCGGCGACTTGCACCGCTCTACAAAGCCATTCCAGGCCCCTTCGTTTTTCGCCTTGATTCCCAGGTGCTCTTCAATAGCGCCGTGAGTCCAGACCCAGATTCCCTGGCTTCTAAGTTTGGCGTGGATGCTCCTGATAGGGCGTTCCGCTTCGGGCATAGAAGCCATCATGGAATAAGCCATAGAAGCGCTGATGTTGCTGTGCTTGCTTACAGGCAAGCCGTTGTTTAGCCGCAAGTGATGATGGAACGCCAATTCCCTGAACAGATTCCGACAGAATTTCACATCGGGATCGTTAGCTTCCAGGAACCCATCGCGAGTGGCAGTGGTAAAGGCATAGTCCAAATCGACGATAGCCCGCACCGGCATGTCCATGGCGTTCAGCACCTGCATGCTCTTGCGGGTGTTGCTCACACCACCTTGACGCACTAGCGCACACTTGATAAGAGCAAAAGACTTTCCCGTAATCCGTTCAAATAGGGCCGGCAGCACTCGCCACTCCGTCTTACCTTCAGTCAACAGCACATAATCTGCAAAGAGCAGTTCGTTACTGTTGCTCAAGCTGAACAGCATCTGCAGCTGACTAGGTGCGTCTTGCACCACCTGGTGCACGGCATCTTCGATACGCTTGCGCATAAAGGTTCCGCGCTCCTTATTCTTGCGAATCAGGAGAGAAGTACTCACGTCTTCGCTGGTCACCATCTGGGCGCTATGGGTAGCAAACACAATCTGGTAGCCTTCGTTAGAAAGGTTCTTCAGAGCCACGCGCACCAGTTCCACCGCTTGGGGGTGCAAGAACAGTTCCGGCGAGTCAATCAGGAGCATGGTCCTGCTCAGGTAATGATTGTTGTGGTGCTTCTTGATTTCGGAAAGATAACGGACCAGTGCCATCTGGATAGCACGCTGGCTTCCTGCACCCATGCGGTTGATGTCCCGTTCAAACCCGTCATCCTCATCGATGACCTTCAGGCTTGCTGTTTTAAGGAAGGTCTCCAGCGTAGGAATGGGGATATCCAGTTCCACACGGACGCTAGGAAATAGAGGCTGCAATTTTTCGTTGACTTCTCGGTCAAAAGACTTTATCTCGGCAGCCTGGTTTTCTCCCCCCGGTGAAAGCAGGTCATTGAATTTTCCGATTATGTCGTTAAATTCCCCACCGAACCGACGTTCCAGAGGTTTAAAAATCTCGTGCAGTAGTTTGGTAAAGGCCTTGTTTCCTTCAAAATCCCAAATAGCGATAGGTTCCGGGAACATTCGCTTGAAGGCATGCTTAAAATCATCGCCCACCCGCATCCAACCCTTGCGGCTACCATTCTGGCGCTGTGGTGGAACCAGCGCCCACAGTTCTACGCTCTCTGGCGGGATCCCTGGCACACGCTGAACCTTCTTTACCCGCAGGCTCTCTCCGTTCAGGAACGGTACGATTTCCTTGGCTTTTTCTTCGCCCAAGCGGTTCAGCACTGTTTCCGAGATGCCCTGGAAATGCCCTTCCACTTCTACAGGCTCGTTGCTATCGTCAAAGAACGACACATCCAACGAAAATGGCGACAGCAGCCACCGGATTCCCATAAGAATATTGGTCTTTCCCGCATTGTTGTAGCCTATCAGGGCAGTCATGTTGTTCAGGGGAAACGTCTGCCTGTGGATAGACCGCAGGTTGCTGATGGTAATCTCGGATAATCTTAACGGCTGGGGCTGCATACCTTGAATATACATTATTAGGGGCAAAAAATTCTACATTCTAGATATGATTTGTCCTTTCTGCAAGAACGACAACGACAAGGTAGTGGACAGCCGCGTCAGCGGCGATTCCATCCGGCGTCGTCGGGAATGTACGGCCTGCGGTCGCCGTTTCACTACCCGAGAGTACATCGAAATCCAACCTCTTATCGTGGTCAAGCGTAACGGCACCCGGGAACCCTTCCAGCGTGAAAAGCTCCTGGCAGGCATAGCCAACTCCTGCAAAAAACGCCCAGTCACCCAGGCAGCCATCGAAGAAATCGCTTCCAACATCGAAAACAACCTGATTTCCAACGACAATCTGGAAGTGACCTATGACCAGATAGGCAACCTGGTTATGCAGGAGCTAAAAAAGTTGGACCCTGTCGCCTATGTCCGATTCGCCTCCGTCTACCGCGAATTCAAGGAAGTGGGCGAGTTCGTAGACCAGATCAAGACCCTAGACAAATAGTCCGCATCCACAAAAAACTAAAAGAAAAAAAGCCTCGCAAGTGCGAGGCTTTCTCGTGGTCGATACAGAACTCGAATCTGTGACCTCTACCATGTCAAGGTAGCGCTCTAACCAACTGAGCTAATCGACCAATAAGGTAGCCCAATAGTAGAAACTTGGCCACCATTTGTCAAGGGGTCAGCGGGCATCGGGGTCAATCCAGTACCGCAAACGGCCCGTAATATGCAATTTAGGCAAGGTATCGCTACATTTCCCAGAACGGCAGTCCGGAGTGTATAGGTCCAGGTCGGCAGTCCAGGTAGAGTCGTCTTTCTGGTCAAAACGGACAATGCTGCTGTCGGCAAGGATGGGGGCCTGGGTCAAGGAGCCGTAGTTGAACCAGGAATACTGCTGCACTACGGGATTGTCCCCCAGAACGGGCCTATTTACCATTATGGAGAACTGGTCTCCACGCTTGCTTTCGCTAGCCCTTGTCCTCACCAAGAAATACCGGTGGCTATTCTTGATAAACGGGACTTCCACGTCACTTTCAGCCAGTTCAATGGTACGTTCATCTTCGCCATTGATCTCGTATTTCATGTAGCCACCTCCATCGACTTCCCAGCCTTCATTAATGTCGCTACAAGCCATCAGCAGAAAAGCAACAGCAACGCAGGTTTTTAGACGACGGTTTAGCATAGCCCCCAAACTAGAAAATTATCTTTGGGCTATGGAAGGCAAGTGGTTCCCAGTTTCGACTTTAGACGGCATGGTTTACCTGACCGTTCTGTCCAAAGACAACCACAGGCAACAAATATTCCAACGGTTGAGCCAAGCTCTCGGGCTAAGGGTTACCGAACAACACTTGAAAACCAAGGAAGGCTCCACCCGTCCCGAATTCCCGGAACTTTTCATCGATGCCAACTGGACCCACTCCAAGAACGTCTGCGTACTAGCTTATTCCAGGGAATGCCGCGTGGGAATAGACCTGGAGTTTCACTCCAGGGACCGTTTAAAACTTGCGGACCGCTTTTTTTCTGCCGAAGAAGCAAATCTTTTACACCAGACATTACAGAGTGACGGCTCCCCCGCCGCTCAACGCCTGTTCTACACCCTATGGTGCCGCAAGGAGGCGTTCTTCAAATGCCGCGGCGGGGACTTTTTCGAGGGAACTCTGCGCAGGTCTATGCTCGAACTTAACATAGAGAGTGTGTCCTTGACAGACCTAGATCCGGCAAAGCTTGACATTCAGGGAGAATGCTCCCTGTGCCTCGCAACAAAGCCCTTCGGCTAGTTCTTCACCTCGTCATCGGCAAGCCCAGCATTTTGCTGGGGAACATCCAGGACATACAGAGGCAGAGCCACATATTCTTCATCGTCGATAGTCAAACGAACGATATACTTGTCCGGGCGCTCTATCTTAAGGCGCTGCATGTTTAAAATCAAATTCATGGCAGCGGTATCAAAGCCTTTCGCAACAGGTTCAAAAGTAATGTCCGATTCCATGCCGGGGACAATGCGGTGACCACACACGTCTTCAATGGAAAGAATCAACTTATGGACGCCTGCTTCGGCACGCTGGTAGCGAACACGAAAGGCTGCCGCACATTGAGGGATAACCAGCGGAAACTTTGAAAAAATCCGATCAAAGGCTCCAAGGATATTAAGGCGGCCACCAACACCATTGGCTGTGGCTGCATCGCAAATAGAAGCTATTTCAACAATCATATACTAAGGCTTGGTATTAATAGTCCAGTTTCCAGAAATGTTCTTCATGACAATGGGGCCCTTGTTCTCGCTTGTCGCCCCGGAACTTGGCCATGAAATCATAGAGATGTAGACCATTCCATCACCGTCAATTGCAATTTCTGGAGCGAAACCATATAGGTTATAGCCATGGGTTGTCTGGAATGTGCCCTTGAAATACGGGAGCTGGTTTTCGCCATAAGGTTTCCAGCTGACGCCATCGAAGGTATAGGCATGGCAGTGTGAGAAACCACGTCCGTTATCGTCGATAGCCACATAGGCCTTGCCGCCTTTTGCCACAACCCGAATATTCGGGGGCGGGGCACCATCTTTCAATTGCGTCGTAGAACTAAATGTAAGGCTTCCTGACTTAAGAGTTCCCTTCTTCACATAAACACCCATCTTGTCCACATCAGAAGTACGATACATATAACCCATGTACACATCTTCCGTGCGGTCAGTAGCGAGACTAATGCTTGCAATTTCATCACCAAGATTACCCGTAGTAGAGGTGTTCGTGTATGGGGATTGATAAATCGCAAAATATGACTTGTACTTATCTGAATCGTCCGTATAGGTCGTTAGCAACACATTATCACCAGAAAACACAGCGTTAACATCCCTGACCGTTCTGGTTTTATGAATCAAAACACTATTCCACTTGTTGTTATTCCAGTAGCTAAACTTCGGTTGACTGCTCTGTGTATAAGCAACCAGGGGATTTCCTGTAGACGGATGGGCCGTCAAGTTCACGGAGGTCACCCCAGTGAAAGTCGCTCCTAATGTTGCCCAAGCAGATGTGCCACTGGTAGATTTGTAAACGGTCAGGTTATTATTCTTTGTAAGAACCGCCATATACAAGTTTCCCAGGCCCTTGGCCATCCTGACAGCAGCCACTTGATCCGAAGCACTCACGACCATCGAATCCAGGTTGGACCATGCTCCACCAACGTAGTTTTTAGAAACAATACTCCCATTTTCCGCAAGATAGGTAACAGAAATTCCTCCACCGAGAGGGGCAATAGCAGGAGGCGTTCGGTTTGTCGAATGCGCCAACACCGTATCATCTACAGCTAAGTTTTTCCATGCCCTACGGACATAGACTGTTCGACAGGTGGTTTGTGCCTGATGGCGTTTCAAGAAATAGGTATCAGCGTTGGCAGAAATACTGTCTCTAAAGTCCAGACACACCGTGAACGAACCTTCTTGAGTAGGCCTTCTAAAGGCGAGGTTAAACTGAGCCGTGGCAGTATCAATCGTACCCGAGCCGGTGGTGTCACCACGGTAGAATCCGGCACCAACATTGCTGAATTGCCAGTAAAAATCTTTATTGTTTTCGTCACCAATGGTACCGATTTGCGAATTGTAGCCACCCCATTCAGGCGAATAGTAGAAGATCGCTTCGCCACTCTGTGCAGCGTCCCCACTCCAGGGATAGATTGTATCGGCCGCTGTAATTCGGCCCACAGGAAGATCGTGAGCAGTAGTAAGCACCTTCACACGGGTCGTATCCCGGAAAACTTCCTTGGTTGCCTGTTCTTCTGCCGAAACAACGCAATACAAGTCCCTCCCTTGGGCACTCAAAGTTTCACGATAGTCAAAGAAGCGCTCGCCATTCTTGTAATAGTCCAACTTTCTAAGGGACTCTGCAGCCTGTTTGTTATCGCTATAGAAACACTGCCAGCTATACCAGTTGATTCCCTGCCACTCTTTGTTGATTGAAGCATTCAAGAAGAACACTTCGCCCTGCGCCGTGTAGATCTGCGATTCAGCCACCGAAATAACAGGCATAGTCGTAGAATAAATAAGAGTCATCGTATCGGTAGCCACATTGCCGTCATCGTCAGTAGCCCTGGCAACACAATAGAAGTTGACAGAGACCGACGGAGCTGTCCAAGTGGTATCGTAAGATGACACCGTTCTCCAATGGCTATTGATATCCGGGGCATCTGCTCCACAGCTCCATTCCCGCTTGGCAATGTACCCCTTACCATCAGTGGCAGATGCACTGAGGACAATAGCATATCCAGTTCGCACATAGCCAGTCTTACGTGCAACCGTCACTTTCGGCGGATCAAGTTCAACCGTAATCCGAGTAGTGTCTCTAGCAGTAAGTCCATCCGTATCAGTAACCTGCACAACACATAAGTATTTGTTATAGGCCACGTTCGGCATAATCGCTCTATAGGTCGCTCCTCCCTGCGTCAGATGGCCCAAGATATTAGCATCGCTGCTCGGACCACAGCCCCATTCATACGATGAAATGCCACCAGGTAAAGTTGCGGCAGCAGAGTCCTGAGCATTGGCATATAGGACCAAGGTATCCTTAATGGTTGCAGTGACAGAATCGGCAACGACGACCGTGGGGGGAGCGAGGTACACCCTGTAAGTTGCCGTATCCAAAGAATAAAGCGTCGGATCATCCTCATCAGCCGCTTGCACAACGCAATAATAGTTTCCCGCAGTTGTCGGCATTTGCACAGTAGCGAATCCATTCATATGGGGGATATAAACCTGAGCAGAAGACCAGGTGGACACTTTTAGCTTGTTCAAATTATTGTCGCAGGCAGAATTTATGACTATTGGCCCGCCAAGAACATTACCCGAAGTGTATTTCAGTTGTTCAAGGTCCTTAATAGTGACATTCTTACTACGAATATTCAAGCGAATCGTCGGAATATCCTTGATAACGTTAAAGGTCATGGCAACAGAATCTTTCTGATTGTCATCATCAACCGCAAAGATATAGCACTTATAGTTAGAAGCCTCGGTATTGGGTAACTGGATTTCCATAGAGTCCGTAACCTGTTTTGCGGGCGACGCAATCGCAAAGGCCGTGTAAGCACCCGTACCACAACGGTATCCTACTTCTTTGACCTTCCCGTATTTATCCTTGGCCGTATACTCGAACTTGTGCTTAGACTTGACTTTCTTGGTGAGAACTCCCTCATTGTCGTCCACGGTAATGGTCGGGGGATCCTTGATGACATTGACCTGCAAGGTATCGTAGGCATGTTTGCCATCCTGGTTTTCGACATGGACGGTAATCCGCATTACGCCTGCGTCATTCCAAGATATAGTCTGACTTTCGTTCGTTCCCGACAAGCACGTGTTAACGGCCGCACCATTCTTGAAGCACTTCCATTCAAACGTTTTGAAGGTCTTATCCGAGGGGGTACCGTTATTTGCCGCGTAACTTGTGGTAACGGTGATAACGTCACCTATGGTAATCCTAGTATCATAAGCCGGTTTTTCAATAGTCACCATGGGGCCGTCACTATAGAACCCAAATCGCACCGTATTGGACCCGCTACCATTGTCAGACTGTGCGTACATCGTGTACCTAGTTCCAGCAACGGCATTCTTGAAGTCTTGCTCCCTAGAAAGCGTTACGGTCGCCTTTCCATTTTTCACATCAGTGGGCTTAACCTCAGCCCCAGGAACGTTGGATATCCATTTCACCGAATTTACTGGCGGATCCGCCTGTTCAATAGTCGCCTCAAACGTCACAGAGGCATTAGAGCCCACCATAACAGAATTACTTCCCGTAGCCGCTCCAGCTTCCTTTACGGTAACAACCATATTCGTTGCCAAGACAACGAAAGCAAAAGTCGTATCGCTATGGTAACCGGCACTGTCCGTCGCCGTAATCTTGAAGGTGTAACCACCATCCGGCAGGTTGGCCAGGTCAACGCTCCATGCATAGCTGCTCAAATTAGAGAAACTGCACAGACTATTCTTAGTGCCACAGGTATCCTTGCCCAGTACCGCAACAGCCGTCTTAACCTGGGAACCGTAGTCACTGAATCGTCCCGACACCGTGAAGGAACGGACTGCAACAGTATCTTCAAAGCCCTTGATATTGTAAATACGCGGGGGAGCCGGGTCTTTCAGTAAAATAGGAGGCAGTTCCTTTTCATCTCCAGCATTGATGTTGGGAGTTCTGGTAACCACCTTTACAAAGCCGCGCCCCGTTTCATCTGAAGCAGTCAACCGGAACACTCCTGCAGGCAAATCAGAAACCCTGAACTCGCCCTTGGCATTGGTGTTAGCGGTATAGATATTGGTGGTATCGGCAATATTGACCAAAGCGATCTTGATTCCAGAATGAACAGACAAACCCTCGAATTTCGCGGTTCCTATGAAATCACACGTTGCCTTGCTTGGGCCCAGGTAGAAGAACCTCGGTCGTTTACCTTTACTGGTCTTGATCTTTTCAGCGACCACCGTGTCGTAGCCATCGGTCACCCAAACGTCCCAAGAGAAATACCTTCCCGTAAAGCCCAGTTTTTTCAAAGCGTTTTCACCATTCTCGATAACAGCATAGCTGGTAGAAGTACTGTTTTTCAAGACCAGGTCATAGACATTGGACAAGTTCAAGTCATCGTTCTGGTTATCAGGTGTGGCCGCCACACGGACATAGTACCTCAAATCTTCTTCATTGTCCCTATCATGGCCTTCATAGAACAGGCGGAAAGACTCCACAGTGTCGCTAATCCTCTGCTGGTCGTCGGGTCCCAAAATCTTGATCGTGGGCAATTGGTTGAAATGCAGGTTTACACTGTCCTTGGTAGTATTCTTGTCATCATCTGTAACGACGATGTAGATCTTTTGGTTTCCAAGGCTATCTGTCAGCGTAGAATCGTAGGGAATCGTGACAAACAAGCTGTCCGAAGTTTCGCTTTTGGTGAACTTCCAATCCTTTGCTTCACGCTTGCCACCGGCATCCAGATCGACCTTGAACGACACAATCGTTCCAAAAGAGTCTAAAGCGAGTATGGGGAAAGTAATTGGACTTTTGGCCCTAGTCCACAACGTGTCCTTGGGAACCCCTAGATAGGGAGGCGTATTAATGACCCTAATGAACTGGTCCTTACCCGCCGTATCCGTGGCGCTATTACCATCAACGGCAACAAACAGAGGGGAATAGACGCCTTCTTTATGGTAGACCCACGTCTGAGGTGTCGCGTTGTGACCTGTCACCAGGGCCTTCTTCATTACATCCTTGCCCTTGCCCGTGGTATCCTTAACAAGGCTATCCAGCATCCACTGATACAGGTAAATCCTGTCTGCATTGTAACGCAAGAAACCCATCAAGTGAACGGTGTCACCGATAGTGACCGTGACTGTGTCACTCACAATAACAGAATCTGGATTCGGCAAGTTGATGATGGAGTCGGCAAACGCTTCAGGATTTTCAAATGGGGTCTTATAGATGAACACCACGGAATGGTTATTCCGCAAATTCACATTTTCCTTAATCGAAGACTCCCTGGAGCAGTTCACCAGAGACATCACGCTCAAGACAAGAACAAACAACAAAAATAAAGTTTTTAACCGCATTATCAAGTCCTTTATAATACGCTCTTCACGATATAAATTTATCTTTTTTACACGAAAAGGGGTACTGCCCCCGGAGCGTTTTTATGGAAAATATTCCTCTTTGGTACGGTCTAATCCTCTTTTTTGCGCTAGGCGCCTGCGTAGGCAGTTTCTACAACGTGATTGTATACCGGATGCCCAGGGGAATCTCCCTAATTAACCCTCCCTCCCATTGCCCCCTGTGCAAGAAAAGGATTCCCATCTACTACAACCTGCCTATCGTGGGCTGGCTCTGGCTCCGCGGAAAAAGCGCCTGTTGCAAGCAGCCCATCAGCGTCATCTACCCTATCGGGGAATCCCTATGTGGCCTGCTAGGGGCCATCGCCCTTTTTTCAGCAAATTACAACATCCCGTTCACGGCTCCCATCGCCAACTGGACCGACGCCCTGGCCATGTTCTGGCTGCTTTTAGGCATGTACCCCGTTTGCGCCATAGACGTTAAGTACAAACTAATCCCCGACTCCATTTCGGTAGGGGGCATTGTCGTAGGCCTGGTGCTATCCATGTTCCCAGGCGGCATCACCCCCTTTGAAAGCCTGCTTGGTGCCATTGGGGCCGGCGGTGGACTTTGGCTGTTAGGCTTTGTCGCCACAAAAATTCTGAAAAAAGACGCCATGGGATTCGGCGACGTCAAGCTGTTAGCGGGCTACGGCGCCCTGATGGGCGTGAACGGAGCCGTCGAGACACTAATCCTTGCGGCCTTACTCGGAATCGTCGTCATGATCCCCTGGGCAAAGATCGCCGAAAAGAAGGGCCTATCCGACAACTCAGGGCAGATTCCCTTCGGTCCCTTCCTCGCTGTTTCAGCCCCGGTCATGTACCTGTGGGGCCAAAGCCTGCTAAACCTGTACGTCCAGTTTGTAATTGGGGAATAGACTCCAGAAAACAAAAAAGCCCGCCGTAAAGCGGGTTTTTCGTTGAGCTACCAGGATTCGAACCTAGACAAACAGAGTCAGAATCTGTTGTGCTACCATTACACCATAGCTCAATGGTGTTGCCAAAGTTAGTAAAAAATGTTCCTTCGGCAAGGGGTAATCTTCACTATTTTAGGCTCGGAGGGGTATAAGTGAGCCAAAGCTTCTCTATTCCGCTATTTGCAGTCAGGTTCTGATCCACCGTACTCACATAGCTGTACTGGGGTGCGCCAGCCTCCTGGAGAGCAGAGACAACCATGGCATCCCCAGAATAGAGCAGCAGCTTCTGCATTCCGCTGGGCAAATAGGTCAAAACGAACATACTGCAAGTCATTGTGCGGACAAAGTGGGAAGTTCCCTCTATGCCCAGCACCACGCTGTTCATGAAGCAGTTTTCAGTCTGTTGACCGTCCTGCTGGTCCACCACGAGCCGGACCCCCACCTCGATCCATGAATACTTGTCCAAAGTCGCCGTGCCAATGGACAGGGTGTCCTTCCGGTCAGCCAGTTCGGACTTTTTCACGTAGCGGGAAAGTCCCACATTAGTCACGGTTTTCCCCGACATCTGGCGGTACTCTACACGGAAGGAGTCGTAGGGAACCTCTTCGGGAGCAGGCAGCCACCACCGACCTTGAGTGTCGGTCTGGGCTTGGGCTTCGTATTCTTGATTGAGTCCACTGGCAAACTCAAAACCGAACAAGTCCGTAATGACCATCACCTCGATGCCTTCGCAAGATTCCAGATTCGAGCAGTTCACCTGTCCCGAAATCCAGGCCTTAGGCGTAACCGGCGTTTCAGTGGTGTCCTTCTTGTCATCCGATGACTTCGGTTCGGCAGAATCAGAGGAAGCGGGCTTCTTGCTGACACCCCACATTAGGGTATCCAGGGACAGGGACTGTCCAGCCTTCAAGGTTCCCGACATTTTCCAACTGCGGAATATCACAGAGTCCGGAACACCGGCCTGTTGCAGCTTTTCAACCACAAGCGGATCTCCGGGGCAGAACCCAATCGTCCAGGAACCATCCGGAACCAATAGTTCAAAGCCACCCGGCGCAAACACCGTCTCGTAGAAGGGCAAGCCCGCAACATAGACATTAAAGTGAGAACCTACGGCGACAGATGTCAACGCCGAGTCACCATAAGTCAAGAAGCCCTTCACCTTGGCAGCCTGTTCCAAAACCAGGGAATCGTCTTCTGCCGAAGCCTGGGGCAGGTACAGGATTTCGCTAGAAGCAGAATCGATCACCGCCAACTGGAACGTGTCCGCAGGCACGTTTGTAAACAAGAACTGCCCCTGGGCATCCGTCTCGGTCTCCCGGAAATTGAAAAGATTCTCTTCTGCCCGGTCTTTCGGCAGGACCATCCGGACTATGACACCTGCGGCCTTGGAGCCATTCTGGTGATAAACCACGCCCTTCAAGGTGTCCAGGCTGGCAACGGTATTTTCCGTCTGAGTGGCAGTACCGGCCACGGAATCATTGTTGCTGCACGCCCAAAAGCCAAGGGCGAAAAGCAAGGTCGCTATGTAGAGCGCATTCCTCATTTTTCCTCCTTTGGCAAGTCAGTCCTCTCCTTGCTGATGGGGAAGAACTGCACGTTCAGTTCGCACAACATGGTTTCACCGCTATCCGATGTGACAATGTCCAAAATTTCTTTCTGAAACATATCAATTTTTCGGATAATCCGTTCAAGCCCTGCGGCAGAAACACTCATGGTGGTGGTAGAAACGTTACGGCGAGCCGTAGTATAGCGGTCCAGGGCCTCCTTGCCCAGGTCAATCATCTGCTTCTGGAACTGATGCACAAATAGAGGCGAGATTTCCTTACCGCTAGTGACCGTACGGTTTACGGACCGATAGAATTCCCCTTCCTTTTCAATAAGGCCTAAATCAAGCAACAACTGCAGGGACTGCTTTGCTTGGGGTACAGAAATCTTTGGATTCAGGAACCAGGCCAGTTCCTGGATGTTCGACTCGTTGATATTCAGAACAGAAAGGGCCTCGCGGACGGCCACATGGTACCACTTGGCATAGTATTCCTGCTGGTTCCTGGTCAAGGACTTTACCGCCTTGGGCAGGAGTGCAGACATCTGGTCAAAAATCTGCTGCTTGGATTCTACCGACTGGGCGTGGGTAAAGTCCACCATCAACTTGAAGTAGCGGCCTTCCTTTTCGTTCAGGCCAAGGGCTGCGATGAACTTCGGCACCATCTGGGGAGTCAGGGACTTACGCCCATGGACCAGGTCTAGATAGTAACCCGACGACGAATAACCCGCCTTCTGGGCGAAGGACCTGTAGGAGAAGTACCGCTGCAAAGACTTGCGATATTCGTAGTAATCCTGCAAATACTTGCGGTAATTGTAGTACGCAAAGATATTCATCGGTTTAAATTTAATTTTTTATTTTCTTGGGAACACTTATTTTAAGAAAAAATTATCATTTTTGCCGATTTTTATTAAAAAAGAACACTTTGAGAACACTTTTAGTTCAAAAGGTATACCACTCTGCCAATTTTTTTGTTTATATTTAGGGAACACCCAATCCCATCCCTAGACCCCCGGTGACCAATCACCGAGGGTTCTTTTTTTACCCCACGGATTTTTCTAAAATTGGAATCATGAAGTTTATCAAGAACCTCGCCGCCAAGCTGTTACGATTTGTAGGGATTATCGCCGTCATCTACGTGAGCATGGTATTCTACCTGGCCCTGACAGAACGGCGAAACGCCTACCCCAGGGCCATCCCCCATAAGGAAGCCCGCGCCGCCATTGACGGGAAAGCCCAAGGCATCAGCTGCACCCTAGAAGACGGGACCGTTCTCGAAGGCTGGAAACTGGGCGAAGCGGGAACACCCACCCTGCTCTACTACCCCGACGCCGACGAGGACGCCGCCCAGTTCCTGGCCGAGCTGGACAGCATAGAGGGAATCACGCTCACCACCTTCAATTACCGCGGTTCTGGAAACAACAAGGGAACGCCGTCAGGAGAGAACTGGGGCGGAGATTCCCGAGAGATCCTGGAATGCGCATCCCAGATAAACGGGAAGCATCCGGAATACATCGTAGGCCGTGGCACGGGGACCATCCCAGCATCCATCAACAGAGATAAGCAAACCAGGCTCATCCTGATAGACCCCGTCGAAAGCATTGCCGAAGCCCTTGTATACAAGTACAGATTCCTCTACCCAGAGTTCCTCGTTCGAGCAAAAGACTCCATAAATACTGGGGAAAACGCCTCTTCCATATACCAAATTGGAATATTGCTGGACCGTGTTCAATTTACAGAAAGGAGCCAAAAAAGCATCCAAAAATTAAAAGGGGCAACTGTCTGGAAACGAGACGGGGCCTCGTTTAGAGACGTTTTGATGAAAATTCTCCGCAGCTACACTTCGGACTAATTCATACTGATTTTTGTATACAAGGTCCAAGATAATCTTCTCCACACCTGCGCCAAAACCGGCTTTTTGTGCTATATTTACCGGTGTAACCCTCCGGCTTCTTTAAATAGATGCACGTTGGGAATCAAAAAAGAGGTGTAAATAAAAATGGACAACTTTATCATCAAGATGGACATCCGCGGTTTTATCCGGTTTAGCGGTGAAATCGTCAAGGAATTGAAACTAGACAAGACTCCCTACGCAGATTTGGAAGTAGACAAGTCTGGCAAGCGTATCGCCGTCACCCCCTCCAAGACCCTCAAGCCTACATCCTACCGTTTCATGCCTAACGGAAGCGGCTACCTGCTGTATTTCAAGGGTGCCCTGAATGCCGTCGGCTTCCCGATTGTGACCGGAGCCTACAACGTGACTAAAGAAGGTTCCCGCGTCGTATTTACCGGAAAGGCCCCCGCCAAGAAGAAGGGTGCCTGGGAACCCATCGCCTGCCGTAACTCGGCTGGCCTTCCCATGCTCTCCATCGACTCCCGCGGGACCATCATTTTTGACAAGCGCACTTGCACCGCCATGGAAACCATCAAGAACGACACCATGACCGCAGAATTTGACGCCAACAAAAAGGTCTTTAAACTATCTTTCAGCAAGAAAGGCTTCATTAACGTCCGCACCATTGCAAGCCATGCCAACGCCTCTTTCATGGGCACGCTTTCCTCTTATGGGATTGCACTCCCCACCAAGAGCTTCCGCACAGACTGCAAGGTGAACGGCAAAACACTCACCTTCAGTGTTGCTCCGCTTATCGCGGCGCAAAAGGCTAAGAAAGGCTAAAAATGATCGACGTACTCAAGGCGTTCTACACGATCCACTACAACTTCGCCGCAGTGAGCGTTTTGCTCCTGGCGTTGAACATTTTTCTTCTGACCAAGAAGAACTACAAGTGGACCATCATCTTCGTTGCCGTGTTGATAGCTTTCAACGTGTTCATCTACAAGCGGACCGAAGGCAAGGCGTGGACCATCTATCTCGATCCACCCGAGGACGCCGGCAATTCGTTCTACAAGCCCCAACCCAAGGAACTGACATTCTCGGTCCACAAGGACTGGGTCATTGTAGACGAAAAGGGTGAAAAGCACCATTGGTGCTGGGTCGACGATTATTGGGACAAGTTCGCCAACACGGACCTTGTCGCCGCCATCTGGGGTGAAAACTCTAGCAAGAAGTTGATGAAGTCTACGGAATCCCGCGCAACCGAAGCGGGTAACCAGGACTAGCCTAGCTTACCAAACTCTTCTAAGAAAAGCTCACCTGCCTCTAATCTGAGGTAGGTGAGTTTTTTTATCCATTCGCCGGGGGACGCCACCAGGCCAGACTTGACCGGCCAGATACCGGGGACATGGTGATGTCCATGCACGCAAACCTGGCAACCATTTTTTTCCATGACCCTCTCGGCCCAAGCCTGGTATTCGGCCAACTTGATTTCACGGTCCATGCCCGCCTTACGGCTATGTCCACCCACAAATCGGGCAAGAGCCATGCCCCAGTCCGGATGGATCTGCTTAAACAGCCACCGGTTCAGAGGCAGATTCAAAATCTTGCGATACAGGCGGTAGCTCCAGTCTGAACGGGCAACCCCATCGCCATGGGTAAAGAAAAAAGTTTTTCCCTGAAGATCCAATTTCAAGTTAGAACAGACCTGGACTCCCAGATTTTCCGGGAAAAAGTCGCCATAGGCAAAGTCATGGTTGCCCCGTAACAAATGGACCTGGACTCCCGAACGCACTAGCTCAGCTAGGGCAAAGAACAAAGGAAAATGCTCCTTGTTCACATAATAACGGTATTCATACCAGAACTCAAACAGGTCACCAAGGATAACCACATGGCCAGCCTTACCCTTCCAGGATTCCAAAAGGTCAATCAATAGTTTTTCCCTATGAGGAACCGCCCCAGGAGGGTCTACCCCCAAGTGGGCATCTCCGAGAAAGAAGGCAGGCTTTTCCATAAAAGGAAATATAGAAAACCCGGGGTTCATAGAACCTCGGGTAATTTCAACCGTTACACCAGCTAGCTTAGATTATTCAGCGTTCTTGACGCAACGGATGTTGAGCATGTCTGATATTGAGATTCCATCATCTGTGGTAACACCTATATATCCTTCATCATCTACAGAGAAATAGACATAGTGTGCGTCAGCTTCAGCCTGCGACCAACCATCATGTTGTCCTGCCGATGCTATGTAATCCTTTGACCAGAAGAAACCAATTTCTCCATTGAGGTAATACTTAAGCTCTTTTTTCCCCGATGTGGTATACCAATAAATTTCTCCCGCCAAGCGTACTCCAAAACCAAATTCATCGGAACCGCCATCCGACTTGGCGACCAATTTAAGGCCCGCATCCTCGTCTGCAGATTCTACGAGAAGATTCCATTCATCAATGGAGGGAAGGTGCCAACCATCAGGACAAATGCCCTGGACGGTCCCCTCTACATCACATCCGAGATTTCCACATTTTGTTTTTGCGGAATCCATGGCTGCACTGTACGTGTAGAATCTGCCGTACGTTTTGCAATCTGAATCTTTGTAGCACACATTACCGTAGGTCTTGCCCTCGACCTTATACTCGTAGTTCAGGTTCTCGGCCATCCAGGTTTGCTGCTTCTTGCCCGATCCGATGGTGACGTACTTATAGATAGTACCGGTTCCACGGGTGTCGCAGAACTGCTCTTTGGGGGCGTACGTTTTACCACTGCACAGGGGGTAAATGGTTTCATTGGTGCAGAACTGAGTTCTCTTGGCGTATGTGGATGATGTGCCGCACAAACCTGTTGGCGCAATATCCGTATAGACAATGTCTCCTTTTTTCAAGCCGTTAATAATCAGAATGTAGAAATTGCTATCAAGTTTTTCACTCACGCGTTTTGATGTAAGAAAGTCTCCTATTTCAGCTTTCAAAGGTGACCCCCACCTTTCTAGAGCCTTTGTGGCCGTGGTTAAAGCTTCTTTGCTTGCAATGTCGAGATTTTGATAATTGTTGGCTTTTGTAAAGATCGTCTGAAGCGTTGTCAGATCGATATCGCTGTTTAGCGTTGCCGTTGTTCCGTCCTTGCTCCAGGTGACATAATCATCGATGACGCTGAACTGTGCGTTGCGCTTGGGGGTGGATTCGCCGCCTTCTCCGGAGCCCGAACCACCTTCACCAGAGTCATCCTTATCCTTCTTTTTCTTGGAGCTGCTGGAAGGTTCATCCTCTTCGGAAGATGAGCTAGAATCACCCTCATCACCAGAGCCTTCAACTTCGCCTTGGGCACTGGAAGAGGTGGGCTTCGGGGTATTGTTGGCGGGCTTTACCAATAGGCTTTCAAGTTCTTCGAGCTTGGCCTTGATTTCTTCTTCGTCCAGGCCTTCCTTGAGCTGTTCGACAGTGGCACTGTCCGTCACCTCTACCCACTTGTTCTCGAAGCAGGCAAAGTAGGCGGTGTCCACCTTGGCCACTTCCATGGAGCAGGTATCCGGAAGCGACGTGTCGCTCTTGTATGTGGGAATTTCGTAGGAGCTGCTGGATGTATCATCGCAAGCAGTGAGGCATACCACGGCGGCAAGCGCCATACCCGAGGTCCATAATAATTTTTTCATTGTTTTCTCCTTGATTAAGTCTCTTGCTCATACAAATCTAATCTCTATTTAAGTCTATGTAGCCAATTTTTACCTATTAATTGCCCTAAAAGTGGGATTTTGTGATCTGGATGATAGAAAAAGCAAATACTAAATTAGGGCTATGCCGTTCTGGAGAAACATTTGGGTACTTTTGCTGTGTGGACCAGCGCTTTTCATAAGCGCCTGTTCTGTAAACCTGGTCCAGGGAGATGCAGTTCGAGAAACTACGGCTAACCAGGCCAAAGTGCAAAATGACCCGTCTGTGTTGTTCAGCCACATTCCTTTAATCTTAGGAAACGACACCCTCTGGCTTGCACAAGGCCTGCTAGACGAATACAATCAAGCCATTCCCCAAGAAGTATACCCTAGCGACAGGTGCACAGGCTCCGCCAACATTCAAGCCCAAGTAGCCCAGAATGCCGAGGCAAGTCCCTGGAGTATTCCTTTGTTCGTAATTCCCTTCTGGCCCGTAATGCCCATTGACGAAACCTGGACCTACACGTTGCGAGTGCAAATTCTCTGTGACGGCGTTCTTGCCAAGCAGGCGGAATACAAAGAAGAAGAAACCATCAGAGCCGAGTTTTATGGAAAACTCCGCAGCGACCTTTTGAACAAAGCCTCCAGAGACATGCACCGAAAACTGGTCCAGAGGCTCGCCTTCGAGCTGAATTACAGCTACAATGCCGATATGGGCATCCGAAGCGATTACTAAATTTAGGTCATGGCTTATACCCTGTACATTGTGGCGACCCCCATCGGGAACATGGAAGACATTACTTACCGTGCGGTTCGCATATTGAAAGAAGTTCCCCTGGTACTTGCCGAGGACACCCGCCACACGCGGATTCTCTTTGACAACTTCGGGATTTCTACCCCCATGGAAGCCTATCACGACTTCAATAAAGAAGCCGTCACCCCGAAATACGTGAACTACCTGAAAGAACAGGGGGACATCGCCCTAGTCAGCGACGCCGGTACCCCAGGCATTGCGGACCCGGCCTTCAACCTGGTGCGGGAATGCGTACGGGAGGGTATCGATGTACGGGCAGTCCCTGGCCCCTGCGCTATGGTCACCGCCCTGGTGAGCAGCGGCATGCCTACAGACCACTTTGCCTTCCAGTACTTTTCTCCCAAGAAGAGCGCCCAGCGCCTGCACCTTCTAGAAAAGCTTAAAGACGAAGAGGCCACCCAGATCTTTTACGCAAGCCCCCACAACGTGGACAAGTTCGTAGACGAAATCCGCACCGTTTTCGGGGATATCAAGATTGCGCTGATGCGGGAACTGACCAAGAAGTTCGAAGAACACCTGATCGGCACCCCCACCGAAATCCTAGAGCGTTTCAAGAGCCGACCGCCTAAAGGGGAGTTTGTACTGATCTTCAATCCAAAGGATAAGAGCGGGCTGTGAGAGAGGTAATTAAAACTCTGCCAAAAGCGTACTGGATTTTTCTCGGACTTCTGCTTTTAGCAGAACTGGGCATCTATCTTGTCATTCCCGACAATCCCGGACTTTACACCTGGAAACCCCAGTTCATTCCCTTCATTGTCGCCCTGCCGTTCCTCTTTGTCAAGAATGCCCGTAAGCCTTTCAACCGGTTTGTCTATAGTTACGCCTCTTTGGCTTTTCTTTTTCTGGCACTGGATTACCTGGTATCGGGCCATGCAGGCCTAGTCCAGATTTCCGTAACATTCATTCCCCTGGGGCTCTACCTGCTGTTCCGATTCGGCCTCTGGAATTTCAAGAGACTCCGTGAAAAGGATTCCCGGACAGCCCTGTTCCTTTCTACTATCGCCTGGGGCGCCATGGCCCTGGCGTTTCCGCCACTCCCCCTAGGGCCAGCCGCCCTGCTATTGCTGGTCCCCTGGTTTTTGGTCATGAACCGCTACAGCCGAAGTTCGGCCATCTTCGCCACTTTCTGGTCGGGCATGGTCTACAACGGCATCAACTACTACTGGATTTTCAACGTCATGAACGTGGAGACCGCGCCGTCGGCCATCATTTTCTTGGGCGTGGTACTTTTGGTTGCCTTCTTCAGTGCCTACAGTGTCGTAGCGGCATTTGTCTACACCCTCGTCAAGGACATCAAAATCAAGGGCCTCCGGATTTTCTGGATTCTCTATCCTGTTTTCTATGCTGCCCTTGAAATGACCCGCACCCGCGGAGATTTCGCCTTTCCCTGGAGTCATCTGGGCTATACCTTCGGTAACTACCTAGAACTTCTACAGGCCCTTTCCATAATCGGCATTTTCGGGTACACAACCCTGATTGTCGCAAGCAACATGCTGGTTGCAAGCGCACTGGGAAAAACCGGACTAAAAGCCAAATGGCCATTCGCCCTTCCCATTCTGATTCTCGGAATCCTGCTCGTTCATGGGAAAATCACCTTGGCCGCCCCCGAAGCGGCACCCTTCTACGGGAGCGATGGAGAACACACCCCGCAAATCGCCATGGTGCAACCCTGCATACAGCAAGGGGAAAAATGGAGCAAGGAGCGATACGAACGCATTATCGACAAGACCCTCGGCATGGTCAAGGACAGCGTCAAGAACGGGACCGACCTGATTATCTTGGCAGAGACCGCCATACCAGACCACATCCGCAGGCAGCCCACTACCATAGCCCAACTACACAAAATCTCTAGCCGCATGAACGCCAGCATCCTGGTAGGCGCCCTTGATTTCAAGCGGAATAGGGCCCCCGATGCCGTACGTCGTTACGAGATCTACAACGCCTCGTTCTTGTTTACACCAAACGACGGCAGTTTCCCACAGCGGTATATCAAGAAGCACCTGGTTCCTTTCAGCGAGAGGATCCCCTTCGATGACATTTTCCCCATCCTGAACTACGTGGATCTTGGCGAAGGGGACTTTGTTCCCGGCAAAGAAACGCCTGTATACGGGCCCTTCCTGTGGACCCCTTTCATCTGCTATGACGCCATCTTCGGAGACCTGGTACGAGACGCCATCCGTGCAGGATCAAGGTTCATGGTGAACATTACTAACGATGGTTGGTTCGGTCGCAGCACTGCACCCTACCAACATTTGAACCTGGTACGTTACCGTGCTATCGAAAACGGATTCCCGGCAGCAAGACTTGCCAACAGCGGTGTTTCCGTATTCATTGACCAGTATGGACACATGGACCTGAACACACCCATTTTCGAGGATGCCGTCATCCAGCGCAAGATGCAGTTGAAAACCAGGGACACCCTGTACCAGCACATCGGCGATTATCTTGAAACTGCCCTGCTCTATTTCTTCGCTGTCTACCTAGTTGCAGCTATTACGTGCCGCATTCGTCAACGCAGGCACAGAACATCAAGACTATAGCAAAAGCTGTGGAGGCCAGTGCCCGGCCTTGGGGCGTTCCTTAAATACCGCCCCCGGCATAAGATCCTTGAGTTTCAAGGTCTGGGCCGGCGGTACCGCACGGTCCATGCGACCGTATATCACTTCGACTCCACTACAGTCCTTGAGTGGTTCGGTTACTTTGTGATCGGCCAAGTACATAATGCCCCTGGCCAACTTTTCGGCACTCATTTTCTTTGCGCAGTCCATCCAGTCATCTTGCCACTCGCCGAATTCATCTTCAAACTGTTCCGCAAAGGAATTCAGGCCTGGTTCTGTAGTCGTCTGCATCTGCCGCGCCATAAAGTGGAGATTCGTCTCCGTCCAGTCGCTATCTTCGTCGCAAAAATCAGCGTAGGGAGAAAGTAGTATCCATCTTTGCGCTGCAGGTTTCTTGTCGTGGTTCATCAGCAGAAGGAAAGCCCCCATTCCCCAACCAACCACTACATCGGCCTTGGAAAGTCCGGATACCTTGTACAGGTCATCTAGGTTATCCACCATCTCTTCGTAGGGAACAAATGTATGACCGGCAGAAGATTCGACTTCTGTCAAGTCGTCTTGCCACAAGGACAAGTCCGACGCCCAGTCCGGCAGCCATAGCCACTTTTCATTCGACTTACCCATACAATTCCTCTTACAGAAAGATATATAGTGAAAGCGAGAAAAGAACACTTTTTGAAGATTTTTTTTACTTTATGATATTGTTATATGCTTTTTCGCAGTTTTTCTTGCCGTTTTTTGATATTTATCACATTTTTCCTGTGGGGAAACGCCCTTTCTGCCCCCCTGACGCTCCTTGACGAAAACAGGGTCCTGAGCGCCTCTCAGGGCCGTTACCTGGAATTTTTAGCCCAGGAACTAAAGCAAAAGACCGGATTCACCCTTACAATCGTTTTATTAGACGACAGCCGCAACAAGCGGGAGTTCTTGCCGGGCAACGACGAACTATTACTGTACACCGCCTTCAGACAGCAGCAACACTTTGTAAGACTAGGAAAAAACCTGGATTCCGAACTTTCCACAACCGAAATTGAGAAACACCAGCAGAAATTCCTGTTCCCGGAATACAAGTCCGCACGTTACGACAAGGGAACCCTGCAACTCGCTTACCAACTTGCAAAGACCCTAGTCCAAAAAAAAGGGAAAAGCCTGACCATCGCCCCACCCGAATCCGCTCCGGAGGGTTCACTCAATGCGGCCGGCTGGGTCTTTGTCGCCGTCATCTTCTCCCTGCTGTTCTACGCCCTCTACAAAAGGGGGCGGCACACCCACATGAATAAAAACAGCAGACGTTTCCAGTACGGTCGGTTCGGCTGGAGGTAACCGCCATGAAGAAATTACTGAACATTCAAGAAATCAAGCAATCCCCATGGCCAGGCCGGTTCACCGAAGCTTTCGGCGAAAACCTGGTCTCCGCCTTCCTGTACGGGGACTGCCTAGAAGAAGGCTTCAGCGCCCTGGAAGCCCCCTGGATGGTAGCGTTCATACTGAAAGATGCTTCGGCTACAGAAATCAGCAAGCTAAAATCCTGGAGCGAGAAGGCCAGGCGCGAAGGTCTGGAATTCGCCTACATCTTCTCCAGCACCGAAATTCTTACAAGCCTGGAAACCTTTCCGCTGGAATTCCTGGAGATGTCCCGCCGAAACCAGGTGCTGTGCGGCATCTCGCCTCTAGAAGGATTCACCCCCAACCGGGAGGCTCTTGCCGCCCAGTGCCTGCGGGAATGGAAAGCCTTCTTGTTCCACAAGCGTCTCGACGCCAAGCCAAAAGCCGAAGAATACCTGCAAGAACTTTCGCCCCTGCTTAGCGGCCTCTACTACCTGGAAATTGGGACCTACCCCGAAAGCAGGCTACAAGTGCAGAGCGTCTTCCCAGAACTCAAGTCTGCAGAAAACCGGCTGGAGTCCCTACAAAAAGTATTCGACCAAGTTTGTTCAACCCCGAACCTCTAATTTTGAACCTTTTAATGAAACAGATTCTTAAAAAGACCGAACTGAAAAACGGCATCACTATTCTCACCGACTACATGCCCCACGCCTACTCCGTGGCCGTGGGGGCCTGGATTCCGAGAGGCTCTAGGCACGAGGCCCCCGATGAATGCGGGCTCAGCCATTTTTACGAGCACCTGGTCTTCAAGGGAACGCAAAAACGCACCGCCCTCGAAATCGCCCGGGCCATCGAAGACCGGGGAGGCAACCTGGAAGCCTACACCACCAGGCAAGAGACCGGCTTTTACGCCCAGGTAGAAAGCGGTGACCTGCCGCTAGCCGTAGACGTCATCGCCGACATGCTCATGCACCCCCGCCTCGAAAAGAAGGAGATGGAAAAGGAGCGGAGGGTTATCATCGAAGAGATCCACAGCTACGACGACATCCCCGAAGAACTGGTGGGAGACATTTTCAACTCCATCCATTTCAAGGGTTCGGGCATCGCCCATTCCATCACCGGGAACGTGCAGCAAGTCAAGGCACTCACCCACCGCCAGATGCTCAAGTACAAGCAGCAGGTCATAAGCCAGATTCCCATCTTTGTCTGCGCTTCGGGCAAGGTCGATCACGACACCCTGGTAAAGCTGTGCAAGGAAAAGTTCGCCGAAAAGACTATTGACGGGAGCTACCCCACAGATATCTACAAGGCAACCCAAAGCGTAAAGGTGGTCCAGAAGCAAGACATTACCCAGTCCAACCTTTTCTGGGGCCTCAGCTTTGACAGGAACCTCATGGACGACCGGGACCGGGCCGCCCTTTCCATGTTCAACGTGGCCATGGGCGCCGGAATGGCATCCCGTCTCTTCCAGAAGATCCGCGAAGAAAAGGGACTCGCCTACTCTGTTTACTCCACCGCCGACATCTACCGGGACTGCGTAGACTGGGGTATCTCCCTGGCAACGGAGCCTCACCAGCTGAATACGGCTCTGAAAATTTCCGTCGACGAGACGAAGAAGTTCCTGAAACGCGGATTCAAGGCCGGGGAATTCGAGCGGACCCGTGCAAATATTTTGGGCGGCATGCACCTGGGTGCCGACAGCCCCGAAAAACGTCTTGTGCGCATGGCCGAACAGATGCTGCATCTCGGGGAATTCCGCACCATGGAAAAGAGCGAGAAGATTCTCAAGTCCCTAACCGAGGACGAAGTTGTCACCACGACGAACAGGCTATTCAACGCCGCAAAGTTTTCCGCTGCCGTGGTGGAACCCAAGAGCAAGAAAAAGACTGCCCTCGACGTGAACTTCTTTTAGTGAGGAGATGGCGAGAGGCCAACCTGGGGTACAGAAAAAGGCCTGCCTTTCGGCAAGCCTTTTCCTATACCCCCAAGCGGTTTCGAACCGCTGTTGCGGGAATGAAAATCCCGAGTCCTGGGCCACTAGACGATAGGGGCGTTAAGTAAGGCCAAATATAGGAAACTTTATTTCTTTGTAAAGGGTGGCTCCCTAAAATTTTTACATTTTCGCCAAAGATGTTGAAAAAGTGGCTGAAAAAATCCTTTTTGAAAGGCATTTTGCGGTTTCTGCCGCTGGCGATAGCCTCCAGCGCAGCCGATGGCGCCCTACTTTGGGGAATCCGTTCCTTCATGGACCTGCTCTCCCAGGAGTCCCCCTTCACCCTCACGGAATGGGTGGCCCTGATGGTCCTTTTGACGGCACTCCGGCTTATTTTTCTCTTCGCCAAAGTCAGGCAAAACGAAACCTGGATTTTCCAGATCAGTTCTTCCCTGCGAAGCTGGTTTATCCGTAAGCTCAGGAACCTCTCGCCACGATTTTTCCACAGCAAAGACAGTGGCGCCCAGACCGAAATGGCCTTCGATGCCATCCATACCATCCAAAGTAACGGGACCGTCTTTTTCCAGGCGACCCAGGCGGCCCTGCAACTGCTGATTTTTATTCCGGTACTCCTCTACATCTCCTGGCCCCTGACCCTGTTCCTCTTTTTGATTATCACTCCCCTGGTAGCCTGGCTCCAGCGCAAGATCCACCGCATGGGCCCCGAAGAAGAATCTCTGCTGTTCGAAAGGTCAAAATTCCGGAACAACTTCGACACGACCCGAAGGCTTTTCCGCACCTGGAGCGCCCCCCAGGAACGGGCCATCCTTTCTTCGAACCTCCAGAAGAATTCCCGGGAGCTGACCCAGAACACCAAGCGTTTCTCTATACGCAAGAACGGCCTTTCCCTGGTGATGGAATCCGTCTCCGTACTATCCATGATTTTCGTGCTCACCTTCTGCGCCATCCTTATCGCCCGAGGCTGGATGGACAGCAAGGGGCTCATCCTGTTCTGCTCCGCCGTGCTCCTGAGTTACAAGCCTGTCAAGGAATGCTCCCGCGCCCTGCCGGAATTCCGGGCCCTGGTGAGCGCCTGCCATTTCCTTTTCAAGTTCGAGACCGTTCCCGAAAAATCTCCCGCACCTGCCGCCAGCGGCGAAAGCCTTTCCGTCCGTCAAGGTGCCTTCTCCTACGGGGATGCCGACACCCCCGAAACCATCGTTTACCGCAACCTGAACCTGAACTGGAGCGTAAAACAGCCCGTGCTTTTGAAGGGGAAAAACGGCACCGGAAAGACCACGCTGTTCAGGCTTATCGCCAATCTGGAGGAATGGAACCAGGGCGATATTTGTGGCCCCTATTGTAGCGTACCCGACGGAATTTTCCTCATGTCCCAAGACTTGGAGCTTCCACCGAAAGGCCTTCTGAAAGACCTGTTGGCGCGCTCCCAAGCCCCCCTGTTGCAAGACTTCATAGAGACTTCCCGAATCCAGAAGTTGCTCTCCAAGGACGCCCTCTCCGGAGGGGAGCGCGCCAAGGTGGCCCTGCTGTGGGCGCTGGCGTCCCCATCCAAAGTCTTGCTGCTGGACGAACCCCTGGCTGGCATTGCCCTTGCCGACCGGGCCCCCATTCTGGAAAAGCTTTTGGAGACCTGCGAAAAGCTGGGCAAGTGGCTTTTGATTTCCAGCCACGACCGCCTGCCCGAAACCCTGGAAAGCAAGTTCCTGCTGGTAGATCTGGATCATGAAAAGAATCTATAAGTGGCGGGGTTTTATTCTAGGATTGTTGGCCTTGGGGTTGTTCATCACTCCGGCGGCACCGTTACAATATGGGTCCACAACAACAGCGGCCGTTCTCCTTATCTCAGGAATTCTGCTCCGGGTTTTTGCAAGGCGCACCATCGGCGAGCACACGCGGGGCCTTGTCCATGCAGCCCCTGCCTTGGTCACCACCGGCACCTACTCCCTGATGCGGCACCCGCTATACGTTTCCAATACGCTTATCGGCAGCGGGGCCATCCTTTTCCATCTGGGTTTTGAGCTTTGGGCCCTTCCTTTCCTCGCCGTTCTGTTTTCCCTGGAATTCGCCCTTTCCAAGGCGGAGGACCGTTTCCTGGAAAGCACCTTTCAAGACGAATGGAAAAATTGGAAGGCTAGAACCTGGGCCTTTTTGCCAAACCCGCGGAATTTTAGGCCCACCCCACAACCCAGAAGTTTTTTCCAATCCCTATGGGCCGACCGATCCACCTGGCTTTGGGTCTTTTTGTTAATTTTCGTACTGTACGGTAAAAAAGTTTTTCTTGGAGCGTAGATGTTCAACGCATTCAGTATCGTTCGCGAAGTCGCAGGTGTGGTGGCCGGCGCCACCACAAAAATCCCTGCCATCGAAAAAAGGTTCCGCATTTCGGAAAGGCTGGACGGCAACTGGCCCGAAGGCCCGTTCCTCTGGCTCCACGGGGCAAGTCTCGGCGAATGCCGGATGCTCCTTTCCCTCGCCGGATTCCTGCAGCAGGACCTGCCCGGCTGCCCGAAAATTCTCATCACGGCGCAAAAGCCCGAAGTCGTAGATTTCTTGAAAAACTCGGGCAAGGATATCGAAGCCGCCATGGCCCCCGCCGACACCCCCACGTCTCTTGCGAAGTTCATCTCCAAGGTGAAGCCCGTGGGCCTTGTCCTGGGAGAAAACGAGCTCTGGCCTGGCTACCTGTCTGCCATGCAGAGACTTTCGCTGAAACCCTCCGTGGCTATCGTGTCCGGCAGGTTCCGCAGGGCCCTCCCCTTCATGGACTATAGCCCCGTCGGGTTCGCCGCCATGCAGACCGGCGCCGATTCCAGCCGTATTCAGGCGGCCTTCGGCGACACCTGCTCCACAAAGGCTGTCATCGGCGGCGACTGGAAGCTGCTTTCCTGGGCCAAGGCTGGCAAGCAGGTCTCCGCGCCTGAAAATCCTACCGTCGACACCGTGTTCCTGTCCATGCACTTTGCGGAATGGGCAAGCCTCAGCCGCATGATTATTTCTTCTATCAAGCGGCAGGAATCCGTGGTACTGGTTCCCCGCAGACTCGAAGAAGTAGAAACCTTCCGCAAGGCTCTCATAGAGCAAGAACTCATCGTCACGGAATGGCCCCTGGTCCAGAAAGGCGCTGTCTCCATGGTCACAAAATTCGGACTCGTTCCGGAAATCTTGAGAAACTCAAGGTCTGCCGTCGTGGGAGGCTCCTTCAGCCTGACCCTCGGGGTCCACGACTTCTGGGAGCCCCTCCAAAACGGAGTGGCCACTTGCGTCGGCCCCTATTCCAGAGGCCAACGGGAAACCGTCTGTACCCTGGTCCGCGAAGGCGTACTGACGCAGATCCAGACCACCGCAGGCTTTGCCGACCGGAACAAGGCCGACATCCGAATGGTCCAGTCTTTCCTGGAACGTGAACGACTGAAAATATCCGAATCATACCAGCAGCTCCTGGACTTCTTGAAGGACCTGCTCCAAGCACAAGGCTAAAGATTATGAAGAAACTGATTCTAGCGACCCCCCGTGGATTCTGTGCCGGAGTAGACCGTGCTATCCACGTGGTGGAAAAAGCTCTAGAAAAATTCGGTTCCCCCATCTACGTGCGCCATGAGATAGTCCACAACCGCTACGTGGTGGAAACCCTGAAGTCCAAGGGCGTCATTTTCGTAGACGAACTGGACGAAGTCCCCGAAGGTTCGGTGGTCATCTTTTCGGCCCACGGGGTGGCAGACCACATCTACCAAGACGCCGAAGCCAAACACCTGAAGGTGGTGGACGCCACCTGCCCGCTGGTGCGCAAGGTCCATTTCAGCGCCAAGAGACATTACTCCGCAGGGCGGCACATTATCCTTATCGGGCATGCCGGACACGCCGAAGTGGAAGGCACCCTGGGGCAGCTTCCCGAGGGAGCCATCACCCTTATCCGGAACGAGGCCGATATCGAGAAGCTCTCTTTCCAAGATGACAAGGAAATCGCCTATATCACACAGACCACACTTTCTGTGGCGGAGACCCGCAAGATTATTACCACCCTCAAGGCAAAATTTCCAAACATCCTCGGACCGGAGGCCGGAGACCTGTGTTACGCCACGGGGAACCGTCAGGCCGCCGTCCTGGACCTGTGCTCCCAGGTAGACCTGCTCCTGGTGGTGGGAGCCAAGAACTCTTCCAATTCATCCCGTCTTATGGAACTGGGGCTGGAACAGGGCATCAAGAGCCACCTTATCGAGTCCGTAAACGACCTAAATCCGAAATGGTTCCAGGGGGTGGAGACCGTAGGCCTTTCCAGCGGGGCCAGCGCTCCGGAAATCCTGGTCCAAGAGGTGGTGGACTGGATTAAGACGAAATTCACCCCCGTAGAAGTGGAAAATTTCGTAAAATTGGTGGAATCTACCAAATTTAACCTGCCAAAGGAATTACAAGACGCCCCTCAGTCTTGACAATTCCCTCACTTTTAACTAAAATTGGTGTCCGTAAAAAACAACGGAGTTTAATTATGAGCCGTATTTGTGAAGTCACCGGAAAAGCCGGCCTCGTGGGTAACATGGTTTCCCACTCCAATCGCAAGAAGTTGATGAAGCAGCTTCCCAACCTCCAGAAGAAGCGCTTCTATATCCCCGAAGAAGATCGTTGGGTTACCCTCCGCGTTAGCGCTGCCGGTCTCCGCACTATCAGCAAGTGTGGTATCCAGGCCGTTGCCCAGGAACTCGGCATCTAATTCTCGCCAAGCGAATTTAAAAAACCGCCAAAGCATCACTTTGGCGGTATTTTCTGTATTCTAAACAACCTACTTATTGATAAACTGCGGAATACCCTTGTACTTGGCCATGCTGGCCATAATGCTGCCCAGTTCCCAGTCCTTCTCCTTGAACCGGCGGCGGAGGATCGCCACAAAAACCTCCATGAGCATCTCGCAGTCATAGACGGCACGGTGCATCTTTTCGGAGTCAATGCTCATGGCAATCTCGTTACGGCGCTTGAACAGGCCCGCCATATAGCCTAGCTTGTGGTTTTCCAGTTCCGGCAAAATAGTCCTGGAAACTACAAGGCTGTCGATTACGGGATTACCCGGAACCAGTTGGGGATTCTTGGCATAGGCTACCCGCAAGAAACTAGCATCGAAGTTTGCGTTATGGGCGATAAGAATAGAGCCTTGTCCGCAGAAAGCCGTAAAATTCTTGAGGCACTCCCCTACAGCAGGTGCGTTCTCCACATCCTTGTCGTAGATGTGGTTCACGTTAGAAGCTTCGGCGGGAATCAGCATATTGGGCTTTACGAAAGTCTCGAATTCGGAAAGCAGCTTGGGCACCACCTTGCCGTTCTTGGTTTCTACCGTAAATTTCACGGCACCGATTTCAATGATTTCGTCTTTCTTGTTGTCAAGGCCTGTTGTTTCCAGGTCAAACGCCACGAATTTTGGAGGTAAAGCAATCACGATAAGAATCCTTCTATTTTTGACAAAAATACTTAATTTTCACGACAATTGTTGACAAGGGAAGAGGGACTACGAACTTGTCCCAGGTACGCAAGGTAACATGCCGACCATAGCGGACCTGGATTTCCCATAAGGGCCGTCCCGATTTCTTTGACAGCCAAAGAGATCCAGGCTTGACAATGCCGGCTGGTCCTCGAGGACCATCCAGGGCCATAGCCGCAAATTGGCCCGCATTCAAAGTTTCTAGCAGACGACGAACACAATGCGACCCGTGGGTATCGGAACCCCGGGTAACCCTATACCCCAAACGGCAGGCCGTGGCACTAAAGAACTCTCCATCCCGTGATTCCGAAATAAAGGCGTGAACCCCCATACCCTTGAAGGCGGCACAACAGGCCAACAAGTCCCGATGCCAAATTCCAATGACACCGGGCTCATAACCCTCCGGGACTTCTAGACGGACCCTGAGACTCCTTAGCCAGAGGGACACCATCAAAGAAGCCAATTTAGCCTTCAAAACGCCAAACATGGGCTAAAAATTAGTTTTTTTAGCCCTTTGCCCTTGGAAATCGGGGCTTCATTACCTATATTAGGCCTCACATTGGCGACGTACCCAAGTTGGTAAGGGGCGGCTCTGCAAAAGCCTTATTCATCAGTTCGAGTCTGATCGTTGCCTCTCGAGACCTCCGCAAGGGGGTCTTTTTTTTGTCTCTATGCAAGATTTGCCGTTTTCACCCGCTGTCAAGGGTGTTTTTGTACTTTTTTCGCAAATTTTTTCAAAAAAGCGCAAAAAAAATTGAAAAAAATGCTTGTCAAGGCCTAGAAAAAAAATTTTTTTAGGACTATTTTTGAGGTCAAATGTTACGATTCACTCAAGAAATCCTTCTGGCACTACGTTCCATCGCCAACGAAGAAGAATCTCACGAGATGTCCAAAAAAGCCCGTGAGCAATTCGACTTCCTCGGAGTGAAACTGGTTCCCCGTCGGGAAGTGACATATCCCATATTCGACAAGAACCCTCCCAAGAACGACGTGGAGCTGGTTAACCGGATCGAGGACATGTGGGCCCAGCCCTATCGGGAAATCCAATATGCAGCCTGTGACTACCTGTTCAGGCATAAAGGAATGCTGGGAGGACAGCACCTTAGCTTTTTGAAGAAACTGATCAAGACCCGTGCCTGGAAAGACACGGTAGACACTATTGCCGCCTGCGTTCTAGGGGACCTGGCACTCCGCCTGCCGGCACTCCATGCAAAGATTGCCTCCTGGATTCGGGACCCGAACATTTGGGTGCGCCGTAGCGCCATCATATTCCAGATCCAATACAAGGACCGCACCGACTGGCCCCTGCTTCGGCAGTTCTGCCTCACCTGCGCCAAGGATGACGAATACTACATCCGTAACGGCATCGGCAAGGCACTCTCCGAATACGCAAGGATCAATCCCACCGAAGTGCGTCGCTTTGTGCAAGACAACAGTTTCGCCGAGCAGACCACCCAAGAAATCTTGCGGATGATTTAAGGATTACCGAAAATGCGATGACGGAAAGCACAAATTTCCGTCATTCGTCGTTTTTTGGCTGATTTCGTCCAATTTTTTGCATAATACATTTTATATTGTAGGTATGGGGTTTAGAATTCCACATACTTTTGTCGTGCTCTGCCTGGCATCGACCCTCTGGGCCCAGGACTTGTCCAAGCCCGTCAGCGACGTGCAGATTTTCCGGCCCGAAAAACGGGAATCCAACATCCAGCTGGTAGATTCCAGCAAAGCCAACACCGTCTTGCTCAACGTGGACATTTTCGGAAGCCTGGACGTAGGCTCCTACTATATCCTGTGGGACATGGTGGACCTGTCCGAAGACATCAAGAAGTTGATGACCACCCGGGACTTCGCCCGAGACGATTTTTTTATGCAGAACATCGACCGCGAGCAGTTTGAGCAGGAACGCATTCTGCAACTATTTGAAGACCGCAAGCGGGAATTCTTCGCCATCTTCCCCGAAGAGGCCCTGAAGGAACTTCAGGAAAAGCAAGAAGACGAGGAGTAGTCGGGGAAATGTTTACCCCTGAACGCAAATTTACAGACTGGCAACTCACAGGTTTCAGTAACGCTCCCGCCCTGCTTTTTGAAACCCTTGAAAGCACCCACTCCCTAATGAAGGCAAAAGCCGCAGCCGGAGAAATTCCACCTGGCACCCTGATTGTGGCAGACCGGCAGACTGCAGGACGCGGCCGGCACGAACGTACCTGGGACTCCCCCGCCAGCCTCAACCTCTATTTCAACATCCTGATTCCGCTAGACGGGATTCCCCTCTCGTCGGCACCGCAAATCACGCAGGTAGCGGCCCTTACCTTTGCAGAAACTTTCAAGAGCCTGCAAGACGAATCCAACGCGGTTAACCTCGGCAACAAAACCATCGGAAAAGTTTCCGTCAAGTGGCCCAACGACATCCTCTGCGGCAAGCACAAGTTCTGCGGAATTTTAGCGGAAGTGGTTTACACAAAGAGCAGTGACGGTTCGCTTAGGCCCAACCTCAGTATGGGCGTAGGCATCAACATCAACAGCGACCCGGCTGACTACGCCACCATCGGACGCGCCGTCACGACACTCAAGGACATTTGCGGACAAAAGATCAACCGCGAAAAACTTTTGCTAGTGCTTATCGCGAACCTTGAGCGTGCGGTCGGACAATTCCGGGCCTTCGGGATACGCCCCTGGGTCAGTGCCTGGAAGCGTATGGACCAGTTTATCGGTACACGGGGTACCATCGTTGCAAACAACCGTTGTACCGACCAGAACCGCGACAGTGGTGCCGGCGTACAAAAGAAAAAAGGCCGCATCGCCGATATGCGCGACGACGGCAGTCTCTTATTTGAATGCGACGACGGAACTACCGAAGTAGTTTATTCCGCCGATTTAGAGATATAGCTACAACTTTCGCTTAAAGTACAGGCTACCACCAAGGGAAACCGCCAGCACCACAATCATGGCAGTAAGCCCTGTCTCCGCTAAAGAGGCGTATTCACCGGCTACGCCCGTTTCAATTACAATGATAAAGGCAAGGGCAAGAACCGCTCCTACGGAACCCATCTGTTGGAACATCTTGACCTTATCTTCAACCGTAAACTTTCCGTCGGTTTTCTTAATAAAGGGCATCGACGTTACCTCCCATGCAAATCCACACGATAAGTCCAGCCATCACCAACACGCTAATGGCCACATTGGCCAAGAAAAAATCCCTGTTCATGGCATCCAGGTCATCGGACTTTCGGAACAAATGAATATAGAGAACCGCAATAGTCATGAGCCCTGTCACCACCCACCAAGGCACACCCATATTCCAGAACACGCCAAAGGCTACACAAAGGGCTAGCATGGCCACATGGCTCCAGAAAGCGATTTGCAAGGCCCGTTTGCGGCCAAAACGTGCAGGCACGGAATGCAGTCCCATGGCACGGTCAATCTCTTCGTCCTGAGTGGCATAGATGATATCGAAGCCGCCCATCCAGAGCATGAGAATCACCAGCAGAAAAATCGGGAACAACGCAAACTCCCCACGTATGGCAATCCAAGCTCCCAAGGGACTCATACCGATAGCAAAACCCAAGAACCAATGACAGAGCCAACTGAAACGTTTCCAGTAAGAGTACGAAAGCAGCAACAGCCACACGGGCAGGGCCAACATGCCGGCGAGGGGTTGCAGCAGCGCCGCAAAAGTCACGAACAGAATCCCGTTCAGCACCAGGAACGCAATGACCGACGCCTTGCTTAAGCGGCCTGCCGGCAGATGGCGACCGGCCGTGCGGGGGTTCTTCGCGTCGATATCGGCGTCGGCAATGCGGTTGAAGCTCATGGCGCTGTTGCGGGCGGTCACCATGCAGCCCACGACCAACGCAATAATCCTGACCGCCTCCACGGCATCCATGCCGCGGAAACCCCTCGCCGCCACCCACATAGAGCCTATGGCAAAGGGCATCGCGAAAAGCGAATGACTGAAACGTACTAAATGACCAAATTCCAGAATCTTCTTAAGCATGGCAGTCCGTTTCTGCCGCTTCATAATCGGCTTCGGTCACCCACTCCGGCTGCCACACGATTACCTGGTTACGACCGCCTTCCTTACCCTGATACAAGGCCTTGTCCGCAAGCTGGATACTGCGTTCCGCTCCAAGACGGCTGTCGAATTTCGATACACCAAGCGTAATGGTCACCTTGATCGTAATGTCCGCAAACTGAACAGACATAGCCTCGATCTTTTGGCGGAAACGCTCTGCCACAACAGTCGCACCGGGCAAATCCGTCTCAGGTAGAAGGGCCAGGAACTCTTCACCGCCATAACGTGCAAAGACATCGTACTTTCTCAAAAGTCCCCTAATGGTCTGCGCCACAGACTTCAAGACAAGGTCACCGCAGGCATGCCCGTAGGTGTCATTGATGTTCTTGAAATGGTCTATGTCCATAAAGATAAAGCAGAACGGCTTTTGAGTCCGGCGGGCGCGCTCCACCTCGTTGGCAATCGTTGCGTTCATATCGCGACGATTGGGGAGCCCCGTCAGTTCATCGGTCTTAGAGATGGCCTCCAGCTTCTGGTAAGCTTTTTCCAGATCACGTGTGCGTTCCTGGACTTCCTGTTCCAGCAATTCCCTATGGGCATTCAGCTCTTTAATCTGCCGCTTAATGGTGCCGTGCATGGAATTAAAAGCGACCCCAAGCTGTCCTAATTCATCCTTGCGACGGCCGACATCTATTTCCTGAACGTCAAGATCTCCCTTGGTAATCTGGTTAATGTGCTTAATGATTCGATTCAGGGGAATGCCCAAGACAAAGAACATCCATACGGCCACAATCAAAATAATCAAAATCGACACCAGCAATGTGGCTATGCTAGACATCTTCGAAGACTCAACCAGTTTGTCAATCTCACTTTTCGGCTGGAAAGAGAATATACCGAAATCGTAATTAGAATCGTAGCCATAATTGACCTGGTAGGACCGACCATCATTCAACTTCAGGAACTGTACACCTGTGACCGTATAGTTGCGAGGGTCAATGTCCGTCAAGCCCAATTCCGATATCTTGTGAGAGCCCGTCAACCAGCGCTTCAAATCCGGATGATAAAGAATTTCCCCCTGACCATTGACAGCCAATAGGAAGCCGTCCTTTCCAATTTTATGGTTCGGAAAACTCGTCCATAGACGGCGAAGCGAAAACGTCGCAGTCAAATAGCCATCGCCTGCAGCCCGATTCGAAATGTTGATTCCGAAAAGCCGCATGGGCGGAGAATCCTCGTCTTCCTTGAACCACGGAGTCACATAAGGGCGATGAGGTGTAATGCGTGAAAAATCAATCGGGTAAGGAGATTCAGACGGTAACCCAAATATCGAATTATCGCACAGGAAACGATTATCTCTATCGTACAAAGTCACCGTTTCGCCAGAAATAAACAGCGATGAAATATTAAAGCTCTTGAGGTAACTGGCAGCAATCGTCGGATCCATGCTCTGGATTTCAGAGGTCTTGGCAAGCAATGAAAGACGGTCACCAAACTGTTTCATCTCTCCAGACGCCATATTGGAAATCTGGTTGAGCGATGACTTATTGTTATTGAAGCTCCACTCCAATATAAGGTCCGTCTGCTTGGACGAAAATATGAGAATGCCTCCAGCAACCACCAGGGTCATGGAGACAATCAACACAACAAGCAGCTTAAAAACGATGCTTCGTGAAAAGCCGGACAGTACCTCAATAGCCATATTTTATAAGATACTATTTTTTTCGCTTTCGCAGAACAACTAAAAGTGCAGCAATGACGATAATTACGGCTACGGCCAGGGGAAGCTTGCTGGAATCCCCGGTAGAAGACTGGTCGGCGCTATCCTTGGCGACCGCAGGTTGCCCCTGGCTATTGTCTTCCACGTCCATTTTTCGCCAGGCAGCCTTGAATTCCGCCGCCGTCATCAAGTCCGTGGTCGGATAATTCAGTTTCTTGTTAATTTCGATGGTAAACTGCTTAAAAACCTCATAAAGCTTATCTTCCGAATAAAGCGCCGGAATCTCCACCTGTTCCCAGATAGTGCTAAACATGGACACAAACAGCTGCTCTAGGTCACCCCATTCCGGAATGGCTACGTAGGTCTTGCCCGTTTCCAGGGCTTTCACCAAGACGCGGTAATTTTCGTCTTCGGACCAAGTCTGAAGCACCTTCTTCGAGGGCGGAAGCAGACCTATCTGTTTTGTATAAGCATCCAGGTTCTCATCTTCAATCAAGAAAAGCAAAAGGTCCTTCGCTTCTTTACGATGGTTATTTACAGGTATAGCAAGGTTGGACCCTCCGATAAAACTGACACTACCTGCCTTTCCCCTGGGAATCGGCAAGACCATCACGCTGTCACTTCCAATGCGCGCATTAGAAAGTCCGCCTTGACTTCCATGAATGCGGGTCTGCATCACAATTTCAGAAGTATTCACGATAAAAGCCAGTTCACCATTATTGAACTGTTGGGCAATCTGCGCAGTATTGGACTGCAGCGCCTCCGGCGCAACAAGGGAATCTAGAACAAAGCGGAGGTAGCTAGCGACACCTCGAAGAGTTTCCTTGGTGAGAATGTTCGCATGCCATTTACCAGAACTATCCTTGGCAATGAATGATCCACCATTACTCCAAATCCATGGAGCAAAATTATGGGGAATATTCCAGTCACTCTTACCGGGGAACGCATAGCCACGAACATGGGCTCCGTCGTCAAGGACCTCGTTTGCCGCATTCACTTTGCGGACAGCCGCTACAAAACCCTCATAATTCTTGACGGATTCTGCGCTAATTCCGTTTTTTGCAAGGACCCTCTTATTTGCAAGCACCGGGCGGATATCGATAAACCAAGGCACAGAGTAGATAACGGAATCTTCATCAATATGCGTTGTATTCCAGCTGACCGGAACAAACCTTTCGGGCTGGATTCGGCTCAGCTCTGAATTCAGCGGTTGGATCTCTTTGCGAGAGGCGAAATAGGGAATCCAGGTGGTACCCAACTGCAGAACATCAGGAGCCGGTTGTTGGCCCGACAAGGCAAGTGAAATCCTATTCCAAGCTTCGTTCCAATCGAGAACCTGCACCTTGGTCGGGATACCCGTTTTCTTGGTAAAAAGTTCCAGTCTATTTTCTAGGGTTTCCTGCGGAGAAGCACCATTTGGCATAATCCAAACGGTGAGCGGTTTTGGCGCAGCAAATGCCACCACCGATGTAAACGCCATTGCCAGCAACACACTCACTCTACGGATTTTTGCATCCATAACAATCCACTCCTTCTTGCTGAAAAACATCTCTCTCTGAAAATAACAAAAAAAAACAGGAAAAGACTGTTTTGGCAAAAATATGGACTTTTAGGGCAACAAACTGTCCTATTTTACCAAAAAATTATTCCAACTTGGAACAATGTTTTTTTCATTTCCAAGGGCATTCAGATGTTTCAGCACCTTTGCCACCACCGTATCCACCAGTTCTTCTATGGTGGAGGGTTTGCTGTAGAACTGCGGCGAAGCGGGAATTACAACAGCACCTGCACGAGTGACGCGCTCCATATTCTCAATATGGATTAGGCTATAGGGCATCTCACGGGGAAGAATCACCAAAGGCCTGCGTTCCTTGAGACAGACATCTGCGCTGCGCACCAGCAAGTTATCCGAAGTCCCTGCGGCAATACGGCCAAGAGTTCCCATGGAGCAGGGCACTACGGCCATACCCGCGTAATCGGAGCTGCCACTGGCGCATTCCGCAAAGAAATCATCTATGTTGAAAACCTTTTCAGCATAATCAAAAAGCTGGCCTTGCCCTTCGAATTCCACCACATCACGACCAGGCTTTGTCACGATAAGCGATACATCGTGTCCAAATCGTTTCAGATGCATTGCCGTACGGGTCGCATAAATAGCCCCGCTAGCCCCAGTCACACCGAGAATATACCTAGCCACGGGAGCCCTCCAAAGGTTTTCTCAGGAAAACCCCATAAGAGATTCCACCATTGAAACTCTTTACCTTCACCACCAGGAATCCACACGTTTCTGCCATTTGGCAAAAATCCCTTACCGGCAGGAATCGCTTAATCGAATTCACCAAATATTCATAAGCCTCTTTCTTGCCACTAAAGAACGCTCCTAGCAGGGGAATAAACACAGGAGCAAGGCATCCGTAAAAGAACCGGTTAAACGGATTTCTCGGTGCAAAAAATTCCAAGACGCACAAGTAGCCACCCGGGGACAACACCCGAAAAGACTCTTGCAGGGCGCCCCGGGCATCGGGAACATTCCGCATTCCAAAGCCGTTCAGCACTACATCAAAGGAGGCTTCTGCAAACGGGATACGCATGGCGTCTAGTTGCACAGGCGTCGCCACCGTCTTCTTGCCGGCAGAGCCTTTCAACATGCCGAAGGAGAAATCTCCAAGCACGGCCATATCGGGATTTACGCACAGCTTTTCGTAGGTTACCGCAAAATCGCCCGTACCCCCACAAAGGTCAAGCAGGCGCCTTCCAGCACCCAATCTTTTCAGTTGGCGGCAACAATAACGGCGCCACAAGATATCCTGGCCACAGCTCAAGAAGTGGTTCAAAAAGTCGTAACGGCAAGCTATGCCGTCAAACATCTTGCGGACGGGACTAATCACGTGGCAAATGTAGAAATACTTTTATTTAAATGTAGCCGTATAGGTAGCACCATCCGTAGGCGAAACAATACGGGGATTGTCCTTGACACCATCGTTCCACCCTGTAAATGTGGCGCCCGATGCCGCTACAGCGGACAGCTCCATCTGATTTCCAGAGAAGAACTTTCCTGAATAAGGCGTACTAGGAGGCTTCATTCCGTCTACGAGAACCGAGCCCTTGCCAGAAACGTCGATCTTGACGGTTATCATGCCACCCAGGCCAAATTTCTTCTTGTAATCATCAATCACGGCACCATCACGATCCTCTGCCCAGGTTTTCATGCAGGAGCCCGGGATGTCGAAGCCTTTATGACAGGCATTTTCATAACCCCTTCGGCTCATTTCATCCAAATCCCTTTCCGTTTCATCGCTATTCAGCGTCGCCGCCATAGCATCCAAAGTAGCCGAGACACGAGCCGAGTTCACGTAGTTCTGGAACAAGATCGCTGAATGGTTGATAAACAGGCGTTTAAAGTTTGCATTCTTGATCAAGTGGTTAAATATGCTGGCAAAACTGCGATTGTCATTAACATGCTTGTTTCCGCCCTGGGCAATCCAATCGAACATGTTCGTTCCATCTACGGCATCGTACCAGAAGCCATCCACCCTCCATGTCCAGTCCATACCATGATCCAAATCATAGGCCATGAACTTATAGGGGTGATCGGGACTACGCCATGCACGGACATTGTTGTCCGGCCAGTCGCCGTTATGCATATAGATTTCAAATGCAATATATTCAGCAAAACTACCCACATCCATCATGGTTTTCACAGTGGCATAATCGGCATCTGAAACAGCATCGTTCTTATTTACAAGATCCAACAAGTCTGTCCAATTCTTTGTGGAATTCGTATTGCTGGTTATCTCATGACCTAGGTGCTTAATGACTTCTACCGAATTAGCATCAATACCATAGTTTGTCTCTACGTAATGTTTGTTGAAGCGTTCACGCATATCATGAATGCCATAGTATTTACCATTGTAGAACACCACCACTTGGCGACTACGCTGGTAATCTACATTGGTACCCTCCAGCAGGGCCCCGGCCATGGCGTCTTCCAAGTAATCGCTCACGTAACGGTTTCCGTTATTGCGCAGGTTAAAGCCCCTAAACTCGCTAGCGGTTTCTTTGCGGGTTTCAAACAGCGGATACTTGATCTTGCCATCTTGGTATTCTTCGCGCATCACAATCGCCACAGATTTCTTGTCTTCCATGCGGCTCCAATTACCCATAAAGGATAGACCCGCATTCACGCCAAACGCCGGACCATTAGTAGTACTACTCCCCTTTTCAAAGTACTCTATATGTACTGGGAACTCCTTGTCTTGATAGAACGGCAAATTGTGGTTTGGACTCTGGCCCGCATAGCCCTGCTTGTAGTAGTTGGTCAAAAATTCCGGTTCAGCAGTAACAGCCACCACAGGCATCCGTACAGTTTCACCGACAAAGATCGTCTTGGTAACAACTTCCTTGGTAAGAGTACCATTCTTGAAAACAGAGCAACGGAACGGCGTATTCTTGCTGAACGTCTTGGGAGAATTGAATTCCTCCGATGAGGCCGTAGGCACAGAACCGTCGGTGGTACAGCGAATCGTCGCACCCGATTCTACGCTTGGCGGGTTGATCGTCACTTCCGGGCCATCATAAAAGCCGGCCTTGACAGAGCTAAAATCTACAGTAGGCGCCATTCCGTCATAAGCTGTAGATTCCGTATTGGGCCTTTCCGGAGTCGGCTTAGCAAAGTATTTCCAGCTGCCACCATCCACAATACCCCAGCTAACACCAGCCGCCAGCTGCGGATAAGCAACAGAGTCGCGAATTCCGTTACTCGGATCTACCAGATAAATGGTCCCGCCCTTCTTGTCCATCTTCCAGTTGGTATGGGGGCGGCTACGCAGCACCTTACCATCAGCATCCTTGCCATCGCCAACCCCCGCCACAGACGGGATGTTCTTCTTGTCGCAGAATATGGTGCGGAACGACTTGGCGGCGATCACTTCATCACCAATTATCCACTTCCTGGGTTCCTTCAGATTTTCTACCAAAGCCCAACCCTTCAGGTTTGCAGAAACCGTACCGGAGTTATAGACTTCAACCCAAGACGGATCATCGCCATCCAAGTCCAACCAATCTAGGTTGAGAGATGCAATTTCTGTAACAAGCACAGCGGAATTACCAATCCAACGCAGGGTGGTATCCGGATACACAGTCACAGTGTCCTTCACGTAGATGGTGTCACCGTTTTCGGTGATTACACGGGTATAACCGGCACTATCGCCTGGGGCAATTGAGGAACCGGAATTGACCGTAGAGTTATTTTCTGTGCCTGCTTCCTCCACCGTTGTATTGGAGCCATCGTCGGAACAGGCAAAAAAGCATACAATGCAAAAAGAAGCAAGGTATAACTTGAAAATACGACCCAAAATATGCATTACACGTCCTCTTCTCTCTTCCCAAATTTATATGTTTTTTCCGAAAAATGCTAGTAATATTCTATTTACCCTTGACAAATCTCACACTATCATCTATTTTTGGGCTACAATTTGGTTCTGTAGCTCAGTTGGTAGAGCAGTGGACTGAAAATCAGCGTGTCGTTGGTTCAATTCCAATCGGAACCACGAAAAGCCTCGGTCAAAGACCGAGGTTTTTCTTTTTTACTCAAAAAAGCACTTTTTTGTAAAAATTAATTTCGGTAAGGACCGTACACTTCGTCCCAATGGGCAAGCAACAGATCTACCAGTTCCGGCTGGAACTGAGTCCCCCGCTGCCTCATAAATTCCGCCCGAATCTGATCCTCGGGCCAAGGCTCCTTGTAGCAGCGGGGGCTGGAAAGGGCATCTAGGACATCGGCCACAGCGCAGATTCGGCCCGCCAGGGGTATCATTTCCCCCTTAAGCCCCCTAGGGTAGCCCTTGCCATCCCAACGCTCGTGGTGGGAACCGGCAATGGAGGACGCAAACTGCAAAAGCTCTCTTTTAGAGGTCCGGAGCATTTCTTCACCGATGATGGAATGGGACTTCATCACGCCATACTCCACCTCCGAAAGCCTGCCCGGTTTGTTCAGCACCGAATCAGGAATGCCGATTTTGCCCAAATCGTGCATAGGCGTGGCAAGCCTTATCCGCTCCGCTTCCTCTTCGGAAAGACCGTAGCATTTGGCCAGAATGTAAGAAATCTCGGCCACCCGCTGGATGTGGTCCCCCGTCTCCTGGCTACGATACTCAGAAGCCTCACCCAGAATGTGGATTATTTCGCGCTGGGTGGCCTCCTGCTCGGCTATCAGGCGGGCAGACTCTACAGTCTTTGCAGAATAGACTGCCGTAAGGATAAGGCGTTCTAGGTCCTGACGGGAAAAAACCTGGGATTTCCCCTGCTTGTTGATAGCCTGGAAAGCACCCATGACCGTCCCTTCCGTATCTAGAAGAGGAACTGTCAGTACCGATGTGGTGCGATAATGGGTTTTATCGTCGCTCCGACGGTCAAACCTGGGGTCTTGGTAGGCGTCCTCTATCAGCAGAGGCTCTCCAGTCCGCACAGAATAGCCGACAAAACCAGCGTTCAAGGGTATCCGCAGCTCATCAACCCCATGGGCCACTTTGGTCCAGAGTTCATCGGCATCTTTATCAATAAGCCAAAGGGAACAACGGTCCGCCGACACCATAGAACGGCCCAAGTCGGCCATAAGAATCAGCAGGTTATCCATCTTCCGTTCTGCCGCAATTTTGGGCATATACGAGAACAACAGATCCAGGATTCTTCTCGATTCTAAGGTATCGCCTCCGCTTTCTCCCTTCATGGGCTCAAAGATAGAAAAACTATTGACAGCATCGCTGCAGTTTTTTATTCTTTACCCGCCCTTTGGAGGAATAGGCTAATTGGTAAGTCAGCGGTCTTGAAAACCGCCGCCGTCAGGCTTGGGGGTTCGAGTCCCTCTTCCTCCGTAAAAAAACGCCCCATGAGGGCGTTTTTTCATTTGTTCAAAGTCAGCCCCCCCCCTAGAAGCTCCACATGGCACCCACGGTCGGTACCACCGTAAACCCGCCATCGCTTTCCGAGGACTTGATGTTGTCGGTACGGCTAACATCGTCGTTCTCGTACTCGTTGGTATTAATGGACGCGGCCACAGGCACCCAGCGCCCGCCAACACTAGCGAACACTCCGGCATGCTTGCCCAGGGCCTTGCGGACCACCACGTCTCCGCCCAGAGTAAGGGCCCCTACCGTCACTGACCTGGTCCAGTCTACCTTGCCCAGTTCCGGATGCTGGTACTTGCCCTCGTCCTTGGTGAACACGGTGGCCTCGACGCCGACCATGGCAAGGGTTGCCACCGTCCAGTCCGGCGTATTCACGAAGGCATAACCGACGCCAATTTCGGCAGCCGTATAAGTGCCAGCCGTATTGTCGTCGTCGACATCGAACTTGACATCATCCGTAAAGCCCGCACCGGCACTCCATGAGGCTTTCACGGCAAAGCCACTCTTGCCAACCCCCATGTAGTTGAGATTTACACCACCACTTACCATGGAATAATCCGTGTCATCAATGTTGTACTTAGAAACAGGCACCGTGACTCCCGCACCCACAAAGTGCGTCCAGCCTTTATCCGCTTTCGGCGCGGTAGCGGTGGTCGTGGTCTGAGCGTTGTCGGCGGCAAAAGCGGTAGCGGCAGCAATAATAGCAGTAGCAAAGATTGTCGTTTTCACGATGAACTCCTTTGTTTTAGTTCTTTCTTGTTTACGTTACCAATATACCTCCTAAAATTCATAAAGTCAAATGAATAATTTTCATTGAAACGATATATTAAAGTTATTGATTAGAAATGTAATTTCTAAAAGCTTGGCAGTCGGCCACATAGTCCATGGTGGCGCTAAAGGGCGCATCATAAAGCAAGGTACACACCTTCACATCTAAGGGGAAATCTACCCCAAGTGCGTCTACGCAAGCTCCCGTTGTTGCACCCGTCGTATACACATCATCCACGACAATTACAGTCCCACAAGCAGGAAGTTTCAACGGCAACCGAGGCTCAAAGGCTCCGGCTACGTTCCTTTGGCGTTCATCTTGGGTGAGTTTCGTCTGAGACACCCGAAACACCGAACGTCGCAGCCACCGGCAAACTCGACCGCCCGTGTGTGATGCCAAGGCCCGGGCAATCATCTCGGCCTGGTTGTACCCCCGCTCACGAAACCTCGCCCTGTGTAAGGGAACCGGCACAAAGTATAAAGGCCTGGCGTAATCCGGAAACAAGTTTCCACTCCCGCCTCCCATAATATGAGAATGCTCCACCAAGTAGGTTGCCATTCCCGGGATAGCACGGTATTTCAGCAGGTGTATCAATCGTCGTGTCAAACTTTCCATAGGGTATAGACAGACGACCTCTTCCGAGGGACATTTCGTTTCTTTGGAAAGATTCCTCAACATTCTCTGACAATCAGGGCACAGCCACGGATCTAGCTTTTCCGACACCAAACCACAGCCAAGGCATTCCATTCCAAAAACGACACTGGACCAGTTTTCAAACATATTTCCTCGCAAAAAAAAGCGTCTACTGGTATAGACGCTTTTTTCTCGGAAAACATGCCTGAAAAAATTCAGAATCTTAAAATTTTACATTTCTGAATTAAAAAATAGATGGCGGCCTTAAGCCGCCATGACGAAAGATGGAAGCCTTATTGCTGCAAGCGGAAAATTTTCACATCCTTGATGTAGAAGGTCCTGACCCTACTACCCAAATTCAGTTCAAACCTAGCAAAAGGCGTGCTTTCATTCGGGACAAATTCAATCTCCACCGATTTACCCGAAGTCCCAATTTTTACATGCTTCTGGAACCCGATGGTTTCATAATCATCGTAAGCCCCAATTCGTGCCGTAATCTGACCTTCAACATCGGACCAGATGGTAAACACGCACTTGTACTTCTTGCCGGCAAGTAAGGCCACGTTTTCCTGAATAAGCTGGACGCTGTAAGAATACTTGCCACCTTCAGTCACCTGAATCTTAGCGTAACGACCACCGTTGCTTTCCTCTTCCACAGAAGCCTTGGACTCTCCACCGAACTGGTCAAAAACGATCCAGCTGTAGAAGCCCCTGGAAAAATCACCGTTCTTGATAGTATTGTCGCTCATCGCCCCGATGATTCCTTCCCAGATATCCAGGACGTAGGCTTCTTCAATACCACCATCCGTATTGGCATAACCATAGCGAAGAGGCCTGAAGCTAGAAATGAACTGCTTGTTCAAGGCCGTCCAAATTTCGGCATTGTGAGTTGCATCCAAATAGATGACACCGTCATCGGCCATTTCCACATTAGAGAAGTCCACCCCATCCACAAAATAGCGAGGATAGAACACCACGGACAGGTTGGCAATGCTATCCGACACCTTTTCTATCTGGGAATAGTGGTAACGGAGTTCAAACTGCTCCAGCCAAGACAAAGAATACTGCACAGGCACGTACTTGCCGTTAAGCAGAAGTTTGCCGTAAACCTTAGGCATTTCCTTGACGGGTCTGAACGAAACACCCATCTCCTTCAAGTACCCTTCGTCTTCCAGGTCTATGTTCTTGAAGGGTTCTTCCACTAAGTCAGCATCGGTAAAGGACACCCTCAAGGAGGAATCCGCAAGATCCTCGCCGGGCCACAGCCGAAGACCCTTCGACATATCAATATTCACAGCCACATAGTAGCTGGAGTAGGAACGGACCTCAAAGAAATCCAGGGCGAAGGAGTCCAGCAACAGCGGTTCATCCTTGGCAGCGGCAGTCTTGGAGAGAGAATTGGTCGTAACCTGAGAGTAATCCACAGAGAAATCCGCCGTAAAAGCAAGAGACGGATTGCCAATTTCGATGCCCGCCACAGATTTGTCATCGTCATTAGAACACGCCACAAAGGCCATGACCGCACAAGCCACAGCAAACAAAGACCCAAATTTAAACCCCGCAAAGCGCATCACATTCCTCGAGTTAGGGGGAACAGCTGGATGTTTACTTGAACAACGTCATCTCCCTCTCCAGCACTAGCAGAGAAATCTAGTAGTTCTTTGCGCATTAGTTGGATCTGCTTTTTCAAATTAGGGAAATCTTTACGTTTTATGCTAAAAGTGAGGGCCGAAAAGTCCCTATCCTGGCTCGCCAGCTCGGACAACTTATCCTTGGACATGTCCAACATTTGCTGGTGGTACAATTTTACCATCAGGTCCTGGACCTCGTCGTCGGTGGTAATCATGGGGTCCCGCTGGCGGAATCCGTTGGCGGTCTTGACCACAAGTCCCAGTTCCAGAAGCAAATTAAAGGATTCCTGCACCTGGGCGGGGGTGACCTTGCCATCGAGCCGCTTGGAAACCCAATCGGGAATGGGCCTGAACCCCTTCAGGGAGACCATCTCCAGAATGACGGAGTGGTGCCATTCCCTAAAAATGCGGAGCTGGGCCTGGTCCATCTTGTGGAGCTTGGAATGGGGGCTAGCCTTGACCAACTGCTCATAATAGACCTTCTTTTCTTCGTCGTCTGTGGCCTGGTTAAAGAACACCAGGTTCTCGAAATAGGCGGCCCGCTGCTTTATAAGCCCAAGGCCATGGATAAGCTTGGTAACGGTACTCTTGGTGATGTTTCGCTTGCCGTCAATGGTCAGTTTCAGGTGGGCATGGCTGGAAAGACCCGCTTTTTCGGCAAAAAAACGCAAACTGAAGGCCGGCTGGGTCTTCTTCTTGTATTCGTAATAGTCCCGAAGATACACGCGAAAATTCGTGTATTGCAGCACATCGGGCTCAGTTAATTTTTCAATTTCTCCATTTTCCATGCTACAAAAATAGAAGTCTAGGGGGTCAAAAGCACTATCCGATGGTTAATTATCGTTTACCTAAGTAACCACGTCCCCGGCAAGCCTCGACAGCCGGAGGTGGTCTTGGAACTTGCCATTCAGGCACTCAAATTCACGGCAGACCCCCTCTTCTTGGAACCCACAGCGGCGGGCGACCCCGATACTGGCGTGATTTTGGACCGCAGCCGTTATTTCCAGGCGGTTCAGACCCAGGGTTTCGAAGCAGAACCGGCTTAAGATGCCCAGGGACTCTGTCGCGAGGCCGCGGCCCGTGTAGGCCTGTCCGAGCCAGTAGCTGACAGTGGCCGAGCGGTGCTCCAGATGGATCCAGCCGATAAAGATGCAGCCCGCCAATTCAAGACCTGCCGAAGTTCTCTCGAAAACGCCCCAGCAGGCGCCGTTTCCCATCTGGGCCTGCATTTCCCAGGTTTCCAAGCGGGATACCACTTCCTCTTCGGAACGGCAATCGGGGGGCCAGGGCAGGAACCGCCCCAGATGCTCCCGGGAGGAATCGATCAGGCGATAAAGCACCGCAGCATCCGGCTCGTGCAACGGACGGAGAACCACACGTTCGCCTGGCAGTTCCGTTTCGGGAATTTCATCTAACAGCTCATTCATGCGGAAGATATATAGTAAAGGCCACCTCTAAAAATTGCTTTGAATTAGAAGAAGCCAAAAGAAAAACCCGCTGACATATGTCAGCGGGTCTTCAGTGCGGATGAAAGGACTTGAACCTTCATGCCCTCGCAGGCACTAGAACCTGAATCTAGCGTGTCTACCAGTTCCACCACATCCGCGTGGTGCACCAAATTTTGAAAAAAAAGGGGATTTTGTCAAGGGGTTTTCGTAAAAATCGCTTCACGAATCCATTGCGGGTAGCGTTTTTCCCAATAACTCCAGTCGTGTTCCCCTGCCGGGTCATACTTCAAGTCGCAGTCCGACCTCACATTCCTGCAAAAGTCCTGAATCCAGGGCAGGGTCTCCCCCGAAGGGTAGAGCCTGTCGGAACCACCCTGCAAAAACCTCCATCGTCCAGACTTTCCCTTCATGGCAGACGAGACCTCTAGGGCAGCCCCCAGAAACGGGCCATAGGAACTGATCATCAGGCGGTTTTTCACATTTTGTCGTTTTCCATAAAGCGTATAGAACATCACTCCGAAAAATCCATCTGATACACCTACCAGGGAAACTTCCTTAACCGGGCGACCCAGGCGTGTCGACAGGGAATCCAAAGCCGCATCTACCGCCTCTACCATCTGGGGAGTGGCCCAGTGGTTTTCCTGGCAGGCCGATGCACTGACGACTACGGCTTCGGGAACAAGCTCGCTCATGGCCCTGCCCGCTACCAATCCCTTCTCGCAATTGGCGCTTTTCATGCCACCATGGAACCAGACGATGACGGTTGCTTCGGATTGAGCCTTGGGTGAATTTCCCTTTACGGCTGGCCACCAGATTCCCACCGGGCTATTGGACATTCCCTTGCCTACAGGAACATTAAGAGAGGCACTCCTGTCTAACCCAAAGACAAAAACAGAGGCCAGAAGGACTATCCCGAGAAATTTCATGAGCGGTTTCTAATCGCGAGGATAAAGAATATCAGGAACCCGATGAAACACACGCCGATAATTCCAAGAACGACCAGGGAATAGAACAGCTGGTACTCCACCAGGGTATCCCAATCCAGTTCGCCATAGGTCGAAGCCAGGGACTTGACGATATAGCGGTTGCCGGAAAGCCGAACAGCGCTGATTTCTAGCGGGACCTCGTCGACGTTCACCGCGGCAAAGCTGAACCAGTCCGACATGGAACTCAGCATTTCTTCAGAAGCGTACAGCACAAAGGTGGCACTATCGTCGCCATTTATCTTGAAAAAGGTCTTGTCCAGAAAGGGAACGTTGGAGCCACCAAATACGCTGGGAATGGCAGCATAGGAAACCCGGCCATAAAAGAGGTGTTCTTCCTTGAAGAAACTCTGCAAGACGGGGCCCGCGTAAGAAACGCACCATACGACCGCCAGCAGCAGGAGTAATGCAAAGTTGAAATAGATAGAACGTCGAGAACGGAATCGGGGCATCGAGAATTACTGTTTTGAGCGGAACATGAAGAAAAATGTAGATAAAAGAAGCACCAAGGTCAAGAAGTAAAAGACCAGGGGAATCTTTGCATTCAGGGCGATTTCGTTTAGCCGCTCCATCTGGAAAAATTGTATCAGTTCCTCGCTGTTCAGCATGGCCACGTCGCTATCGAAACGGGCCCAAGCCACCGAAAGGTCTAAGTTCATGTTGAGCAGCATGTCCAGCTGGTAGTAAAGGGTATCCGGCAAGCCCAGCCCCTCAGGAATCCGTACCGGGAACCCGGCACGGGCCGAATCCAGAAGCTCGCGGACCACGTATTCCTGGTTGTCGGGCAGACCGTTCACCGCATAGGAAAGCTGCTGCCAGGATTTCAGCCATTGGGTCCGGATGGACAGGTAACGCCTGGCCGCCGAGACCTTGCCCAAGACTTCCCGCTCGAAACGGGACACCGAAGCGGAACTGGGGGCCTTGAAACCGAACCCCTGCAACTCATCCATCTGACGGGCAAAGGAGACCGCCATCTCCCGAAGGGTCATGGTCTCGGACAGGATTTTCATGGTATCTAGTCCGTAACCGCTGCGGGCACGTTCCATGTCCTTGGAAAGCCGAGCATCTAGCAGCTGAAAATCCGACAGGGACTTGATGTACTGGGAGTACATGATCATCTGAGGCTTCTGGGACAACGAGAAAAGCACGGTAAGCCCCACAGTGAGGGCCACTACAATCCACACCCAAGGCGTTTTCAGCTTGGAGCGGAAAGTTTCCTTGATGGTCTTGTTTTTCGTTTCGTCCACGAAAAGAAATTACCTTTTTTCTACCTTAAAAGCTATGAAGCCACTCCATTTTGCCACTTTTTTTTGCCTTTTCGGTTTCTTTTGCGGCTGCACCGTCGAAAGAGCCGAGGAACAGGTGATAGAAAGGCACGCCAACGGGGTCAAGAAGACCTCGGTATGGGTGTACCCCGATGGCGAAATCCTGAAGCGGAACGAATGGTACAACAACGGCATCAAGGAATTCGAAATCCCCTACAAAGACAACGTGCCCCACGGCGAAATCAAGCGCTGGACCGGGCTTGGAAACGTGGTCATGGTAGGCCAGTACAAGAAGGGGCTTAGGACCGGAAAGTGGACCAGTTTCTATGGCGACAAGAAGGTGGAGGCGGTACGCTACTACAAGGACGACCACCCCGTAGGAGACTGGGAAGGCTGGCACTACAACGGCAACAAGGCATTCGAGGAACACTACAGCGAAAACGGCGACACCATAGGCGTGTGGAAAAAGTGGTCTAAGAGCGGAAAGCTCCAAGAGGAAAACAGCTGCCACGGGGGCGATAGCATAGGGACTATCGTAGAGTATTACGAAAACGGTAAAAGAAGGCATTTCACGGGATGCCGATACGGAGTACTTGACGGTCAGCAAGTCACCTATGCCGCAGATGAAAAGAATTCCTGGCTTGTTTTAGAAGGGTACACGAACGGCGTTCTGAACGGGGCTCGTGAATTTTACCTCCCCTCCGAAGACGGTTTGCTGCCCTACAGACGGGAACGCTGGAAGATGGGCGCCCGGGATTCTATCTGGCGGCTGGACGACGGTCACAAGCATTTTGTAATAGAAAGCGAGTTCGTGAACGGCACGGGAATCGGCTATGGCCAATGCGAAGACAACTATGGGATGATCTGCGCAGAGACATCTTTTGTTGCGGGAGTCCCCGGCGGTACGCTGGACAGTAGCGCTATCTTGGGAACGGCTGTCAAGGGAGCTACCCTGTGGTACTACAAGAAGGGTCACGACCTGCGCTACGAAGAAATCTGGGAGAACGGCGAGATTGCGGTAAGCCGAAGCTTCTATCCCGACAGCCTGGGCGGCAGGCTTGCAAACGAGGCCTTCTGGAAAGACGGCAAGCGGAACGGGATTCTGCGGAACTGGTACAAAAGCGGGGTGCTGCGTGACAGCCTCTCCTTTGTGAACGGGGAACGCGTAGGCGAGCAGTTCAGCTACGACAGTACCGGCAAGCTCACCATCCACAAGACCGAGGCCGGTAAAAACCGGCCCGTAATCATGCACTTGCATTAATTGGTCTGCAATTACATTTCTTCTAGCTGCTTACCCTTGGTTTCCTTGATAAACTTTGCCACGAAGAAGATGCTGAATATGGCAAAGAAGGAATAGATGCCGTAAGTGGGGCCTACCCCGAAGCCGTCTTCGCCCGTGAGCACAGGGAATGTCCAGGTGACCACGAAGTTTGCAAACCACTGGGCCAGCCCGCATATGGCGATGGCGATGGTGCGGATACGATTGTTGAACATTTCGCCCAGCATCACCCACATCACAGGGCCCCAGGTCGCCGCAAAGAAAGCGATGTAGAGGTTTGCCGCGATCAAGGCCACAAATGCGGCCGAATCGGACAGGGCTGCGCCACCGCTACCCATGAAGCAGACCGTAAGGGTACTCAAGGTCACCGCCATGCCAATGCTTCCGATAAGCAGAAGAGGTTTACGGCCTAGCTTATCTACAAGCAAAATGGCGGCAACGGTCATTACCAAGTTTATGGCGCTAGAAATCACGCTGGTGAGGAACGCATCGCTTTCACCAAAGCCCACACTCTGCCAAAGCATGGTGCCGTAGTAGAAAATGACATTGATGCCAACCAGTTGCTGCAAAATAGCAAGACCCAAACCTGCCCACAAAACCGGAGTAATCCGCTCCTTCTTGTTAATGACTTCCAACAGGTCGGTAAACTTGGCGGGCTTTTTATTGCTGAAGGAGCCTTGAATCTTTTCAACTTCTTCGTCAACCCCTTCGGGATTAATTTTGGCAATGACTTTCTTGGCTTCGTCCAGGAGTCCTTTGTGAATCAGGTAACGGGGCGATTCAGGTAGCTTCCAGGCGGCATAGCCGTAGATTACAGACGGGATAATTTCGACCCAGAACATCACCTGCCACGCCTTGATGTGACCGAACATCGGGTTGTTGGCCGAACCCGCAATGCGAACGATGAGGTAATTCGAAAGGAGCGCTACAAAAATTCCTATCACGATAGCGAACTGCTGCAATGAGCCCAAGCGTCCACGCAAGTGGGCTGGCGCAGTTTCTGCAATGTAGATCGGTGCGATAATGCTTGCCATTCCAATGCCGAGCCCCCCGATGATACGCCACATGATAAAATCCGGGATGCCAAAGGGAATGCCCGACCCGATAGCGCTCAACAGGAACAGGTCTGAAGCAAAAAGCATACAACGCACGCGACCGAAGGCGTCGGCAACCCGCCCGGCAAAAAACGCACCGATAGCAGCCCCAATAAGGGCCAGGGAAACAGACCAGGCCAGTTCATAGTCCGTCGCATTAAAGTGTGCCTTTAACGCCCCATTTGCCCCGTTGATGACGGACGAGTCGAACCCGAACAGAAACCCGCCAATGGCGGCGGACAAGGTTATGAGCACTATGTGTTTCATTTGCGGATTTGCGTTGGACATCAAACCTCCCTTGAATTGAACTATCTTTTCTAATATACCCGCTTTGGGCCAGAAATGCTCGACAATAGGATTATTTTTACAAAAAATGATATTCCAAGTTGGAATAATTGGTCGCTTTTCTGGCTAGATTTCGATGCTTTCTTCGTCGCTCTTGATGAAGGAAACGAGCCGTTCGATGGTCCGCTCAAATTCACCCTTGATGGAGCATTCCCAGACGGTCGCCACGCGGTAACCCAGCAGGGAAAGCTTCCAGCCCGTCTTGACATCGCGTACTACGTTGTTCGTAAACTTGTCATTCCAAAAGCTGCTATTGGATTTCGGACGGCTGGTGAACTTGCAGCCATGCTGGTGCCAAAAGCACCCGTTCACAAAAACCACCACGTTGTACTTCAAAATGAATAAATCGGGAGAACCTGGCAAATCACGCTTGTGCAGCCTGTAGCGGAACCCGGCTTGGAAAAGAGAGCGCCGTACAAACAACTCTGGCCGCGTATCCTCGGAATGCACCGCCTGCATCATCTGCGAGCGGTTCATCGGGGTATGCTTTTTACGCTTCCGGGCCATGGGATGAAAGATAGGAAATTGGAAATATGAATGGAATTTTCTAAATTTGAACCCGAAAATTTAGTGCCCGCAGCACTGTGCCGCGGGGTTTGAGGTAACCCATGTTTCGTGAAGTAAAGAAAGAAGAAACGTTTCCACAAATAGAAGAGCGCGTGCTCGGATTGTGGGACAAGGACGAAAGTTTCAAGAAGTCGCTTGACAGCCGTCCAGAAACTGAACCGTACACTTTCTATGATGGCCCTCCGTTTGCAACGGGCCTTCCGCACTACGGTCACTTGCTTGCCGGTACCATCAAGGACATCGTTCCGCGTTACTGGACCATGAAGGGCAAGAAGGTTCCGCGTGGTTTCGGTTGGGACTGCCACGGTCTTCCGATTGAATCTCTCGTGCAGAACGAACTCGGTCTCGCTGGCGTTGCCGAAATCCAGAAGCTCGGCGTCGACAAGTTCAACGAAACTTGCCGCGGCAAGGTGCTCAAGTACACCAGCGAATGGAAGAAGACTGTGCGCCGCATGGGCCGCTGGGTGGACTTCGACAAGGGCTACAAGACCATGGACAAGAACTTCATGGAATCTGTGTGGTGGGTGTTCAAGCAGTGCTT
>JAFVGH010000011.1 GCA_017475045.1 Fibrobacter sp. | reverse complement strand
CGAGATGCAACTGATTGCCACGCTCAACGAGCACGACGAGGGACTGATCAACTTCCAGGACCCGCAGTTCGTAAAATACTTGATCGAGACTTACGGGTAAACTGAGACCCGCGGACATCAAAAACGGACGATGCCAAGAAAGCACCGTCCGTTTTTCGTTTCAAACAAACCCTACTGCCTGTTGGACCGGACGATATCGGCCAGGGTCACCTTGGGATGGCGGTACCGGGCTTCGGGATTGCGCTCGCCGGGCCAGCCTTCGCGGGCCGAGCGGAGCGTGAGGGCCTTCTGCGGGCAGGCGTGTACGCAAGCGAGGCAGTACTCGCAATCGCCGGCGAAGGATACGCCCTTGTCCGCGAGGGAGAAGTTCTTGTGGGGGCAGACGTTGGCGCAGGTCATGCACTGGACGCAGCGGTCTTCCCGCAGCTGGAGGAGACGGTCGGCCGTCATCGAGAAATGCTGATCCTGCATCCCCTTGAGCATGTCCTTGTTGAAGAAACCCATCTCGGCAGGAGCGATGAAGTCCTTGTGCACACCCACCTCTTCGAGGATGGTGGCCAGATTCTCGTCCGTGTGCTTGTCGATGGCCATCTGCTGGTTCATGTCAAAGACGGGCAGATAGTTGTCCACCATCAGGATGGGGCGGACATAGTTCATCTTGACGCCCTGGCCCTGGCAGAATTCATCCCAATATTCGGCCACGTTCACGCAGGCGTTGCCGAAAGTGATGACGGAGAACATGTACGGTGCCTTGAAGGAGGCCTTCTGCACGAACTCGCGGACGATCTTGGGAATGGCGCCGGCATAGTCCGGGCAGACGATACCGATTTCATCGGCCTCATAAGTCAAGTCTTTCTTTTTAAGTTCCTGCGGAATGCTGATCGGGCTGTCGGAGAACTGGCGGGCGACGAACAGGGAATTGCCGGTGGCGGTGAAATAGAAGACCAGGCGCTTCTTGTTCTTGGCGCGGTCCTTCAGGATGGCGGCATGGGTACGGGGAGCGATGCCTGCCATGGCGACGGCGGCCAGGGACGCTCCCATCAGTTTCAGGGCTTCTCTTCTGTCCATTTCGTAAAAGATTAGTGGTTCATATTCTGGCCGGGTTCAATCCCGGGGCCGGAAGTGCGGGTGGTAAAGACCATGGCGGTGAGCCACCATTTCCCGTCTTCCCGGGTAAAGGTCTGGGTCACGAAAAAAGGCGTCGTGACGATGTTGTCACCTCCGCCCAGCGCCGCATCCAGCTTGATGGTGCTGTACACGGCCCAGTTGTCGGCATTGATCTGCTTGACATCCACGCCATAGACTTCCGCGTGTTTGTAATGGATAAAGCCACCGCCGATGGTGGCGAGTTCCTGGGCACAGTCCCAGTACCCGCCCATATGGACGAACATGGCATTGGGGTGGAAGATCTCCTTCAACGCATCGGCATTTTTGTCGGCCATCAGGTCCCAGATCCGCTGGGAAAGGTTGGCAAACGGCTGCGCCTCGACGCTGTGCGTCCGGTTGTTGAACATCGGGAAGGGCCCCTGGGCATTGGCAGACAGCCCGGCAAAGAGCAGGCTGGACAGCAATAATGACTTGAAAATAAAGGTTCTCATCGTGGCGATCTTTTTTCTGATGCAAAGTTCGCCAGAATCATTTACCCGACACTTATGAAAAATGCGGTTATTTGGGACAATATTACGGAATCGGAGAATGGAGGTCAATAAGTGGACAGCCCCGGCAAGAACACCCTCGGTCTTGATGGTCCAGTGGTTTGGGAAAAACTGATTTCGATTCAGTAATACCTAATCTACCCCGATGAAATGTTGATGCAGTCAATAAGACTAATTGATAATCAAATAGTTACAAATCTTTGGTTCATATACGGTTCAATTATTTCCAAACTCTTACGAACTCTGGAAATTGAATGAAAAACTTCAAAAAAGTCCTCAGAACTGTTTCAGAGGCCGATTTTGAGAGATATTTCAGCAATCCCGAAATACGGCGATGTTCGGGGAAAATAAGCTTCTCGAAGCAAAATATTGTCGATTTTGAGAAAACCTAAATTAGATTTCTTGTAAACATCTTTATATCAGCGATTTAAGAATTACGGAGTGAGTGTAATTATTCATTATATCGTTTTTCTTGTG
>JAFVGH010000101.1 GCA_017475045.1 Fibrobacter sp. | reverse complement strand
GCTGGAGCCCCAGTCTATCTTGCCGCTGTCTTAGAATATTTAGCCGCTGGCGCTGGCCGCCGGAGAGTTTGGAACCGCGGTCGCCGATGTTGGTCCGGTATCCCTCGGGCTTCTCCATGATGAAGTCATGGGCATTGGCGATCTTCGCCGCGGCGATGACCTCTTCCTCCGTCGCGCCTTCCACGCCGAAGGCGATGTTGTTGTAGATGGTGTCGTTGAACAGGATCGGGTCCTGGTTGACATTGCCCATCAGGGCGCGGAGGTCCTTGATCCTCAGGCTCTTGACATCCTTCCCGTCGATGGTGATCCGGCCGTCCGTGGCGTCGTAGAAGCGGGGGATGAGGTCCACGAGGGTGGACTTTCCGGCGCCGGATTCGCCCACGATGGCCACCATCTTGCCGCGGGGGATGGAGAGGTTCACGCCCTTCAGCACTTCGCGGCCGCTCTCATAGGAGAAGGAGACGTTCTCGAAGGATATCTTGTCTTGGAACTCGCTGATTTCCTGCGGGTTCTCGCATTCGGTAATGGGATTCTCCGCTTCCAGGATCCGGTTGATGCGCTCCATCGACGCGAGACCCTTCGGGATGCCGTAAGTGGCGCGGGAGAGTTCCTTGATGGGTTCGATGACGGAGTAGAGGATGATCATGAAGAAGATGAACTGGGATGCGTCCATGAAGCTGCCGCCGAACAAGCCCTTGCCCCGGATGATCAGGTAGCCGCCGAAGGCCAGGACCGCCATGATCATCACCGTGCCCAGGAACTCGCTCACCGGGTGGGCCGACGCCTGCCGGGTGTTCACCCGGTTCACCTTGCGGCGCATCCGGTCGGTGACGTCCTCGAAGCGGGCGGACATCTTCTTCTCGGCGTTGAAGGCCTTGACGATCCGCAGGCCGCCCAGGGTTTCCTCCACCTGGGCCATCGTGTCGCTCCAGAGCGTCTGCGCCTCCAGGGACTGCCGCTTCAACTGCTTGCCGATCACGCCCATGATCCAGACGAAGGCCGGGACGAAGGTAAGCATCACCAGCATCATCTCCGGACTCAGGAAGATGAGGATGCCGAAGTAGAACAGAATCAGGATCGGGTCCTTGATGAGCATCTCGATGGAGGAGGTGATGGAGTTCTCCACCTCGTTCACGTCGCCGCTCATGCGGGCGATGATGTCGCCCTTGCGCTCCTGGGAGAAAAAGCCGATGGGGAGGGCGAGGATCTTGTTGTAAATGCGGTTCCGGATGTCCTTGACGATGCCGGTGCGGATGGGAATCATCACGGCGGCCGACCCGAAATAGCAGGAAGTCTTGAGGGCCGTGAAGAGAATCATGATCCCGCACAGCAGCAGGAGGGCCGTGACGGCGCCGTGCGCCGCGGAGAAATCGGAAACGAACCAGTAGGCGTTATTGACGAGGATATCCTTGAACTTCATCCCTTCCGTTCCCCAGGGGATGAAAGCGTATTCCGCCGCGTCCACCTTGAACAAAATGTTCAGCAGCGGGACGATCACGGCGAAGGAGAAGATGTTGAAGATGGCGGACAGCATGTTCAGCACCACCGCCCCGGCGAGGTAACCCTTGTACGGGGAGGCGTACTGCCGCATCATCTTGAAAAAGTCGTGCATGGGGAAGCGCGTTAAATTTAACTTACAAATTTAACGCATTTTCGCTATCTTTGCAAAAGACCAATCCTTTCTCTTATGGCTGAGATCGTCTTCCTCATTCCCGCCCGTGACGTGGACTCCCTCCACCGGACCCTGTCGATGCTGTCCTTCCAGAAGGATCGCGCTTTCCGGGCCGTTCTCGTGGACCTGGCCGGCTCCGAAGCCGTCCGGAGCCTCATCCCGGACTTTGATCATCAGTTCCCGGTGACGGTCGAGACCGTCGACCCGGCCGGTCAGCCCCTCTGGAAATGCTGCCTGGACGCCGCCCCCCAGGCGGAGTGGGTCTGCTTCCTGACCCCCGGCGTGGACCTGAACGCCACCAGCGTCCAACGGATGAAAAAGTGTATCGACAAGCACGCCGGCTACGACGTCTTCCGCTGGAACCTCAAGGACCCGCACCGGAAATGGCGCCTGAAAACCCGTCCCGACCGCATTTTCACGCGCGTTTTTGTCGATAAGGACGAAGCACCGCTCTCCTCCTTCGTATTCCGCGCGAAGACCCTCCGGGATGCCCTGGAGACCGATTCCGAAGCCGCCGGCATGGGCCTGGCCCTCATCCTGACCGCCGCGAAGAATACCGGCGTCCGCACCGTCCGCTGGGAGCGCGTCGGCTTCAACGCCCCCGCCCCCACCACGGACCCCGCCCTGGTTGAAAAGGAAGTCCGCGCCCGCCTCGCCTTTTTCCGCTGGTCCGAACGCTTCTTCGGCGACGACTACCCCCTCGAAGTCGGCGAACGCCTCACCCTCTTCGCCACCGAACTCGCACGCCTTTATCCGAGTTTTTCTCCGGACGCCCTGAAGGAAGACATGAACACCTTCGCCGTCGTCAACGGCCCCATCCGCCGCATGCGCGCCTCCTCCGCCCTCAAATCGGCCCTTAAAGCCCGCCAAGAAACCCTGACGACACCTCCTTCGGAAAAATAAGTGCTCTTCCTCTTGTTTTTTCCGAATAGAATACCGATATTTGCAATCCCTTTGAAAAAAGGACCTCTGGATGTAGCGCAGTTGGTAGCGCACCTGGTTAGGGACCAGGAGGTCGCTGGTTCAAGTCCAGTCATCCAGACTACTCTAAATCAAGCACTTACGGAAACGTGAGTGCTTTTTCTTTTTGCATCAGTCGCAGTTTTGTCGCAGTTTCAGCCTTTTATAACGTATCTTTTATGCTGCTTTGAAGGGTGGTGAACTGCCGTATAAGAGGATATAAAAGCAGTCAAATCCGATATAAAGCCGAGCATCACAACCTCGTCCAGCGGGGAAAGGGATGATCCGGCTTCTCAAAGGTCGTCAATCTCCCTGAAGAATCCAAGATGACCTTGTCGGTTTTTCAGTAAGTCGAGATGTAATAGAATCACGAAGATGCAAGGATTCCGGATACTCAATATTCCCGAACACTGTACACTCAATCGTTTATTGACCCGTTACCCTGTGCTCGACGAGGTTTTATTAGGTTGTTACATGCTCACAACATGCTTGTATGATGTTGGACCATGCTTTCGGTATGAATATATGACGCGTTTTTGATGAGAAGGCTTTTGTATCACCACGAAGAAACCGGAATTGCACTAATCCCCGGTGTCGATGAATATGAGATTGTGAAGTAACGCTATGGAGAAAGGGCCTATGCCCTTTTTCTTTTCGCCGCCGTGAGACTCTCGTCCTCCTCCCCCCCTCCCGCCAAACAGCCGCACATCGACACCCCCTACAGGCACCCTAATCGCCCCTCCACGTGCGCCAAGCCCCGATTTCCGGGTGTCGCGCACATCGACCCTCCCCGTAGCGCACAGAAGGGGCCCTCCGGTGCGGCTATTTGGCGAAATGATCTCTTAGATTCATCGTGGCATCAACAGCAGAGCGACAATGATCCATGTCAGGACCGTCAATAGCAGGAATGGTTTCAGCTTTATCCTGTCCCTCAACAACCTGATTGACAGAACAATTCCCGCGCAAAGAAGAGCGGCGTTCGTCAATAATACCCAGTAGGGGTACATGAATAAAAACAGGCGGTCCGTGAAATTATAGGCATATAACAAATAGGCCTGACGGGATAGAATCAGGATGTCAATGCACATGACGATCAGGCCGATGATCCTGTCTCTCCTGTGTGTCTGTTCTGCGCTTTGCATCGGCATATTTATCTAATTCTTATCTCTCCGCGTCGCCTGATTTTGAGGTTTCCCAAGGGGAACTCAACAAAGTCGTGATAATCGTTCTCGGACAGATTGAACATTACGATCCGGATCTCATTGTCGACGTACAAATAGTGATGCCTGTTATCTTTAATCTTGAATTTCGTGATGTCCACGACTTTTGCCAGCAATGCCTCCGCTTCATCCATAGAGATCTCGTTTAATCCGTTCTCGTACTCTTTTCTCCAACTATATGTTTCCTGAATGATGGCAATCCCCCTGGACTTGGAGTAAACAAAGCAACGATTGTCGCCCCTCTCATACATTTTCATTATGTCCGTTTGAGGAGGGAGGAGAATCTGATAGTGAGCCGGAAGATGCTCTTCATTATCGGCGAGACCGACAAACGGTGACGTGTATTCATAAATACTGTAGCCGTGGTCCTTCCCCGGACACAAGCTTTCAACCATTTCGTTGGTTTGAAAAAAATACGCGACCCAAGGCGCGTTCCTAAATGAACCGCACCCGGAGAGTCCGAGAAGGAAGAAGAATGATATAATAACTCTTTTCATCATACATAGCAGGTAAACTTAAAACCTATTTTACACGCTCGAAGACATCGGGGTTACTATCATGATAACCAGGAATGACCTGGCTGTAATCCGTCGCATCAATCAGACGATCCTTCTTCATCAATAACTTACGAGGAAGGGCCGCCGTCGTCAATGTGTCCTGGTCTGTAATCTCTTGCACCTTCGTTTTCTCTTTGCTGCAATAGAAGTCATAATCGTATTGAACAAACAGCGTGTCCCCGTTGGTATGCCATTGCCCCAAAACGCTCTCGCCCATGGCCGGAATATAATACTCGAACACATCGACAGGGTGATGCCGTAGAATGATATATACCGGCAAAACCTCCCCCGACCAATCTCTTTTATAAACCGAAACGAACGGAGCCAATGTCGGACTCTGCACTTTACACGAAACTAAGAATGACAAGCCCAAGGCTACGAGAATAATACCCTTTTTCATACTGAAAGAGATATTTAGACTCCACCGTATTCCGTTTTTCTGAGTTCCCATCTGTTATTCTCGGCGGAATACTCGTAAAAGAAATAGGCCCAAGAACTAATCCGGATTGCCGTCACCTTCTTTCCAAGAGTGACCTCCCTATATAAAACTGTGACTTTAAATTGATTGTCAACGAAATCAAACTTGACAAAATATGTCCAGACGCCCTTCTTAAGTTTCTTCTTCAATGAGTTAGGGGAGGATCTAATGTTATTGACCGAATAGAATACTGCATCCGGCAGGCGGTCATACGAAAAATCCAAGGGCAAGCCGTCTTTGCAAATGTAAATCTCTGATGAGTCTAAAAAAGAAGAATGATGATCTATGTATGTTTGTAAGCAATCAACAACCATATCCTCTATCTGATTCTGCCCCTTGGAAGGCAGGCAGAATGCCGACAGCATCAAAACAAGTAAAACGATCTTTTTCATATTATTGTTCCTCCTTCGCAACCGGCGGATTATTGAACATCAGCATTTCCCAAAGTTCTGCCCTTTCGACCTCTTCGTGCTCATCGAAATAAACCTTCATATAAGCCTTTATTGCATCCAAACGGGCCGGGTCGATGGCTTCTTTCAGGGTTATTGCGCCAATTGTATTCTCTGAAGAAAACGGCTTTCCATATTCCTGGTAATACAGCCGGGCGCCTACCAGGGGCGACATGTCCTTATTAAAACTAATCTCCCCGCTTCTGGTCACCGTAATCGGAACAAGAAACGTCGAAAACCACAAGCCATCTGAGGCATTCTTTTCAGGAGGATTCATCGTAACGACATAATGAAACGGCCTATTGACATCCACGGGCATCATTGGCGAGTCTGAACAAAGGGACCATAAACACTTCCCGTTCTTGTCATAAAAGCGCGAACGAGTCCAACCCCGAAAACCGCCATTATCATAAATCTGCATTTCGGCAGCTCCGCCGATACATTGAATTGTACATTTATCTTTTGCAACATAGAATGTACCTGTGTCGCCGGAAACAGTATACTTATTCCTCCAGTTTTTTATCTGCTTGGTTACCATCATCATTTCCTGAGCACGTAACCCGTAAATGGAATAATAATTGGAATAATCGAGAACGCCCGAATCATTCTTGACCATGCTCAAATCATAATCAAGAAGTTCTTTTTTATTTTTCGGATATCGGCCATAGGTGACTCTAAAATCGAACATCGTATCTGCGATTCCTGCGAGGTAACCCATGCCTCCTCCGGTGTTATTCACAATCTCACCGTCTTCATATATAATGAACATCTGCCCCTTCGACGGCAGACAAAACGCAGACAGCATCAAAACAAGTAAAACAACTTTCTTCATGGCCTTAGCTATTGTGTATAAACTCTGGAGCCCAACGACTTCCAAGACTAAAGTTAATCATTCGTCCACAATAATCAAAAGGGCCGGAAGAGTTTGTTCTCCCCCGGCCCGACGGAATCGCAGCCTCACGCACCGGCTTCCCGCTCATTTGAAGTAGCTCTTCAGGGCCTCAACATACTCCTCGAAGGCCTTCCGCCCTTTGGGCGTGATGCGGCAGAGGGTGCAGGGCTTCTTACCCTTGAAAGTCTTTTCCACCTCGATGTAGCCCGCTGTCGACAGTTTGTCGATCTGCACGCTCAAGTTGCCCGCCGTAGCCCCCGTCTGCTCCTTGATGTAGGGGAACTCGGCTTCTTCGACACTGATAAGCAGCGACATCACGGCCAGTCGCAGCTCGGCGTGCAGCAGTGGATCTAATGGTTGGAACGGCATCGGTTACTTATTCTGTTTTAAGAGCATCCTGCCCGGGAGCGTCAGGCTGATAAAAATGTATGCGACCATCACAAGACAGGAAGTAATGAATCCGGCAATACCGTGATTTGCCATTAACGTCTCTGTCAAGCAGAAAGACTCCCAGAAGAATCCTCCGATGCCGCCAATGATACCGCACCACACCATCCATCGATTCTTGAGAATAAAGCCGTTCACTGTAACAGACATCCCCATCATCAGAAGGATGATTTGAACAGGGTTGATTCTATTCTGGAAATACACTTGCATATTATCCGTCGCCAGAGCGCTGTGGAGCTGCATTTTGTTGAAAAGAACGGACAGCAAGTAAATGGAAATAGCAAAAATGCCGAAGGTCAGCCAGGTCTTATCTACCATTGAAGCTAAGGGATTGGCAGGCACCTTGGGGTTGTTCCTATTGACATAACGATATGTCCCGATTATTAACACCGGGACCAAAAGGTAAAGCAAATCAAAGGACTTGCGAAAGGCGATAAGACAAACGCTGGCCACAATGGCTACGCCGAAAATGCAAAGACTTGCGATAATAAGCGACTTGCCGACATCTTTCGATACCGACTTGCGGCTGCGCTCTATCTGCTCCTTGATGATCTCCAAGCTGCGCTCGGGGGTCAATCCGTTATTTTCTTCCATCGTTGTTACTTTTTTAATGTAATCTAATCTACTTCGGCCTAGCCCGTCCTCCTGCAGAAAGCACGTTTTCAGCCAATTGTGTCCGGGGCACGGTGCAAATATAAACAAGTTTATGATATAAACCAAATTATTCCGATAAAAATCTTTTTCCCCAGCCCGACGGAATCTCGTCCTCCCCTCACAAAAAAGGCCCCCAAATACTTGAGAGCCCTTTTTTGTGCAATTTTGTCGCACCGTTGTCGCACCAGATCTTTGGAGATGCGGAGAAATGTGTCTATCTTCACACCGATAAATCGGTATTTGTACAAGTAATGCAAGATTTTCCTTCTTCCAGATTTTATAGTAAGTTTTAGATATTTGCCTGTAATTATTGAATCTTCAAAATATGAATAGCCACAAACTTTTTCTCCTTCTTATTGTGATGGCCTTTATATCATCATGTATCCCTTTGGGAGAGG
>JAFVGH010000100.1 GCA_017475045.1 Fibrobacter sp. | reverse complement strand
TTCTTAAATTGGGTACAAAAAACTAAGCCCCTACAAAAGGAGCTATCATAATCCTTTGTTCCCACTATTTGATTATAGTTTTATTTAAGAATACCTTGCCGCATATTTTTTACTCCTTTTCTGGATTAAATCATTGTATCACATCAGTTTTAGGAAAGCAAGTACCTAAAAGAAATGGATTGAGGATTTTTTGCTAGCCGAGGTCGGGCGTACGGAATAGCCCGACAGAGCCACACAACTTTCTACGCACTTGTACACTAAATATAAATTACCAGAACACGATTGTCAAGAGGTTTATGCATTTTTTCTCTTTCATCGTTACACAAAGTTGTGTACCAGGCGTTTGGCTTATATTCTCACGCTGAGCACGGCGCCTTTGGTGTCGTCAAAGAATAGCGGGGCGATGGTGACCTTGGGCGGGGTCTGCTTTTCGCCGACCTTTTCCTTATAGAACACGCTGCCGATGTACCAGCCGATGGAGGCTCCCATCAGGGTTCCTGCGACGGCGTCGGAGAACCAGTGGGCTTCGCCTTTTGCGCCGAGCACCATGCTTGTCGCGATATAGCCCGCATACAGGGCGCAGCCCGCCACGACGAGGGGCTTGTCACGGTTGAAGCTTGCGATGCTCATGGCCATGGCCGCGTTGGTCATGGAATGTCCCGAGGGCCAGCCGTAAAAGACTCCGCGCCTAAAAAATCCCCACTTGAAATCGCGGGAACGCTCGCCGCTGTTGAGTTCCGCGTCAGGGTGCTCGCGAGCCGAAATCGCCTTGAGGATGTTGTTGTAGAGGAACGCCACGGCGGTAGCCTGCACGGCGACGGCACCGGTGTTGTTCAGCGCTCGGTTATCGCTGATAAAGTACATGTAACCGGGGACGAGTATCGGGAAGAACGTCCCCATCATCATGCCGGGAGTGAACGCGATGCCGTAAACAAGCTGGTCCTGGCGGGCCGCAAAACGGGCCACCATCAGGTCGTTGTTTTCCATCGAGAACTTGTACGTAAGCGCTCCGCCGAGCATGTGGAACCCGAGCGGCCAGCCGAACGCACTCAGCAACATGTTATGGCCCAGATGGTCGAACGGGGAAAGTTTTTGAGCGCTATCGACAGTCACCGAGGTTGTTACGGAATCTGCTTCGACAGCAGCGGAACCCGTGGCACAGGCAAAAGCCAAAACCACCATCCAACGAAGCGCTATTTTGTCCAGACGAAAAATCAAGATTTGACCTCGTTTATTATTTCGAGAGCGCCTTCACCCAATCGCGGACAACGGCTTCGGAATCCTTGACCTTGCTTCCGCGCACAGAAAGGGCGGTATTCTTGTCGAATGCAGCACCCTTCGCCTGCATCAGCTTTTCGAGGGTAGGGAGGCTCCCAGCACCGTCGGACGAACCCTCGTGAGAGAAAAACGCATAGACGTTTTTGCCTTGCAGGTTTGTCTGCTTCAGGAAAGTCATCACGGGCATCGGCACGTCGTACCACCAAACCGGAAAGCCGACAAACACCGTCTTGTAACGTTTCATTTCTTCGTCGCTCAGGGAGAGGTTTATCTCGGGATAAATATTTCCGTCCTTTTCCTTTTTGGCGACATCGACAGTTTCGTTGTAGCTAACAGGGTATTCTTCCTTGCGCAAGATGCGGGCGTAATCGGCTCCGACTTCGTCGGCAATCCAGTGCGCCATGCTCCGCAAGTGCCCAGACCAGGTGAAATACACGACCAGCACATCGCCTTTTTTCGAGAAATCCGCATCGGCGTTCTGGTCGGTCCTGTTGCGCTCGGCACAGCCCACCAAGGAAAGCAGGGCAAGCGCAAGCGTTAAGACAAGAGTGTAAATTCTAGCGTGTTTTTTCATGGAGCGTTTCCTTTTGGGCTACCTTTCTTAATTATAAATTAGATAAAAAAACACCTATTCACAATAGCAAAATTACGGCTAGAATTATGGGTTTTACGGTTCGGAAATTTTTATAAGGCTATGTCACAACAAACAGTTGATAAATAGCCATTTTTATAGGGGAGTATCAGAACTCCCCTACAAACTGTTATTTGCAGTTATCTATACTCATTTGGAATTTCGATATGAAGTGTCTCACACAATAACTTCACATCA
>JAFVGH010000099.1 GCA_017475045.1 Fibrobacter sp. | reverse complement strand
TTCCGGAGTCACCGTCGTAAAATTCGGATAGGCCGATGCAGACCAGGGGGAAGCGCGCCTTCGGGCAGTTGGGCGAGGAGAAAGCGAGCGCGTACCTGGAATCCCGGGGCCACCGGATCCTGGCGCGGAACTGGAGGGGAAGCCATCTGGAAGTGGATATCATTTCCGAGGCGTCGGATGGCTTGCATTTTGTTGAAGTAAAGACGCGGCTCGACGCCGATGCCGCGCCAGAGGAAAAGGTCGATGCGCGGAAGCAAGCCCGCATCAGCGCCGCGGCCCTGAAATATTTGAACCAATCCGGTTCCGACCGGGAAGTATTCTTCGACGTGATCTCCGTGACCTTCGCGGGTGACGAGACGCAGGTGAAGTTTTTTCCGCAGGCCTGGATCCCGATGTATAAGTAACCACATACCCTTTATGGATACACACCGCTATTGCGTCATTATGGCCGGAGGCTCTTCGCCCGCCGCCTATCTGAGGATGACCTACGACCGCTTCGCGCGGTTCATGCCCCAGGAGAACATACTGGTGGTCACCCTTGAAAAATACGCCGCCACGGCGCGCATCCTGCTCCCGGAGCTCCCGGAAAAGAATCTTCTCCTGGAGCCGCACGCCCGGAAAACAGCGCCCTGCACGGCATATGCAACCTACACCATCCTCACCCGCGACCCCGACGCCCTCGTCGTCCAGACCCCTTGTGACCTGGTGATCCGGGACGAGGAACTCTTCAAGAAGACCGTCGAAGAAATGTTCGAATTCGTCGCCGGTCACGACGTCCTCATGACCCTCGGCATCGTCCCCAAGAACCCGGACGTGAACTTCGGTTACATCCAGGTCAAGGAAGGCAAGAACGCCTGGGAACTGGACCGCCCCTTGCAGGTGAAGACCTTCACCGAAAAACCGCCCCAGGAACTGGCCGAAGTCTTCATCCGCACCGGCGAATTCTTCTGGAACTCGGGTATTTTCCTCTGGAAAGTCTCCGTTATCCGCGAAGAACTGGAAAAGTTCCTCCCGGACATCACCGAACTCTTCCGCGGCTGGGAAACCCAGATCGGCGACGCCGTCTTCGTGGACCACGCTTACTCCGCCTGCCCGAAAGTCTCCCTCGACTACGGCGTCATGGAACGCACCGACCGTGCCTGGCTCTACCCCGCCAAATTCGGCTGGGCGGACGTGGATCGGCTGTAAGCATTTTGGATCATTTGAGCGGGCAAGGGTTCTTGCCCGTTTTTTTGTGGCTTGGCTATTTCTCATCTCGGACACTCATCTCAAACTCTCATCTAGGACTCTCATCTCAAAAGGAAAAAAGCGCCTACCCCTCCCCTCCGGCCCACAGGGCATCTCCCTGCTTTTTTCCCCATTCTCCGACCCCGGCAAAAAAGCATCAACCCCCACTGCAGGGCCCTGAAATGGCCCCTCTGCTTTTTCTCTTTTCCGCTTTTCCCCCACACCTTCTTTTTTCTTCGAAAAAAAGAATAATTATTCGGCAAATTATTCGTATATTTGTTGTCCGTAGCTTACCCTAAACGATAACACGACAGTAATTACTAACAAACCATAACGTTATGACAAAAAAACTTCTCTATTCGGCCCCCGAGGCCGAGCTCCTCAATGTCAGATTTGAGGAGAATTTCTTGAACTCTGTCGAGAGCAAGTCCATTCAGTCTCTCGAGTATGACGATGATGAACTAAGTTTCTAACGCTAAAAACCGGAACAATATGAAAAGAGCATTTTTCTTCGCCGGCTTAGCGCTGGCAATGGTTTTCTCTCTTAATAGCTGCAATAAAGAGATTGAAAATACGATTCCGAATAATGGAGTGAAAGAAGGAACTCCTTTCGAAATCATCGCTACTCCTGTTCAGACTAAGACTGTGAATGATGGAATGGATACAAAATGGGTTGCGGATGATGCGATCAACGTTTTCCATGCCGTCGAAGGCACTACTGACTATGTGAGCGATGGTGAATTTACGATTGAGGATGCATCTACGAATCGTTTCAAAGGTACTGTTTCCGAGACTCTGGATGCAGACAAGAAGTATGATTGGTATATGTTCTATCCGTATAGCTCACATATCACCACTCCTGCGAATACCAAGACGGGCTATAGCGTTGTAGGTAGTAGAAATAACGGTTATCAGACGCAGGCAGGGAATAATAGCAAAGCCCACATTGCTGGTACCAACTATCCTCTTATTGGAGTCATTTCCTCTGTGGCAAGCACGGAGGTTCCTAGCGTGAGCGTGAATCAGGTGTGCTCCTTCGTAGAGTTTAATGTTACCAATAATTCTAGCGAGGACTTGGCTGTAAGCAACATTGTCTTTACGGCCACAGAAGACATCGTAGGAACGTATTATATTAATTTTGTCGATCCTGAGAATGTCGTTTTCACTCCTAGCACCAATACAGAGGGCACATTTGTCTATGCTTCTGATAAAGCATCCTTGAATGTTACTGATGGAGAGCCGCTTGCTGAAGGAGAAAGTGCCACTTTCTATATCGGAATTAAGCCCTTTACTGCTTCTAGTGGGACGTTGAAAGTTGCCGTTAATGGATATGAGAAGGAGCTCAATATTACCAAGAGCACTTCATTCTCCGCCGGAAAAATCAAGAAGATTAACTTCAACTATGACAAGGAACCGGAGGTTTTGCCCGTCTATGACAATACTTCGTCCGACTATACGACCGGTTTTGAGGATGGCTTTACTGCCGGAACGGTTTACAACAATACGCTTGAGAAACTTGACGGACCTGAAAATGAGCAGTGGGCATCTTTCTTTGGAACTGTTTCCACAAGTTCGAAACTCGTCGGGTCTAATTCCATGCAGATGCGTTGGTATACTGGGACTGCCTCCAGTCTCGGTTATGCTCGCACAAACTTCCAGATTGCAGAAGTCGGTTCTGTCTCTTTCCTCGCTGCCGCAACGAACAATTTGAATCTTTCCTTGTACTATATGACGGAAGATGATGAAGATTGGGTTCTTGCTGAAACGTTTACCCTGACATCGACGGCTAAACAGTATAGCTATGCGTTCTCTGCTCCGGTTGAGAATGCCCAGCTGAAATTCCAGATTGCTCTTCCTGCGACAAATCCTTCGAGCACTTCGAATGTTCGTATAGACGATGTCGTGGTTTCTAAGGATGTCCCCGCCGTGGAACTGGCTTCCATCGCTATCACGAAGGCTCCTACCAAAACCACATACACCGTTGGTGATGAGTTTGTTTTTGACGGTGAGGTGACTGCTACTTATACCGATGGATCCACGGCCGATGTAACGGATGATATTGAAACCGACGGCGCAACGGTTGTCGCTTCCGCCGGTGCGAACAAGACGGTTACCGTTTCTTACACCGAGGGTGAAATTACGAAGACTGCTTCGTATAAGATTACCGTGAACGAGCCGGGTGCTTCTTATACGGATGTCCCTTCTCAAACGATAACCTTCTCTGCGCTTAATTATAATAATGGAGACGTGGTTGAAGAAGTCTCTGGAACAAATTGCGTCATAAACTTCTACCAGGGAACGAACAATAATGCTCCGAAGTATTATACCACAGGTGAAGCCGTTCGCGCATATGGTGGAAACTACTTTACCGTTACTGTTGATGAGGGCTATCAAATCAACTCCATTGAGCTGACTTTTGCTTCTGGCGAAGGCACGAATGCGATTACCACCGATATCGGAACGTATTCTAATGGCGAGTGGAGCGGTCCCGTTCAGAATGGAGGAATAGTTACCTTCACTATTGGTGGAACCTCGGGTCACCGTAGGATTGCATCTATTAAGATTAACTGAGACGAATCCGGAGGTGGAACCTCCGGGGATGGAAACATCACAGCAGTTTCCTCCACTGACGTAAGCGTGACAGGGGCAACCCTGTCCGCTTCGTATAGTGGAGTTCGTACGGACAGGGCGCCGCAGGCGGCGTGGTTCAAGTACGGTACAAGTGCAAATGCGCTGACCGAGACCGTGGACACGGATGATATCCTTTTAGGACCTTCCGGATCGTTCTCGGCAACAGTGTCCAGTCTGTCTCCGTCTACTACCTACTATTACCAGGCTTATATGACTGTCTGGAATGGGACGGA
>JAFVGH010000098.1 GCA_017475045.1 Fibrobacter sp. | reverse complement strand
CATCCGCTATTTCATCGGGATCAGTGGCTTCGACCGATACACCCAATAAATAGACGACCGTGACCGGTCCTTTTTTGCAGGAAACAAGACTCAATAGGCAAATGAGTCCCAACAGCACTTTTTTCATTCTTCTTTCTATTTATTTGAATACACTAATTGGTTTATCTTAAGATTGGCATCGCCTGCCGGTACTTTCCGAAGAAAGGGCTTTATTTTATATTCGTCGTGAAGAGGCTTTTTACGACTATAAGGCCGTTAGGCGAGCGGAAAAAAACCTCGCCTTTACCGTTGGTAGGGGTGACGATGTAATACAGAGTCGCTTTCCAATCATCCTTCTCAGGGGTGAAATCATAGGACAAGGAATAACCGTTGAAACCATCCGAGTACTTATAGGCATTCCTGTCGAGGATGAATTCATCCAGGAATACAGGCTCTTTTCCTTCCATCGTGAAGACCGGAGTGACTCGGCAGTCAAAGGGAAGGCTGTTTCCGATCTTCTGCTCAATCCTGTGTGTGCGTCCGGCAGACGCACCCAGAGAGGAACCCTTCATCTCAAGCGGCGTAGTCCGGAAACTTTCGACCTTGAGCTGTCCCGTAAAGGCAAGCGGCAGTCTCAAATCGACCTTGGCCCTGACCTGGTATTCCTGTCCGGGAACGACAAATCCCGAATTCTTCCAGACGGGCTGGAACTTGAGCGACGGCTGGACGACACCGCCGGGGAAAGGTGTTTTGATCAATTTCCCCAAAGCCGGGATATCCAGGTTGATGTATCCCTCATGGTAATTGCTGACCATATGGGCCATATACATGTAATTGACATCCCTTCCTTCGGCGGAGAATGCCGCTTCCCTTTCACCGAATTGTGCCACGGCATCGACGTGGGACACGATTTCGGGCGGGAAATCGTTCCAGTAATCAGCCAGGACACGGAAGTGCGTCAAGGTCACATCCGATTCTTCTCCGCAAAGGAAGGACGGAAGCGGAACGGCATCCCAAACGAGTTCGTCCTGCGGGAAAGACAGGTCCGGGAAGTCCATTTGGCACTTAGTGAAATCGATCCGGTCGAATTGGACGGTACAATGGAAAGACAGCCGGTTCGGTACCGGTTCGACGGCATCCTCGGGGCTGGCGGAAACCAAGGCGAAGAAACCGGTCGGGAAGGAAAGGCATCGCTGGCCGTCCATGTCGAAGAGCAGGTCGTTAGTTCCGACAGAAGTCAGGTCAAATAACACGACGGTGCCTTCAGTCGTCACTTCCAATTCCGGAATGGAGTAGCCCGTCCCCTGCGCGTGGGCCGTGAATGAAAATGGGAATGTGACGGTCAGATCGATGAGGGTTACCTTCTGGCAGGCCGCATTTTCGTCCAGGGAAATGGTCATTTTGAAAACGGACGGGCATTCACCCCATCTGAAGTTCTCAGGGATGCCCTTCAGTATAATATCCCGGGTCGTATTCTCGATCGCCCATCCCGAGAAGTCGTCGGCCTCGAACCAGAGGGCGTCGAAATCGAATGAACAGGACTGGGCCGGAATGGAAACGGGATCGACGTACAGGGACCGGCTCCACTCCTTTTCGCCAAAGGGAATGTAATAGCCCATCTCACCGTCATACTGAATCGAGGGGTTGGTCGTGATATCCGGGAAAAACTCTTCGACCGGATAAAACGTATCTTCTGCGATGGGGATTATTTCGAACGGAGGAACAAAAGGTTTCTCCTTCTCTTGGCAGGAAAGGATGGCCAAGAGACAGAGAAGGGCATTGGTTGTAAATAACAGTTTATGGTTCATTTTACGGCTCATTGACATAATTTGAGCGCAAAGATACAAATATCATCTCTATTCTCCTAGTATTTTTAGTAGGAATTGTGCAAAATCTTAATGGCTCAAAGATTTTTAAAAAAATCAAAATTTTCCTTGCGGAATCAAAAATTATGACTACCTTTGCAATCCCGTTTGGGAAAACAGCCAAAACGAGGAACGGAAGACTCGTTAGCTCAGTTGGTAGAGCACAACACTTTTAATGTTGGGGTCTCGGGTTCGAGCCCCGAACGGGTCACAAAAGGGAAGCGGGTCTT
>JAFVGH010000097.1 GCA_017475045.1 Fibrobacter sp. | reverse complement strand
CTGGAAGAAGCTATGGATCTTTATTACCAGAGCAAGCTTGCCGATAAAATCCATGAGGGCGTTGAAGGCATCCAGTATCTTGATTACAAAGTCCTTGTGCAGATACTTGAAGAAACAGAACTTTCTGCAAAACATTCCTAACTTTACACTATGAAAATCCAGTTCAAGTACCAGCAGTTCCAGGCAGATGCCGCGAAGGCCGTTTGCGATGTTTTTGCGGGGCAGCCCTACCTGGAATCGAGCTACTTGATGGATTCGGGTACGACCAAACTCTTTGGCGGCAGTGTGCCTGCGCAGAGGGGCGTGACCGGGTTTTGCAACCAGCGTCTGGTGCCCGAGCTGAGTGATTCCAAGGTGCTTGCAAACTTGCAGGCGGTGCAGTCGGCGAATCTTTTGCCGCAGTCCGACAAGTTGGAAGACCATTACAACCTGACCATCGAAATGGAAACGGGTACAGGCAAGACCTATACCTACATCAAGACGATGTACGAGCTGAACCGTGCCTACGGCTGGACCAAGTTTATCGTGGTGGTGCCGAGCATTGCCATTCGCGAGGGTGTCTATAAGTCGTTCCAGATTATGCAGGAGCATTTTCTGGAAGAATACGGAAAGTCTATCCGGTTCTTTATCTACAATTCGCAGAATCTGACCGAGATTGACCATTTCGCGTCGGACAGTCACATCAACGTGATGATTATTAACTCGCAGGCGTTCAACGCTACGGGCAAGGATGCGCGCCGTATCCGCATGAAGCTCGACGAGTTCCGCAGTCGCCGCCCGATTGATGTGATTGCAAGTACGAACCCGATTCTGATTATCGACGAGCCGCAGAGTGTCGAGGGCAAGAAAACGAAAGAAGGCCTTGCGGAATTCCAGCCGCTGTTGACTTTGCGCTATTCGGCGACTCACCGCAAGGACGCCATCTACAACATGGTTTACCGCCTCGATGCGATGGATGCCTACAACAAGCACCTGGTCAAGAAGATTAGCGTCAAGGGCATTACGGTGAGTGGTTCTACGGCGACCGAGGGCTACTTGTACTTGGAAGGCGTTCAGGTATTTACGGATAAGGCTCCTGTTGCGACTCTTGAATTTGATTGCAAGGGCAAGGGCGGTCTGCTCAAGAAAAAGGCCCATGTCACGAAGGGTTTTAATCTTTACGAACAGTCGGGCGGTCTCGAAGAATACAAGGATGGCTATACTGTTACCGAAGTGAACGGCAATGATTCTTCTGTGACTTTTACGAACGGCAAGAAGATTTATGCCGGCGACTGCGTGGGTGTGGTGAACGAGGAACAGTTGCGCCGCATCCAGATTCGCGAAACGATTATTTCGCATTTCGAACGCGAACGCGCGCTTTTCGGCAAGGGCATCAAGGTGCTTTCGCTGTTCTTCATTGACGAGGTCAAGAAGTATCGCGATTACGACGCTCCGGACGAGATGGGTATTTATGCCAGGATGTTCGAAGAAGAATATGAAGCCATCCGCAAGTCGATGCAGCAGGATTTGCTGGAGAGTCCGGAGTATTTTGAATTCCTGGAAAAGACGGATGCCCACAAGGCGCATGCGGGGTATTTCTCCATCGACAAGAGCAAGAAGGGCGGCGGTCGTTTTGTAGATAGCAAGGTTGCCCGCGGGTCGTCGGATTCCGACGATATCGACGCATACGACTTGATCATGAAAGACAAGGAACGCTTGCTTTCGCGCGAAGAGCCGGTGCGATTTATATTCAGCCATTCCGCATTGAAAGAAGGTTGGGACAACCAGAATGTGTTCCAGATTTGCACGCTCAAGAGCAGCGCTTCGGAAGTCCGCAAGCGGCAGGAAGTGGGCCGCGGGTTGCGTTTATGCGTAAACCAGAACGGCGAACGCATGGACGAGAGCGTCTTGGGCGGTGATGTGCATTCGGTGAATGTGTTGACGGTTATCGCGAACGAGAGTTACGAGGATTTTGCGAAGGCGTTGCAGACCGAAATGGCCGAAACGATTGGCAGCCGCCCGGTCAAGGTGACGATAGACCTGTTCAAGGGAAAGTCGTTTACGTCGGAGTCTGGCGAAAAGTTGTTCGTAACGGATGACTTTGCGCAAACGGTTTACGATGCTTTGTTGGAATGTGGTTATGTCAAGAAAGGTGCGCTGACAGATAAGTATCGCACGGATAAGGCTGCCGGTGCGCTGACCCTTTGCGAAGAAGTTGCTCCTTATTCTGCAAGCATTTGTGGCGTTCTCGATACGCTCTATGATGCCGATGCAATTAAGCCCGAAGACGCCCGCAAGAACAATGTGGAACTGCACCTGAACAAGAGCAAGTACAATTCCAAGGAGTTCAAGGAACTCTGGCAGAAGATTAACGCGAAGTCTGCTTACGTGGTGGATTTCGAGACGGATGAACTTGTCAGAAAATCGGTTGATGCTCTGAACGAAAAGTTGCGTGTCACGAAGATTTTCTTCAAGGTGGCACAAGGCTCGTTAGACAAAATCAAGTCGAAAGAACAACTGGAAGCCGGGAATGCATTTAAGCTAGATTCAACGGAATCTAGAGCTGCAGTCGCAACCGCCAATTCTAGCGTCAAATATGATTTGATTGGTAAGATTGTAGAAGACACAAAGCTTACGCGCAAGACTGTCGGCGAAATTCTCAGCAAAATACAGAAGCCGGTATTTGAACAATTCCAAGAAAACCCGGAAGAGTTTATCATCAAGGCTAGCCGCCTCATTAACGAACAGAAGGCGACCGTCATCATTGAGCATATCACGTATAACAAGCTGGAATCCAGTTACGAGACGAACATCTTTACAGACAACACGATGAAGGGGCGCCTCGGCATGAATGCCTGCGAAACGCACCAGCATTTGTACGACCACCTGATTTATGATTCCAGTAACGAACGCGACTTCGCGCAAAAACTGGAAACGAGCAAGGAAGTCTCGCTCTATATCAAGCTGCCTAAGGGATTCTTCATCAATACGCCCGTTGGCAAGTATAATCCCGACTGGGCAATCGCCTTCCATGAGGGCGAAGTCAAACACGTGTATTTTGTTGCCGAAACCAAGGGTTCCATGAGTACTATGGAACTCCGCGAAATCGAATCTGCCAAAATCAAGTGTGCCCGCAAACATTTCGCTGCCATCTCTAGCGACTCCGTCACCTACGACGTGGTGGATTCTTACGAACGCCTGCTGGATTTAGTGAAGTAAATGTTCTCTTTCATTCGAAAATTCTTTGAACGCCGCAAGGCCCTTGCTGTTGAATGCAATCGCTTATGCAACGAATTGCTGCGACGGGTTTCTTGGGCTCTTTCGGATTATATTGATGCAAGCAAAACGAAGGAATCTCTTCAAAAATGGATTGACGATAAAAGCAAGTTACTTGTAGAAGTAAGTGATATCAGTGAATTTAAAAGGTCGTCTTACTACAAGCAATTAAAACAGCAGAGAAAAGTTTTTGAAGAGTTCTATGAGCAGGCTCCAAATAAGATCAAGGCTTTTATTGCAGAAGAGCGACAAAAGCGTGCCGATGCCGAGTATGTTTCAAAGAAAGTGAATCAGTGGGCTTCGGAACAAAATTCCCAAAAGATTAAAGCATCTAAATCAAAGGAATTGAAGCGAAAAATAACGAAGTTGGCGAAGGATGTGGACGGTTCGATTCCTACAAATGAAGAATGCACTTGTTGCGGAAAAGATGGAAAAAGGAAGATGCTTTATTCAACGGAGGGTGAAGCGCAAATTGTCGCGGAATATCGTTCTAAAGAGATAGGAATTCCGCTACGCGTTTACCCATGCCCCAATAGGTGCGGATTCCATCTCACGAGCAATCAGTTTTAACTTATCTCTTCCTCATCTTCCCGCCGGCAATAACCACCAGCAACGCGCCAGCGGCTACTCCGCCGACCTTCTTGATGTCGCTCCAGAATTGGTTCCGCTTTGCCTTGCATTGCTCGCAAAGCTTTTCGGTGTCTTCGGGCTTGTCACAGCCGCACTTCTTGCATTTGTTCCAGAGTTTTTGAGTCATAGTTAGCTTCCTTGGCGTCTAGTTTTTAATATACACTTTTATTACGACATTAAACCGACAATATTCCGACATCGATGGTCAAGTAGAGCTGCTTTTTGGGGCCGATGATACTGAAAATGATACTGTAGCAGGTGGTCAAACGGGTGGTCAGAAAGGGCCGCAATTTGACAGATGGTGTCTGTCAAATCTCAAAAAAAGTGGCCCAAATGTTCCCAACGTATGGCACAATAAACGACACAATAAATGGCACAATATCAGCCATAAATTTGGGGCAGCTGTGTTGCCCCAATCTGAAATCTTGCAGAAATGTCCAATAAAGAATGACACCGGTTGGGTGATGAGTTGGGCAATAAGTTGGGTTAAAGATTGGGTGATAGGATAAAACGGCCTTGACCCGAACAAGCGCCTGAACAAGTTCCTGAACAGGCTGAGGGACTTGCCCGTGGAACCCGCCGACATGGCACTATAAATGGTGGTCAAATAGGTGGTCAAATTGTATTGAACGACCGTCAAAAAGAAATAGTGTCGATTATAAAAGAAAATCCCCATACAACGCGAAAAGAACTGGCACAATTACTTGGAATAAATGAGTCTGCCGTGCAAAAGCACCTAGAAGTTTTAAAGCAAAAGGGTGTGCTGGTGCATGTTGGCAAAACACGCGGGTATTGGAATGTTATTTTTTAAGAGTATCACCACAAGGAGTACCCCATGAAAAATCGTTTTGCACTCACGCTTATGGCAACGCTCATCTGCAGTACGCTTGCCATGGCGCAGCTTCAAAAGCTCCCCGCTCCGGCAAAGACCGGCGGCAAGCCTGTCATGGAGGCGCTTTGGGACAGGGCTTCCGGCACGGAGTTCAGCGACAAGATGCTCAGTGACCAGGATCTTTCGAATTTGCTTTTTGCGGCTATCGGCGTGAACCGCCCTGCCGACGGCAAGCTCACATCGCCGACGGCCCGCAACTTCCAGGAAATCCGCGTGTTCGTGTTTACGAGCAAGGGCGTCTCGGAATACCTGAACAAGGAAAACGCCCTGAAACAGGTGGCGAAGGGTGACCACAGGGCGCTCGTTGCCGACCGTCAGGATTGGGCGAAGGCGGCCCCGGTCAGCATCCTCATCGTTGCAGACGAGACCAAGTTCGGAAGCAGCGACGCCCGCGCAAAGGTGACGATGGGGACCGACGCGGGAATCGTGAGCGAGAATATTAATTTGTTCTGTGCCGGCATGGGCCTGGTGACCCGCCCGCGCATGACGATGGACGTTCCCGCCATCAAGAAGCTTCTCAAGCTTTCGGACTCGCAGGTGCCCTTGCTGAACAATCCCGTCGGCTACGCGAAGTAGTTGAAGCGGGTTTTGTAAAATTTCGTTAGGCCCCTTGCGCAAGCGCCAAATGCTAGGCTCGGTCATATCCATGCAAGCATGGCTGCGACTCTCGCCTTACGCATTTGTGCCAACTTTCTGGATATTAGGTACATTACCGCCTGACGCATCTCGCTGCACAAAGGTGAGGTGCGTTCTTGTTTTATTTGACTTTTCGGTTTTGCAAGAACGCCTCTAACATCAACCGGTCACAAATTGTGACCACTTGGAGGCAAAAAAGATTATGGCAAAATCAGAAAATCTTATAAGGAACCTGATGGTCCTTCCGCACGAATATGAGTGGTTGGACTTTAAGGAAAGTTGGTTTTCAAAGGACGAGATTGGCGAGTACATTTCGGCTATTTCGAACGGGGCTGCTTTATGTGGCCGGGAATTTGGCTATATCGTGTGGGGCGCGGTGTGCCGAAGATTGTCGGGGCGTACGGTCGAGATTCTATAAAGATTGAGAAGAATTTCATTGTGGTGACGATTCCGTTCAACAGGATTAACGTGACTCCGTTTGAGCTGAATGAGGGCGTTGACTCTGATGTTCCCAATGGTTCACAGAAAGGTTCGGTGGAAGGTTCGGTGGAAAGTTCGGTGAAAAGTTCGGTGAAAATCATCGAAATGATGAAAGAAAACCCTAAAATTACCATACCCATGATAGCGGAATCACTACGGGTGACAACGAGAGCCGTAGAAAAGAATATTGCAAAGCTACAGGCCGAAGGCATTGTAAAACGCGTTGGGCCCGATAAAGGAGGCTATTGGGAAGTAAGTTAAATCAAGTTAAAAAGAGTCCTATGAGCACCTGAATAATCTATCTTTGTAGCGTATGGCTGACTCTACTGAAAATTCGCACGTGCCGCAACAAGATGCCGCCAAGGCCGAGGAGCGCAAGGCACACATCAAGAAGATGCGGGGGTGGCTTTCGCCTAGGGATTCGGGGCCAGATGACTTTGGGCCCGAAGATGCTGCGCTGTACTATGGCGAGGGGCATAACGGCTGGAATCGGTAGGGTGCAAGATGCTTGTCAAGATTCTGGTAGATAATATTGCCGGTGGCACGGATTTTGCGGCCGACAGTTGCGCGGCCAACAGCAGTTGCACACCCCTCTGCGGGGAGTGGGGGCTTTCTGTCTACATAGAGTTCGAGGGCAACCGTTACTTGTTAGACGCCGGGGCCTCACGTCGGTTCGCACGCAACGCCGCCGCCATGGGCATTGACCTTTCTAAGGTAGACACCGCAATCCTCAGCCACGCCCACTACGACCACGCCAACGGCCTTTCGGAATTTTTCAGCATCAACGAAAAGGCTCCCTGCTTTTTGAGGAAGGGCGCCGCCGAAAACTGCTACCATACCCACAAGCTTTTCGGACCATTCGCCTATCACGAATATATAGGCATCCGCAAAGGTGCCCTCAAGCGTTTCGCGGGCCGCATCCGCTTTGTCGAAGGCGATGCAGAAATTGCCCCCAACGTATACCTGGTTCCCCATAAAGACTCCGTCGTGAGCCCAGAGGCCCGTGCCCACATCGCACAGGCGGCAGGGCTTTCTATCAAGGAAAACGGCCGTTACCGCTACGACAGTTTTGACCACGAGCAGAGCCTGGTCTTTGACACTCCCAAGGGGCTGTTCGTGATGAACAGTTGCAGCCATGCCGGCGCCGACAACATCGTAAAAGAAATTGAGGCCACCTTCCCGGGCAAAAAGATTTACGGAATCCTTGGCGGGTTCCACCTATACCGCTACAAAGACGAAGCGGTCTACGCCTTTGCCAAGCGCCTGCTGGAACTAGACGTGCAAAAGATCTACACGGGCCACTGCACCGGCAATCGCGCCTACGAGATACTGCACGAAGTTCTTGACGAACGGGCCTGCCAGATGTTCACCGGCATGTCTATAGAAGTGTAGCCTACAAGGCTACCCCACCGTCATTTTTTTGTGCGGCGACGCCACTCTCGCTACTCGTGCTGTTTACGTTGCTCGCACGGCTTGCGCGGTTTGCGTCGCTTGCGCTTTTTACGAGGGAGCGGCTCGCCGAGGCCCTCTATAAGGGATTGCGCCAGTTCTTCGTCGCCCTGGGCCAAAAGTTCTTTTTGGGGAGTCGCAAGTTTTTTGATGCGGGCCTCTAGCCTGAGGGCGTATTCTTTGCTGGGGAGTTCAAACTGCCGGAGGATTTTTTCGGGAGGGAATGCCTTGGTGAACTTGGCCCCACGCCCTGTACAGTGTTCCTCGAAACGGGCGGCAACATCTACAGCGTAACCCGTGTAGATGCGGTTTCCGGCACAGCGCAGCATGTAGACAAAGTGTGGCATAACTAATGTGAAAGATAGGAAAAGGAGATTCCCGCTTTCGCGGGAATGACAATGGTGGTGGCGGGAATGACGAAGGCAGTGGTGAGGATGACACCGGAAAAATTATTATCATTAGGTATTATGGAACATAAAAGAGAGCGCGAGACTTTTAAGACTAGACTTGGATTTTTGCTGATTGCCGCGGGCTGTGCCATTGGCCTTGGCAACGTGTGGCGTTTCCCCTACATCGCGGGGCAATACGGCGGTGCGGCCTTTGTGCTGCCCTACCTGGGATTCCTGCTGTTCCTCGGGCTCCCGGTGCTCATGGCGGAACTGGCCATTGGGCGTGGCGGCAAGAGCGGCATCGGCATGGCCTTTGACAAGCTTGAGCAGCCCGGCACCAAGTGGCACTGGGCCAAGTTCCCGCTGATCAGCGCCAACTACATTTTGATGGCGTTCTACTCCGTAGTCACGGGCTGGATGTTCTTCTATTTCTACAAGATGCTCACCGACGGCGAATTCTTGAAGGGAACGCCCGACCAGATTGCAAGCGGTTTCGGCGAGATGCTTGCAAACCCGCCCCTCCTGATTTTCTGGATGACCGTGGCCATTGTCTTGGGACTTGGCATTGTGTCTCTTGGGCTTCGCAAGGGCGTGGAGCGCATCACCAAGAAGATGATGATCGCGCTGTTTATCATCATGATCTTGCTCGCCATTCGTGCGGTGACGCTCCCGGGTGCCGGCAAGGGCATTGAATTCTACCTGCTCCCCTCCCTGGAACGCCTGTCACAGTCCGGCAAGGGAATGGGAGAAGCCATCTTTGCGGCTTTTGCCCACGCCTTCTTTACCCTGAGCATCGGTATCGGTAGCATGGCCATTTTCGGAAGCTACATCAAGCGGCAGCATTCCCTGACCAAAGAGGCGGCCAGCATCTGTGCCTTGGATACCGTGGTGGCGCTAGTGGCTGGCCTTATCATTATCCCCTCGTGCTTTGCCTTTGGGCAGTCCCCTGCGCAGGGCCCCGGGCTTATCTTTGTTACTTTGTCCAACGTGTTCGCCATGATGCCCGCGGGCCGGTTCTGCGGAGCGGCGTTCTTCTTGTTCATGTCGTTTGCGGCTCTTTCTACCCTGATTGCCGTGTTCGAGAATATCGTGGCTTTCTGGATGGACCTGAAGGGCTACAAGCGCCGGAAAGTGGCGTTCTGGAACGTGATTGCGGTGTTCCTGATGTCACTCCCCTGCGCTCTTGGGTTCAACGTGCTCTCAGGATTCGAGCCTTTTGGCCCGGGCAGCTGCGTGCTTGACCTAGAAGACTTTATCGTGAGCAACACCATGCTGCCTGCAGGCGCCATATTCATGGTGGTGTTCTGCTGTAACCGCTACGGCTGGGGCGAAGAGAAGTTCTTCAACGAAATGAACACGGGCGAGGGCCTAAAACTCCCCCGCCACAAGCTCGTCAAGATTTACTTCAAGTGGATTTTGCCTGCCCTGATCACGATTCTGCTTATCCAGGGCTACCTGACCAAGTTCGCGCCGGAACTGGCGGCCAAGATATTCTAGACAATCGTCAGAATGTCGCTGAAACCTGTGATGTCCAAGACGTCCATGATTTCGGCACAGACGTTCTTGACTTCCATCTTGCCCTGCTTGTTCATCTTCTTCTGAGCGCTGAGCAACACGCGGAGCCCTGCCGAAGAAACGTATTCCAGCTTGGCAAAGTCAAAGATCAAGGCGGTGAGCCCGTCCAGGCTCGCATTGACGACCTGTTCCAATTCGGGTGCGGTGATGGTATCCAGACGACCTTCCAAAGCCAGGGTCAAAGTGGTATTGTCACGGGTCTGTTCGATTTTCATCTTGTACCTCTATCTGATTTTCTTAAAAATAGTAAAATAATTTTGGTCACCCTTGCGCTCGTATTGAACGTCATCCATGGTTTTCTTCACCAAAAAGATGCCCAGGCCCCCTATTTCGCGTTCCTCCACAGGGAGTGAAACGTCGGGGTCGTCGTTTTCCAGGGGGTTGTAGGGCTTGCCCCCATCCACAAAAGTCAGGGAAAACATGGAGGTGGGCTCGTCCAAGTTGGCCACAACCGTCACGGACTTGGCGCCGGAATACTGGACAATATTGCTGAACACCTCGTCTATTGCCACATCGACCTGGATGGTGGCCTTGGGAGACGGCTCGTAGGGTTCCAGCATAGACTCCACAAAGGCGGTCAGAACTTCGCCTTTTTCGATTGACGCATCGACAGTTGTTTCTTTCGTGGCCATAATCGTAGCAAAATATACTCATTAAGACTTGGGTGTTTAGTCCCTTTTGGGCTAGATGACGCATGAATCCCGTGTTTTTTATGTACATTAGTGTTATGCGTATCAAGGAGTGTTTATGAAATCCATGTTCAAGACTTTTACAGGGCGTGCGGTTCTGGCTGTGGCGTTTTTTGCACTGGCCGTTACAGGATGTTCCGATGATTCTAGTTCCGGAGCAGATGTCACTGCCGGAATGGATGAACCCGATTGGCGGGAGCATTGCCTGGATGTCATCAACAATTACCGCGCCACAGAAAACCTGGCACCGGTAGCGCTTGCCGACGAAGAGAAGCAGAAATGCGCAGACGAACAGTCCGCCGATGACCTGGCCGAAAACAAGGCCCACGGGCATTTCAAGGCCTGCGGGGAGTGGGCACAGAACTCGGGCCCCAACGCCAGCATGGCGAACAATAGAAAGGCCGCCGACGTGGCCGACTACTACCTGGACATGATGTGGAACGAAAAGAAGCTGGTCGAAAGCGGCGAACGCAGTCTTGATAAAGACGAGGACTACCCTTACATCGGCCATTACAAGAACATGCGGGGTGACTACACCAAGGTGGCCTGCGGCATCGCCGTCTCTAAGGACGGAACCACGGGCTGGTTCAATGTGAACTTCTACTAATTCTCACCGAGAATATCTCGAGGCACAGGAAAAAATGAAAAAGGGATTGGGTTATCTTGCTATCGCCTTCGTGGCTTTTGCATTGGCGGCTTGCAGCAGTTCCGACAGCCCCATAGGGGCGGAGCAGGAGCAGGTCAAAGCAGAAAAAGACAACCATCGACACAGCCGGGACAATGCCGACAGTGAAGAAACGACATCGTCAGAAGATGATTTGCAAGATTTGACAGAATCTTCTTCTGACGGCTCTTCCGAAACGACGACGCCGGAATCCTCTGAATCGGGGGCGCCGGAGTCTTCTGAATCGACAACACCGAAATCCTCTGAATCGGGGGCACCGGAGTCGGCCGCAACAACGACAACCTCCTCGGCATCTGACCTGACACCCCTGCTGGATTACGAATTGACACAGCCTTTCATTGACGAAGGCTGGAGGGATGAGTGCCTGAAACTGCTGAACGAATACCGCGCTACAGAAGGCCTGAAGCCTATGGCCCTCGCCGATGCCCAAAAGCAACAGTGCGCCATTGACCAGGCCGCAGCAGACATGGCAGACGATGCAGCCCACGGACACTTTGGCGACTGCGGAGAAAGTGCACAGAATTCGGGCCCGAATTTTTCCACCTCCTGGAAATCGAACGCTACGGGAGCTGTCCAGTATTACGAGATGGCCATGTGGGAAAAGGAAAAGGCCAAGGTAGAACAAGGGATCACGGATTATCAGCAGATAGGTCATTATCTGAACATGAAAAACAGCTACTCCAAAGTAGCCTGTGGCATTGCCATTTCCTCTGACGGAAAGACAGGCTGGTTCAACATGAATTTTTACTACTAGTTCACGAGGCTTACATGAAAAACTTTAGCGATTCCATCAAGTACATTGGCGTAGACGATACCGACATCGACCTTTTCGAAGGGCAGTACGTGGTGCCCGCGGGCATGGCCTACAATTCCTTTGTGATCGATGACGAAAAGATTGCCGTTACCGACACAGTGGACAGCCGCAAGGTCACGGAATGGCTCACCAACCTGCAGGCGGTTCTTGCCAGACGCAAGCCCGACTACCTGATTATACACCATCTGGAACCGGACCACGCCGGCGGTATCGCGCAGTTCGTGGCGCTCTACCCCGAGGTAACCCTGGTGGCCTCTGCCAAGGCCTTTGCGCTGCTCCCGCAGTTCATGGAACTCCCCGCCGACGTGAAAAAACTTACGGTGAAAGAAGGCGACACGCTGCCTCTGGGCAAGCATACTTTGCAATTTATAGGCGCCCCCATGGTCCACTGGCCCGAAGTGCTTTTCAGCTTTGAGCAGACCGAAAAGGTGCTGTTCTCTGCCGATGCCTTCGGCAAGTTCGGTACATACGACGCCGACCCCGACGACTGGGCCTGCGAAGCCCGCCGCTACTACTTCAACATCGTGGGAAAGTACGGAAACCAGGTGCAGGCGGTTCTCAAGAAGGCTGCCGCACTCGACATCAAGACCATCTGCCCGCTCCACGGCCCCGTTCTTGCCGAGAACCTGGAATACTACATCGGCAAGTACAACACCTGGAGCAGTTACGCCCCCGAAGACACAGGCGTACTTATCGCCTATGCCTCTATCTACGGCCACACGGCCAAGGCTGCAGAAGTTCTTGCCAAAGAACTGGAAGCCGCAGGCGTACCGAAGGTAGTTGTTTCGGACCTGGCCCGCAGCGACATGGCCGAAGTCATCGAAGATGCATTCCGCTATGACCGCATGGTGGTGATGGCTCCTACTTACGATGCAGGGCTTTTCCCCGTGATGGAAGATTTCTTGAACCACCTGAAGGCCAAGAACTACAGCAACCGCAAGGTGGGTATCGTGGAGAACGGCACCTGGGCCCCCATGGCCGCCAAGAAGATGGCCGAAATTCTTTCGACCCTCAAGAACGTTACCTTGTGCGAAACTACGGTGACGGTGAAGAGTTCTCTTTCCGCTGAATCCCTAGCCGCCTTGAAGCAGTTGGTGAAGGAATTGGCTTAAAGAATCGGCGTAAAAATTAGCGCATGCGGAGCAGGGTGGCCACAATGTCTACTGCCCGGGGCAGGCTCATATAGCGGCTCATGCCCTGAGGCAAATTGCGGAACCCTACGTTGCGGATCTTTTCGCATAGCTTGTCTGCCATCTCGCGAAGGGTCAGACCTTCTGGATTTTGGCACAAGTTCAGTGTCAGATACCCTGTGCCAAGCTTCTGCGACTTGTCTACCAGAAGCCCTGCGCGGGAAACGTCGGCTACCAGCTGGCCTACCTGAAGCAGGCTGTCGCCGTTGAGCTTGACCTTCACCTGGCGCTCCACCGCAGAGGCGGGGCGTACCTTGGGGAGCAGCGGCTTCACGAATTCGTCGAAGGTTCGGGGGGCCGGGATCGACACGGCGCCTGTCGAAACACCGCTATATTGTTCACTAGGCTTCGCCATATCGCAGGCACCAAAAAGCTCGCGGGCCTTGGTATTACCACATTCTGCCTTGTATTCCGCCATCACCACAATGTTGTCTGCAAGGCTCAAAAAGTCTCCACAAGCACCTGCCACCAAAATAAAGCTAAAGCCCATGTCTACAAAAGAGCGGATGCGGTCGGTAAGGGGAATCAGGGGCTCACGGTCGTCGCCAAGCAGGGCACGCACACGACGGTCACGAATCAGGAAGTTCACCGCCGACGAATCCTCATCAATGAGGAAGGTCTTGGAACCCATCTCCATGGCCTCCAGCAGGTTCGCCGCCTCGCTGGTAGAACCCGAAGCCTTTTCGGTAGAGAAATTCTTGGTAGAGACTCCGCCCGGCAGGTCACGGACCATGCACGAAAGGTCTGTGCCCCGGACATGGCGCCCGTCTTCGACGCCCACGCGGAACGCAGATTCCTCCACCACAATTCCCTCGCGGCCGTCGCCAGGAACGTGGGGGTAAACGGAACGTACCAGCGCCTCAAGCAGGGTGGACTTTCCGTGGTAGGCGCCGCCGGTTATAACGGTCACGCCCTTCGGGATTCCCATGCCACGGAGCGTCTTGCCGCCAATGTCGAAAGTGACCGCCAGCTCTTCGGGAGTCTCGAATGGAACGGCGCCCGAAAGCGGCCGCTCCGAAAGCCCGGACTCTCTAGGGAGCACGGCCCCATCGGGCACAAAGGCCACCAGCCCGCGCTTAGGGAGCTCTTCTAAGATGGCGCGGCGTGTCTCGAGGGTCTGGAAACTCTTCTCGATGCCGGCCTGGTTTTCGGGTGTGCGGTACAGGCTTGCCGAAAGCAGGTCGGGGAGCGTCATGGTCAAAATTTCGGCCGCCAGTTCGGCCTGGATCTTGCGGCCCTCGCCCGGCAGGTGTACCGCAAGGCTTGCCCGCAGTATACCGTTATCCACCCAGAGGGCGTTCCGCACCAGCATTTCTGGCCCGGGGGTCTCCACCTCGATGGCGGCATTCTTGTCGGGGAAGCGTTCCTTCACATTTTCGCTGAGCTTGCGGAGGAGGTAGTCCGAAATGGCAAGCTTTCGCTCGAAGGTGCTGCTCCATTCGCCCCCGTACCCGAGGGTCTGCAGGGGGGCAGTCACCAGAATCCGGGAGGCCGGCGCAAAGGGGTCGCCCTGTACGTGCAGAAATTCCAGCGTAAAGTCGCCAAAGTCCCAGGCCTTGTCGGCGAGGGAGCGGTACAGACCGTAGCTTTTTCCGTCAAAGACGCGGATTTTCTGGTAAAGGGCCTTCATACCCGAGAAGATAGAAAATAGAGGTTTGGTGTGGGATGTGGAATGTGAGATGTGGGGGTGTGAGCCTTTTTCGGGCTTTTTTGGCAATTTTTCGGTTTTCCGGCGGAAAAAAATTTATATTCACTGAAAACAACGAGTTTTATTAAACAAACAGGAGCAATCCATGAAGAAACTGTACATTCTGGCCTTGATGGTCGCATTCCTTTTCACCTCTGCCGTCGCCGACGACGATCCACCTCCTCGTGGCAAGGCCGCCAACGTGACTATCATTACCAACCCGCCTAACAGCGATGTTTACCTGGGCGGTGAACTGCTGGGCAAGAGCCCCATCGAAAATATGGCCGTCAAGTCTGGCCGTCAGACTCTGGTGGTGATCGACCAGGGTTTTGAACTGGTGAACCAGCGCGTAAACGTGTGGCCCGGTAACGACAAGCGCAACAAGTTTGACTTCGGTACCAAGATTCCCAAGGGCAACATCAAGGTGACCACCATCCCCGGCAAGTGCCTGATCTACGTTGACGGTGACAACGCCGACAAGACCGATGGCGCCGCCCTCACCATCACCAGCCTCGACGCCGGCGACCACGTTGTCCGCGCCGAATGCAGCAACGGCCGCTCTGCCGAAGAACTGGTGACTGTCCGTGGCGAAGAAACCGCCGAAGTCACCCTGGACGCTTCCAAGGGCAAGAAGTACAAGAGATAATTCTCGCGACATTTTCAACAGCGTCATTCCGTGCTCGACACGGAATCTCAATTCCCCGGCCAAAAGCCGGGGCTTTTTTGTTGGTCCTGGCCACTTATTTAGCTATATTAACCTTTGTAAACTTTAAACCTGAAAACAGGAGAAAACCATGTCCAAGATTTTGACACTCTGCCTTTGCGCAAGTCTCGCCGCCCTCATGGGCTGCTCCGGCGGCAAGAAAGTTACCCGCATCGACGAAAACTCCGTCACCGACCTTTCCGGCGCCTGGAACGACACCGACTCCCGCCTGGTGGCCGACGAGATGATTACCGACTGCCTGAACCGTCCCTGGTACCAGAACATGATCCAGCAGAAGGGTGGCGTGGTGCCCACCGTGGTCATCGGCAAGATCCGCAACAAGAGCCACGAACACATCAACGTGGAAACCTTCGTGAAGGACATGGAACGCGCCCTGATCAATTCGGGCAAGGCTGACTTTGTGGCCAACGCCGAAGAACGTGCCGAACTGCGTAACGAGCTTGCCAGCCAGGCCGGCAACGCCACCGAAGAAACCCGCAAGGACGCCGGCCAGGAAATCGGCGCCGACCTGATGCTCACCGGAACGCTGAACTCCATCGTGGACCAGGAAGGTGGCGAACAGGTCATCTACTACCAGGTCGACCTGGAACTCACCGATATCCAGAGCCACCGCAAGGTCTGGGTGGGTGACAAGAAGATCAAGAAGTTCGTCTCCAAAGACAGCGTGAAGATGTAATCGTCATCTTATGAAAAAGCTACTCCTTCTTCTTACAGCGATTCTCTTGACGTCATGTGCCAACAAGTCCATGACGCGTTACGAGACGCTTTCCCCGACCCTGGAAAAGAAAGGCTTCGAGGCCACCATCGCCGAGGTGAAGAAGGAGAAGGATGACCTTTACGGTTCCAACAGTGAGTTCCTGTATTACTACGACCTGGGAATCCTCCACCATTACAACCGTAACTTCGACGAGAGCATCAAGAACCTGGCCCAGGCCGAAAAGATCTACGAAGATCTCTACACCAAATCCTTGACCAACGAGGCGGCAGCTGTCCTTACTAACGACAACACCCGCCCTTACCGCGCAAGGCCCTTCGAGCTCTTGACCATGTACCAGTACCAGATTCTGAACTATCTGGCCAAGATGGATCTGGACGGCGCCCTGGTAGAAGTCAAGCGTTCGCAGATCGCCATGAACGCCCTTTACCAGAAGGATAAGGACAAAGTAAACGACAATGGTTACCTGCGTTACCTGCAGGCCCTGGTCTACGAGCTGGACGGTGACGAAGACGAGGCGGCCATCGCGTACATCAAGGCCATCAAGGCCTTTGACGAAAGCAAAATGGGCGTCCCGAAGGAATTCTTCGAATTCGCCACCGAAAGTTTGCGCCGTATGGAGCGCGAAGACGATATCCGCGCCCTGAAAAAACCGGAACTTGCAAGCACGCCCAAGGCCACCGCTGTCCGGGAACAGGGCCAGGAAATCATCGTGCTTGGCTATGCAGGCCATAGCCCTATTCTCGGCGAGATGTACCTGTCTGGAACATTCGTGAGCGCAGGCGCCATGAACCTGTACTACAAGGACGGCGAGACCGGAAGGCAGATGTCCTTTACCCTGGTGGCGCCCCCTGTACCTGGCGCCGGTAGCGGCACGTTCCACATCGGGTTTGCACTACCCGAAGTTCGCAAGTACAAGAGCCGCGTAGACAAGTTCGAAGTATCGCTGGACAACCAGCCCCGACTAAGGCCCGAGAAGGTCATGGACGTGGATCAGGAACTGCGGCAGAATATGGATGACGAGCGTAACACCGTCATTACCCGCACAGCTGTTCGCGTAATTCTCCGCACCATCGCCGCCCAGAAGGCCAAGCAAGCCACCAACACGGGCAACGGCATTTTCGACCTGCTGAAAAACATCGCCGTGGACGTGGGCCAGAGCCAGCTGGAGCAAGCCGACCTGCGCATAGGTCTATTCTTGCCCAACTCATTCTATATGACCCGCCTGCCCGTCCAGCCGGGTAGCCACGACGTGAACGTTGCGGCCCTTGGCCCCCACGGAGAAACCGTGGGTGTATACAAATTCGACAAGATTTCGATCCGCAAGGGCCAGAAAGTGCTACTTATCGTTCCGGCCATCAAGTAGTGGAAAAAACACGCCAAGAGTTCGCCCCCAAAATTGTGGATTTTTAACCCAGGCCGGCCGACACCGGCCTTAAAAATTTATATCGTTTCTTTGTAAAGCATCAACGAGGAATCACTATGAATTTCAAAGTCATTCTTGCAGCGGCGGCTTTGCTCGCCACCCAGTCCTTCGCTATTATCGGTATCGGTGGCCACTACGCCCCCGGATTCGGCACCAAGATGAAGGGTGCCGGAAAGGCAGAAGTCGCCAAGGGAATCGACTTCAGCCATGAAGGCTTTGACGGCACCATGCAGGGCTTCGGCTTCAAGCTGTGGATTGACCTGCTGCCCATCTTCGACATCGAAGCCACCTACAACATTCAGTTCGGCTCCTACGATGCAAGCCTCTTCGTGAATGACCCCACGGGCAAAAATCCGCCCACCGAGCTCCCGCTGGAAATTGAACTGGCAGGCACCCCCTTTGGAAAGGCAAACCCCAAGTTCGTGGCCAGCAACCTGGACGTGTCCCTGACCTACCCCATTACCTTTATCCCCGTCCTTCGCCCCTATATCGGCGGCGGTGTGACCTACCACCTGAACAGCTTCGTGCTGAACCAGAGCTTTGTGCAGGGCGTTATCAATGACCCCGCCATCGCCGACATGATTGCCAGCGCAGCCCAGACAAAAGACCTGGATGCCAAAGCCCTGCAGGAGAAAGCCAAGGAACTGGAAGACCTCGGCCAGACCCTCAAGCAGCGTGTCCAGGACAAGGCCATGGACGAAGGCCTGAAAACCAGCATCGGTGGTCACGTGCTGGTGGGTATGCGCGCCAAGCTCCCCCTTATCCCCATTGCCGCCTATTGTAACTTCAAGTACTACTTCGGTGGCGACTACCCGAAGGAAATCGATGCAGGCAACATGACCCTGGAAGTGGGTGGCGGATTCGCCCTCTAAGATTTGAATTGAAAGGAAAAAAGATGAGTCAGAACTCTAGCAACACAAGCATTCTCATTATCGAAGACGAAATTGCCATTGCCGAAGGTTTGATTGACCTTTGCGAATTGAACGGTTACAACGTGAAGCATTGTGCCGACGGCGAAACGGGCCTTACAGAAGCCCTGACCGGCCAGTACGGACTGATCCTTCTGGATTTAATGCTCCCTGGAATCGACGGCTTCACCGTATGTGACAGGATTCGAGAGAAAGACAGAAGTGTTCCTATCATCATCCTTTCTGCCAAGAATTCCGACGAGGATATTATCAACGGCCTCAAGTACGGCGCCGACGACTATATCCCGAAGCCCTTCTCCGTGCCCATGCTGCTCGCCCGTATCGAGGCTGTGCTCCGCCGTAGCCGTCAGAGCGCCGAGAACGAAGGCAAGCTTGTCGCCGGCAACCTGAAGATTGATTTCCGCGAATACCGCGGTACACGCGGCAACGAAGAGATTGCCTTTACCCGTAAGGAAGTGGAGATTCTCGAATACCTGTGGACCAACCGCGACCACGCCGTTCCCCGCTCCGAACTGCTGCGCAAGGTCTGGGGCTACGAGAACGCCGATTCCGTGGACACCCGCACCGTGGATATCCACATCACCAAGCTCCGCAAGAAAATCGAAGATGATCCTTCTCACCCGAAGTTCCTGGTAACGTTCCGTGGTGAAGGCTACCAGATGTGTTCGACTCCTGAATGCACAAAGTCCACGTAATCTTCGCATCCATCTTTGTTGTTATTACAATACCGCTGGTAATACTTCTTTACCAGTCGTATTCGCAGTTGCAGTTAGGTACCAACTCGCTCTACACGGGACACGCCATGTTCGTGGCCAACACCCTGAACCAGAAGCTTGCCCGTGACCTGGCTGTCGAAGAAAAACGTTCCTACTCCGAATACGGGTTCATCCGTACCGTGCAGGTGATTGGAGGCGAAGAAAATACTTTGTCTGAACTGGTGGACTACCCTATCACCAGCCAATACACAGGCCTTGTAGGGCATTTCCAGCTCACCCCCGACAACACTCTCCGCACGCCGTTCCTGCCCGAAGGCCGTTTCGGACAAATTCTCCTGGAACAGATTCCGCAAGCCGAAAGGATGCGTCGCGAAGAGGTGCGTAACAAGATCAGAGCTATCCTGAAAGAACTCGATATCGAGAACCATGGTATCGAGGCCATGGCCCAGCCCAGAGATTCTGTGGAAAAGGTTATCGACTACATCTACAAACAAGACCCGAAACTGGACCATCACGAGAAAAAAGAAATCGCAAGACCCCACCGCGTTGAAACCACTTCGGAAATGGAAAACATCGCGTTCAATGCCGAATCCCAGGACATGGACAGCCTAACCGCGGCCACGGTGAACTACAACCTTGAAGTGGAAATTGAGCCCTTCATGGCGAAAATCAACAGCGACTATATTGTTTTTTATCGTAACGTCACGCGGGGCAGCGAACTTTTCATCCAAGGCTACATTGTAGACACCAGGGCCTACTTGAACAGTCTGGTCCAAAACGAAACCCAGTTCTACCCCCTTGAAAAAGACCTTGTGTTGGAATTCCGAGACGGCACGAAAACGCTCCTTGCCTTCGGCACCATGGATGCGTCTCAGGAAATTTTTTCTACCAAGCTGACTCCGCCCCTCAACAGCATTTCCCTGGTAATGCACATGAAGAACAGGGACGACTCTAGAGGTGCCACCTTCTTGATTTTCCTCGGCGCCGTGGTGCTTATCATCTTGGGAGGCGGCCTTGTGGCCATCTACCGCCTAACCAAAAGCGAACTGAATCTGGCCAAGAAACGGCAGGACTTTATTTCTGCCGTGAGTCACGAACTGAAGACCCCGCTAACGTCTATCCGTATGTATGCAGAGCTGCTGCAAAATTCTTGGGTGGCAAACGAAGAGAAAAAGCAGAAATACTACGGACAAATCGCCAGCGAAGCCGACCGGCTCACGCGCCTGATCCAGAACGTGCTGAACCTCTCCAAGCTGGATGGCGATCGCTGGAACGTGCAGCTCGCCAAGGACAGGCCCAAGGCCGTGCTGGACGACTTTGTAGCCACCTACAGCAAGAACGTCGAAAAGCACGGATTTGAGCTCACCGTATCTTCGGATACCGATGTTCGGGACATCACCCTGATGATGGACCGGGATGCCATTATGCAGATCCTGATGAACCTGGTAGACAACTCGCTGAAGTTCTCCAAGGATGCGGACTACAAGATGATCGTCATAGAGCTCCGCATCAAGGAAACCGACGTGTACCTGGCCGTTCGCGACTATGGTCCGGGTATCCCGCCCGCCGAAATGAAAAAGGTGTTCCAGGAATTCTACCGCGTCGAAAACGAGATGACCCGCAGGACAAGCGGAACGGGTATCGGACTTTCCATGGTGAAAAAGCTCTGCACCCTCACCAACATGAAAATCGAGATGGAAAACGCCGGACCCGGCCTACGCACCAAGATCCATTTCCCGCCGCTAGAGATATAACGCGCATTCCTTACCAGAAAATGTAAAAGGCGCACCGTTTCTCCTCCGGAGAATGACATTCCGACTTCCGATTTATGGATTACAGAAACTTCCAAATCCTGAATTATATATTTTTATTGCCATGACGCAAGAAGATATTCTCAACAATCCGGAACAGTACGACCTCTCCATCGAAACGGTGGGAACGGGAACCCTGAAATCCCCCATGAAGGGAGTGCAGTTCGTCTCTGACGACGACCGCATAAGCCTTACCACCGATGTGAACCGTATCAAGAAGTTTGTCGACAGCGGAAAGGAAATTCCCTCCCTCGAAGCGGCGGGACCCCGCGAGACAATTTTTCATGACCCCGCCTGGACCCGCGCAGGTATCGTGACCTGCGGTGGCCTGTGCCCCGGTTTGAATAACGTTATCAAGGGCCTTGTACAGGTGCTTTGGTTTGACTACGGCGTCCGGAATATCTTCGGCATACCTTACGGTTACCGCGGACTGAACCCGGCCTACGGCTACCCGCCCATCATGCTGAACCCCGACGTGGTAGACGCCATCCAGGATGACGGCGGCACTATTCTCGGAAGCTCCCGCGGCATGCAGGAACCCTCCATCATGGTGGATACCCTCATGCGGCTGAACATCAACGTGCTGTTCTGCATCGGCGGTGACGGAACCCTCCGGGGTGCACACGCTATTGCCGAAGAGGTGAAGAAGCGTCGCCAGCCTATTTCTGTCATCGGCATTCCAAAGACCATCGACAACGACCTGAACCTTATCGACCGTACGTTCGGTTTCGAGACGGCGGTGCTCAGCGCTACAGACGTTATTACCAGCGCCCACAACGAAGCCAACGGAGCTTTCAACGGACTCGGGCTCGTGAAGCTTATGGGACGTGACTCCGGCTTTATCGCTGCCTACGCGGCTTTGGCCACCACAGTGGTGAACTTCTGCCTCATTCCAGAGGTGCCCTTCACGCTGGAAGGCGAGAACGGCCTTTTCAAGGCTCTCGAAAGCCGCTACGGCAGCGGAAAGACCCATGCCGTCATCGCTGTCGCCGAAGGTGCCGGGCAGGAACTGTTCAAGGACCTTCCCGAACGCAAAGATGCCAGCGGCAACATCCTGAAGAACGACATCGGTGAATTCTTGACCCGCGAAATCAAGAACCACTTCGACAAGGTGGGCAAGGAAGTCAACATCAAGTACTTTGACCCGAGCTACATGGTCCGTAGCATTCCCGCCAAGGGAACCGACGCCATCTTCTGCTTCCAGCTGGCCGAAAGCGCCGTACACGCAGGCATGGCAGGCAAGACCGACATGGTGGTGGGCAGCATGAACGAACAGTTCAGCCACGTGCCTATAGAATACGCCGTCAATGAACGCAAGAAGATCAATCCCAACGGACCGCTCTGGCACGCCGTGCTGGGTGCGACCCGCCAGCAGGACTACTTCTCCGGAAAGGGCAAGGGAAGGAAGTAGAAAAGTGTGAAATGTGAAGTGTGGGGTGTGAGATGACTAATTTCACATTACACGTCACACATTACACATTGTTAATGTGGTAATAAGTGATTAGCTCGAAGTCTGCATTTTTTTTCCTTGTTTTTATCCTGTCCGGGGTTGTTTGCTGTTTTGCAAACCCGGACCTAGCTTTTGCGGATTCTTGTTACAAGGCTCGTGCAGAGCGAGCTAACGGCGACAAGGCCGACAAGAAAAACGCGGAACTCATGATCGCTGCCTACAAACGGGCGCAGAAAGATTCCACCGTAGAAGAATTGGCGACGGAGGGTCTGGTCAAGAGCGTCTATTTTGCCTTCCGATTCGTGCCCTTCGAAAAGAGCAGGCGCAAGGTAAAACTGGACACCCTGAAAACCATCAGCGAAAACGCCTACAACCGCTATCCGAAAAACAAGGAAATCGCCCACATCTATGCGGCCTCCGTCTCTATGTGGGGTGCCGAAAAGAACCCGCTTGCTGCCGTCAAGGATGGTGTGGCCGCCAAGGTCCGCGATGTAGCCACCGCTACAGGGAACTACCAGGTGCTGGGCCGCGCCCACCAGCTGCTCCCCCACATTCCCATTATCCTCTCGTGGCCAGACAAGGAACTTGCCGATAAATACCTGACCATGGCTCTAAAGCAAGACCCTGGCGACCTGTATAACTATTTCTTCTTGGCGGAACTTCGCTTTGACCAAAAGAAATACGACGAAGCCCAAAAGCTTATTGACCGCGGCCTTTCACGAGGAGTCCGCACGGACTACATGCTCGAAGACAAACGTGGCCGCTGGCACCTGAAAGAACTTCAGAAAAAACTAGACAAGAAGCATCCGCGACAAGCGAAATAACAAGTTTTTCCCCAAAAAACACCATTTATAAACACATTATCGCGGAAAGGCCCCTAAAAAGTTTGCTTTTTAGGGATTTTTAATTTAGTTTCATTACTAGAGAGCATAGTAATGTCAGAAAGAGAACTTGGCTTACCCGAGGAAATCCGACAGGAATACGAAAATTCCGAGATTCCTCTTGCAGTCTATCAACTTATTGATGGACGTGTTCGGGCTATTCTCGTTTCAAAAGGACTTATCCATTGGCAAGCGCCAGGCCTTACCCGTGAAGACCTGATACATCTCCTTGATACAGGAATGTACAGAGATGTCCACCGTGAAGACCTCGCCTTTGTGGCAACCAAGGCTGCAGAATTTTCAAAAATGAAAGACGGCCACTACGATGTGGTCTATCGCCAAAAGCTTTATGGTAAAGAAGAATACCGCACCATCCATGCCTCAGGTTACCACCGGCATCTAGACAACGGCACAAAAATCGCCGTTATCTACTACGACGACGTGACCGCCGCCCTAGAATCCAATGGCAACGATAGACGTGGCTTCGAGAACAGTATTATCGAGTTCCTGAACATGGACAAGGTGGACCCCTTCGTTATTTTCGATGCGGGCACCCACGAAATCTACATGGTCAGCACTACCATCGAGAAACTTTGGAAACCCGTGCGACCCTTTGATTCAGGAATCAAGCTAGAGGATTATTTCTTCAGCGAAAAGGAACTCGCCCAAATTCCTCTTGACGAAATTTTTGAAAAGGGTGAACTCATTATCAGGAGCCCCCGCACCGGGAAAGACCTGATTGTGAGCGTATCCCAAATTCCCTGGCACAGCAAGAAAGCCATATTCTTGCGAATCAGTGAACACGCTGACCGTTACTTTGACTCTCTGACCGGGCTTCCGAACCAAGAATATGGACGCGTTTGCAGCGGTCATTACGAAGAAGATATCGTCAAGATGGGCGGAACCCCTGCTGTCGTCTTCTTTGACATCGTCGGAATGAAACTGTTCAATAGTGCCAACGGATTTAACCAGGGTAACGATTTCCTGATCAATTTTGCGGCCTGCCTCAAGAGGCATTTCCCCAATAACCTGGTCTGCCGTCTATCCAACGATCATTTCGCAGTCATTGCAGACCTTCACAATATCGAAGAAACGCTGCAAGAAATCCGCAAATGCGTCAAGAGCGCCATCTCGAAAATTTCGATGGACCTCTTTGTCGGAATCTGCAAGGTCGAAGAATTTAACGATTTCATCGAAACAAGCGAAAAAGCAAAACTGGCCTGCATCATACAGAAAAAGAAGGGCGACAATTTCATCCGTTATTACGACGAGGAATTAAACAAAGACCTTTTACTGCAAAACTACGTGGTGAACCATATCGACGACGCTATCGCCAACGACTATATCAAGGTTTACTACCAGCCGGTCGTACGTACCATCACGGGAACATTCTGCGGTATGGAAGCCCTTGCTCGCTGGATTGACCCGCAATACGGTTTTTTGAGCCCAGCAATCTTTATCGGAGCCTTAGAGGAATCTAGACAGATTCACAAGCTTGACAGCCACATCATAGAACTTGTCTGCAAGGAGCTACGGGCCGAACTCGACCAGGGGAATTCTATCGTTCCCGTTTCCTTCAACCTGTCCCGCCTAGACTTTATCGGGTGTGATATTTTCGAAGAGGTCGAAAAATCCCGCGAAAAACATAGGATAGACCGCGAATACATTCACGTTGAAATCACAGAAAGTATCATGGCATCTGATCCGTATGTCCAAAAAGAAATCGAAAGGTTCCGGCAAGCGGGTTACGAAGTCTGGATGGACGATTTCGGCAGTGGATACTCCTCTTTGAACACTCTCAAGGATTACAAGTTCGACGAACTGAAGATCGATATGGCGTTCCTCTCGAACTTCAACGATGTATCCCGTATCATCATCAGCTCCACGGTCCGCATGGCGAAAAATCTTGGCCTAAAGACCCTAGCAGAAGGCGTCGAGACCAAGGAACAGATGGATTTCCTAAAGAGCATCGGCTGCGAAAAGGTCCAGGGTTATTATCACGGAAAGCCCCAACCCCTGAAAGACACCTTGAAGCACATGGAATCTACGGGTATAATTAAAGAAGACCGCAATATGGGCCTTGTATATTCAAAGGTGGGTAGCCAGGACTATCAGGTAGATTCCCCCAAGGCCATTATGTCTTATAAAGACGGAATCTTCAGATTCCTGTTCGTGAACAACCAGTACAAAGAACAGCTCCAAAGCCTTGGCTTTACAAGTCTCGAAGAAGTAGAGGCGGCTGCAAATAACCCCAAGAATCCGGTGTACTATACACTCCACGAAGCTGAAGGAAGTGCCTACAAGGCTCCATGCGAAATAACCTATGTAACGCGTGGAAAGTATGTCTTTATGCGGGGAGCCCTAATTGCCGATATCAACGGCTACCACATTTACGACCTCATGCTGCGCAATACAAACGTAAGTGCATCGGACAAATCCTCCAGCAACACCAATGGAACCATTCCAACGGAGAAAAAGACCATTTTGCTGGCCGACGGCAATCCGCAAAATAGGGCATTCCTTGAAAGCCTATTAAGGATCAATTACAACCTGCTACTTGCCGAAGATGGGGAGCAGGCTATTGAACTCTTGGACGAACACGAAAACAATATTTCCTTAGCCCTGATTGAAGCAGATCTTCCAAAATTAGACGGGTTCAAGATTATCCAGAAGTTCCAGGAAAACAGGCAAGACGCACAAATTCCGTTTATCATCATGACCGACAACCTGGACCTTGCAAAAGAAAGTATACGCCTGGGAGCCCAGCAGTTCATTCACTTGCCCATTAAGGACAAGGACATGATTAAGGCAAAGATTGACGGTACAATCAAAAATGCCGAAGCATTGCGCCAGATGGCACTGAATTACATGGAATACATTCCTGGAGGTGTCATTCTCATCAACCCCAAGGATGGCAAAATCCTTTATATGAACGCCAAGGCGCTAGACATCTTTGACTGCGACAACATCAATGATTTCCAAAACTTTGTCGGAAAGCATTTCAAAAATCTCATCATTCCAGAAGATTACGAAAGAACCATCTCTACTCTCAAGAAACACATTTCAAGCAACAGTAACAAGACCAAGCAAATTTCCTGCCGTACCAAAACCAACAATGGAAAGATAAAGCGAATCTATCTAGTAGGGCGCGTCTTCAAGAAAACGCCTTATGGAACTATTCTCTCAGGGTTCATCTCGGAAGATGATATAGCAATGAAGAATTATTTCACCCGAAAGGATGCTTTTGAAAAATTCATGGCATCTGGCGAGGCGACCCATACTAAGTCTTACGACCCAGGCTACAAGGGATTCCTTATCTGGAACATCACCAAGAACACTCCTGTAATCCGCATGGACGGCATATCGTACATTCCCAAGGAATGGGAAGGAAAATACACTTACGAGACTCATTACAGTTACTTGAGTTCGCTGATGATGAAGAGCGAAGAAAACCTTTTGAGAGCAGTGGACTACACGCGCGAAAGGCTGATTCTCGACCACCTAAATAAATGCATCGTTCCGCCACTGGACATAACCTACGATGTAAACGGCTATCGCTTTACCATACGTGCAACGTTTGACATGATGATGGACCCGGATACCGGCGACATCATCCTAAAAATCCAAAATAATTGTATCTCGACGACTAAAGAGCGCTAAAAAAATCCCCGACCGAGTCGGGGAAATTTTTTGCGGTGTCGTGAAAACCCGCCCTTATCGTTACGCCCGTGAGCAACAAAGCCCCAGTTATCAAACTGGGGCGGTTGCGAGAGTGAGCGCAAGTCGGAGAGATGATTCTTGCTTTTAGCGCGAACGGTCTTCTGTGAGCCACAAGTGCCTCGTATTAACGAGGCATGGTGGCGAGAGTGAGCGCCGACCGGAGAAGCTATTCCCGACTCTAGCGCGAACGGTCTTCTGTGAGCCACAAGTGCCTCGTATTAACGAGGCATGGTGGCGAGAGTGAGCGCCGACCGGAGAAGCTATTCCCGACTCTAGCGCGAACGGTCTTAATTAGCTTGAACAGCAGTCAGAGCAATCGTATAGACGATGTCTTCCACGAGGGCGCCACGGCTAAGGTCGTTCACCGGCTTGGCGAGGCCCTGGAGCATGGGGCCGATGGCGATGGTGCCATGGGCGCTGCGCTGCACAGCCTTGTAGCCGATGTTACCGGCAGAGAGGCTCGGGAACACGAACACGGTAGCCTTGCCGGCCACGGTGCTTCCGGGGGCCTTCAGGGAACCAACGCTCTCCACGGTGGCCGCGTCGTACTGCAGCGGACCATCCACCAGCATCTCGGGGCGAGCTTCCTTCACCAGCTTGGTAGCTTCACGGACCAAGTCGGCGTCGGGGCCCTTGCCGCTGTTCATGGTGCTGTAGCTGAGCATGGCGACACGGCTAGGCAGGCCGAAGGCCTTAGCGGTGTCGTCGCACTGCATGGCGATTCCAGCCAGTTCTTCGGCAGTGGGGTTCAGGTTAATAGCGCAGTCACCGTAGATGTAGGTCTTGCCGGGCATGCACATGAAGAACACAGAGCTTACAGACTTGACGCCGGGGGCGCACTTGATCACCTGCAGGGCCGGGCGCAAGGTGTCGGCGGTAGAGTGGATAGCGCCAGACACAAGACCATCCACTTCGCCCATCTTGAGCATCATGGTAGCAAGCATCACGTTGTCGGCAAGGGCGGCGCGGGCCTGTTCTTCGGTCATGCCCTTGGACTTGCGGAGTTCCACTAGAGTGGGCACATACTTTTCAGCCATCTCTGCAGTCGGTTCGATAATCTCGATATCGGCGGGCAGCTCCACGCCCTGTTCCTTGGCCACCTTGAAAATCTCGTCCTTTTTGCCGACGAGAACGGGTACTGCAATCTTGCGGTCTATCACCAGCTTTGCAGCCTGCACGGTGCGGGGTTCGGAACCTTCAGGCAGCACAATGCGCTTCTTGGCCTTAGATGCCTTCAGCAGAAGACCGGCACGGAACATGGCCTGGCTGGTCTTGCGTTCAGCAGGTTCTGCAGCCAGTTCTTTGGCCAAGCACTTAGCGCATGCCAGCAGGCGGTTCGGGCAGAACAAATCGGCATCTTCGCCGTCAGAGAAAATCTTTGCATCCAGAGCCGTAGCAAGGTCATCGTTGAACTTGTGGGCAATGGCATCGGCCATGCCGGTAGCGCCTTCCACCACCACGGTATCCACGGCGGCAAAATCCTTCTGCAAGAAGTCGGCAGCAATCTTTTCCATCAGCACGGCAGAACGGTGAGCCTTCAGTTCAGCGGCAGCCTCGCCACCGTTCACACAGGGCTTGTAGACGGCAGACTTGAGACCGGCAGCAGCGACAGCGGCCTCCACTTCCTTCACCTTCGCATCCATGTTCGCACCGGCCGTAGCCACCAGAATTACTCTATTCATAATAATCTCCGTTTTTTAGGCGCATCCGCCATTTCGTTGAACACATAAAAGTTAAGATAAAAAAAGCCCTGCGGCAAACCGCAGGACTCATATTCACAGGCTCGAGGCGACGTCGCACGCTAGCGCAGTACCAACGTCGCGGCTCTTTACGCAAAATTGTAAAGGTCCGTGATGTCCTCGTTGTTCTTGTCGTACATCCAGAACTGGTTCACATGAGCATGTTCGTCTTCCACCAGGTCGATCTTCATGCTGTGCTTGTATTCCAGATAATGGAACATACGGGCCATGTCCTTGCAGAACACGTCCACCAGCGGAGTGCTCACCACCAAGGTCACTTCCTTCAGTTTTCCCTTTGCGCGGGCACGGGCCATCCAGCGGTCAATCATGCCCAAGGTGGATTCCAGCGTGGCGATACGTCCACCGCCGTGGCACACCGGGCAGATTTCCGTCTTCTCGGTCATCAGGTTCACGCGAACGCGCTTGCGGGTCACTTCCATCAGGCCGAACTGGCTAATGGGAGCAGGGCTGATAGGAGCCTTGTCCCTGCGGATCGCCTTGCGGAATTCCTGATACACGGCCTCGCGGTCGGCATCGGTTTCCATATCGATAAAGTCGATAATGATAAGGCCACCCACATCGCGGAGGCGCAACTGCTTTGCAATCTCGTGGCAGGCGTCGATGTTGGTCTCGAGAATAATCTTGCTCTGGTCCTTGCCGTGGACCTTCGGACCGGTATTCACGTCGATAGACACCAGGGCCTCGGTCTGCTCGATGACCAGGTTTCCACCGCGGGGGAGCGGTACCTGGCGCTGCAGGGAGCGTGCATAGTCGTTCTCAATCTTGAAGTACTCGAACAGGCTCTCGTTGCTGCTCCAGAGCTTCACCTTGTCCAGCTTGTCCGGAGAGAGCACCTTCAGGTAATCGCGCAAGGCGAAGTATTCATCGCGGTTGTCGATATACACGTAGTCGGTATTCTCGCCAAAGTACTCGCGGACCGTCTGTTCGATAGAATCCGACTCTTCGTAGATGCAGGTTTCGGCGGGCATGGTCTCGAAGTTGTACTTCGTCTGTTCCCACTTGCTCTCCAGTTCGCGCATCTGCTTCTGGATTTCGAACTCGGACTCGTTCAGCCCGTTGGTACGCACAATGTAACCCACGTCACGGGCCTTCAGGCGGCGAACCACCTTCTGGAATTCCCGGCGCTTGGCAGGGTCGCGCTCGCGCTTGGATACGCCCACGAAGTTGGTACCCGGCATGCAAACCAAGAACCGTCCGGCAAAGCTCAGATGAGTCGTCAAACGGGCACCCTTGGTGCTGATGGGTTCCTTAACCACCTGGACCATAATTTCTTGGCCTTCCTGAAGAATCTCGTCGATGGAGATTTCCTTGGAAGAACCGCCCTCGTCGCCGTCGTCGCCATATTCACGGCGCAACAGCTCGTTTCTGTCCATGGCGTCGTCCTGATGGAGGAATCCCGCTTTTTCGAGGCCGATATCGATGAACGCGGCCTTCAGTGCAGGAAGCACCTTCTGGACTACACCCTTATATATATTGCCCAGAACCCGAGTAGAAGACACGCTTTCTACGACCAATTCCGCAAGCTCGCCGTCTTCCATGATGGCGATGCGCTTCTCGTAAGGTGTCTTGCTAATCAGGATTCCGCGCTTACACTTATTTGCCATAAAACTCCTAAAAGTAAAGCAAAATCGATTAGTCAAATCCCTAAAAGGCCTTCCAAAAGTATGGAACGCCTCCGAACCCCGCCGGTTTCTTGACGGAAAGTACCGCCCGCCCGCCAAACGAGATCTAGGGACTTTAAATATAATAAGTGACTAGGATTTGGAGACCCGGGACCCCGGAATTGGGGGATAAAACGCCGATTTTCTTGTTACTAGACTTATTTTTTCAGAAAAAAAGCCTTGTCAGTCTGTAAAAAGATTTTTCACCTAATTTCGATGCTACAAGCCACCACTATTTTGTACATTCTTCTGCAGGTTGTGAAAAACAACTTTTGTGCGTCGGAGACACCGACCTTTTTGTATATCAAACGCCAAGCTGAAGGCGCCATAACTTCAATACAGGGATCTTCCTATCTGCAGGAAAAGACAAGGGACTTGTTCCTCGTCCATCATTTTGTTATATTCACATTTGGAGAAACAATATCATGAAGCAATTCACTCCAGCAGAAGCCAAGAAGCTCGTGAAAGATATTCTTGCCGAAAAGAAGAAAAAGGAAGAATATTTTCAGAAGCATGGCACCCTAAAAGGCTTTGCACCAGCAAAGTAGTTTCGTGACATACCCCATAATTGAAGACGGCAACGTCTTCTATTTCGAGACAAGTACTCGAAATAAGATTTCTGTTGAATTTAACGATTTGACTAACATATTCGAATCCGTTTTCCCCATTTTCTGTGTAGATATATACAGATTACAAGACAGACAGCGAACAAATGAACAAATTGGTTCGAAGACGCGTGATACCATCGTTTCAATTATCAAGATATTCCTTGACCGATACGATTGCGCCCTAGTAGCATTCATTGATACTTCAACAGACAATAAAGGCAAGGCCAGGAACCGTCTATTCAAGTCCTGGTTCAATATATTTGGAAAGAATGAATTCATTATAGAATCGCGAGATCTTGTCTTTAATGAATCAGAATCTTACTCTTTTCTGATCATTCGCAAATCTTATGGAAATGCGAAAACTATCATAGAAGCTTTTGACAAATTTATTAAGCTAGCAAACGAACCTGATGAAATACAATAAAGCTGGAAATTTGTATCATTATCTTTAAAGGGGACTTGTTTGGCTATGCTTGGGAAAAATCTTTGGACAGTGGTAACGTTTGCTGTGGCGATGGCTACAGAATCGGGAGCAGTCCCTTCTGAGGGGCTTGTGGCCTTTTACCCGTTCAGCGGCTCCTTTGAGAATACCACAAACACAGAAATTGACCCCGCCGAAAATCACGGCGCCACATTCGCCACAGACCGGTTCGGCAACGAGAATTCCAGCGCCTACTTCGACGGAAACGAAACCTTCCTGGAAATTCCCGACAACGACGTCTTTAGCATCTCCACCACAGGGGCCCTAACCATCTCGGTGTGGGTCAGTCCCGAAGTTCTGAACTTCCAGAAGGCGGAAGCCGGCGGTTACGTGCACTGGATGGGCAAAGGCGTGCCCCACCAACACGAATGGGTTTTCCGCATGTACAACAAAGACCTTTCCCAAGGGCAAGAAGACCGTCCGAACCGAATGTCGGCCTACGCCTTCAACCTAGAAGGTGGCCTCGGCGCCGGAAGCTACGTGCAGGAACAAGTCCAAGAAAACGAATGGATCCATTTTGTCGCCCGCTACGATGTAGAATCAAACAAAATTACTTTGTTCAAAAACGGAGCACAGAAGGACCAAGACGATCTATACGATGCCACCTACGGCGTACAAGTCCAAAATGGCACAGCGCCTCTCAGGCTAGGTACACGTTCCCAGTGGAGTTACTTTCAAGGCCGCATCGACGACCTGAGAATTTACAACCGCGCCCTTTCCGACAGCGAAATTCTAGAGCTGTTCAACGAGCCCGACGCCAAGGCTAGCAACACGGAAACAGAGGAAAAGCAAGAGCCCAACAGTTCCAACTCTACGGCAAAAGAACAGTCCGATGATAATCAGGAGCCACAAGCCCTCCGGAAAGGCTCGCAGCTTTTGGAAAAGACAAATTTCGGGAAACAGAAATTTTACGATCTAAAAGGCCGGCGCGTAAAGTAAGCCGAATTTACTTCTCGTGGTAACCCGTGGGGCTATAGGAGCAGCCGGAGCCATACGACGTGGAGCCACACCACACGCACCTATCCCGGCCCGTCCCATGACGGTGATTTCCGTTGGGGCTATAGGAACAGCCCGACCCGTAAGAAGACGAACCGCAAAATTCGCAACTGTCCTCGTCATCGTGATGTTCGTGCCGTCCGTGAGGAGAGTACGAGCAGCTTCCATATGAAGAAGACCCGCAATACCTACAAGAGCTCATAGATTCCTCCCTATGTTAAGTGGCCCGGAGGGGCGCTGACACTATTCTTGATAGCCGCCTGCTTGGAACGCACAATGCGGTCGGCGATAGAGGTCACCTTCTCGGTAAGCCACAGCCATGACTGTGACCCTTCGGTATAGTCCGCCTCGCCGAACATCTGCACACGGCCATCGCGACGGAGCTTGTCTACTTGCCTAAATGCCTGTTTGTCGCCCTTGGGGTACACCGCAAAAGTCTGGCCGCCGTTGTAATTCAAAATACTAAAGGCCGGCACATCCGAGGGGCCGTCGGCAATGTAGAGCATGTTCTCGAAGGGCACGCGACGGTCGCCCCGGGCGATGGTGGAATTCACGTCGATGTCATCGGGATACTTGTTGCTCCCCTTGTTAATCTCGAAAAGGTAACGGGTCTTGGAAGTATTGTCCAGGGCACAGGCCACCTGGCTAATCTCGCCTTCGGCAGGAGCGGCAGAGGTTTTCCCGGCATTGCCGTCAGCACCCACAAAACCCGGCAGCGCCGGCGTCTCGATAAACTCGCAACCGAAAATCCCGTCGACAAAAGGCGCAATGGCGCTCCCGCGGATAGTTTCTGCAAAGCCCGTGCTCACCACGTAATGTTCCAGCTTGATATCGAAGGCCTTGTACTTGGGGTCATTTTCTACCAGCTGCCTAATGTTCCCGAAAAATTCAGGAAGTCCCGGATAGAACACTAGCTCGTTTCCGAATTCACGCAATAGTTTGTTCGAAAGCCCCTTGAACAAGCCCTGCTTCACGTATGTCAACACATGGTTCAGGTAGCTGGTGTCCGGATTCACATGCACGCCGCTGCGCCCGTAATATTCGCGAAGGGCGTTCACCTCGCGCCAGAACTGGGCACCGTCCACACCATAACGGCGGAAAAGCGGCTCTTGCATATAGCTGCTGATAAGCGTCTTGTCGCAGTCCCACACGAGGGCGATGATATTCTGTTCAAAGGGTGCTGTGGGCATAAGCGACCTACTTCGTAATAAAGTAATCTTCCGGATTCACGGGCGTTCCTTTCAGGCGGATCTCGTAGTGCAGGGCCACGCTGGACTCCGTACCGCTCTCGCCAATGATGGCGATGGGCTGCCCGCGCTTGACACGCTGACCTGGCTGTACAAGGGCCTGCCCCAGGTGGGCATAAAACGTCTTGATGCCGGGCATGTGCTCAATCTTCATGGAAAGCCCGAATCCGCGGTGCCGCTGGACTTCGGCCACCACGCCTGCACCTGTAGCCACCACGGTGTCACCGATGGCAGCCACATAATCTATACCGCGGTGGGGCAGTTCCTGTTCGGTAAAGTGGTCGTAAATCATCTCGAAACGGTTCTTGACGGCATGGCTTTTCCTGAAAGGATGCAACACGGGCACCATGGCCGCCGTCACGGAATCCTGATCCAGACGGGAGAGCAACTTCTTGAAGGTTGCTTCGATTTCGGCAAGGCTCTTGCGTTCACTACCCGAACGCATGTCACGGCCAGCCTCTTCCAGCGTAAAGCCCAGGCCGCTCAGGTTGATGGTGCTGTCCCGCAAAAGACGGGTTTCTTCAGCCTTCAAAATGGATTCATCCACAGACTGGCGGATGTCCTTGATTTCGTGCTTGATGGCCATGTTCTGCCGGTAAACCGAAAGCACGTTGCCGTCGGAAAGGTTCGCCACGATCTTCTGGGGCGAGAACAGCACGAACCCGAGAATGGCGCAAGCCAAGAGAACCACCATCACGATAACCCTGGTCAGGGAAATCTTGTAGTTCTTAGGCGCCGAGGTCTTGCTCGGAAAGACATGGACCTCAAGCTTCTTCACTCTTCCCCACGTTTTCCTTGGAGAGTTTCTTCTCCAGCTCGGCAATCTTCTTCTGGCTTTCCTCGATACCGCCGATAAGTTCCACTACCGAGGGGTCGTCCTTGATGGCATTCAGAAGGTCGTCCTGCACGGCCCCGTAGAGTTTTTGCCCGAGGCTCTGGAACTTGGTCTTGAGTCGGCTCTCTTCGGTGGCCAGTTCAACCCGAACGAGTGCCGCGGAGGCCAGACCCACGGCATGGTTTTTCAGCTTATTTAGCACTGTTTTATCCATAAGCGTTCCCTTTTTCACTCTTAAAATAGTAGTTTTTACACCATAAAACAATGGAGATTTTTCTATGAGCCGAACCGAACGTAGGCGCGCAAAGCAAAATGCAAAGAATTTCGTGCCTAAAAAGTCCAATTCCATGAACAAGTGGGTCATCGTGGCCTTGGCAGTAATTGCGGTTGTATTCTTCGTAGGAACGACTATTATTCAAAGGGGTGCATAATCTATGAAATTCCAAATCCAAAAAGCTGTATTCCTGGACGCCTTGAGCGCCGCCGTCAACGCGGTGCCGAACAAATCCACAATCCAGATTCTCAACAACTTCGCCCTCCGTCTCGAAGGGAACGTCCTGGAAGTGAGCGCCACCGACCTGGACCTGGGTATCAGGGTCAAGGTCGAAGTAGAAGGACAGCGTGACGGCTCCGTGGTTATCAACGCCCGTAAGCTTTTGGAACTCGTGAAGAGCCTCGTAGACCCGAGCATCACCACCGTCAGTGTCGACGTAGAAAACTTCCTCGCCAAGATCCGCTGGAGCGAAAAGGGCCAGGCCAGCATCACCGGATTTGATGCCAGCGACTTCCCCCCGTTCCCCGAAGTGAGCGAAGGCGAAACCCTGAACTTTGCCAAGAGCGAACTGGAATTCCTGGTCGAAAAGACCAAGTTCGCCACCTCTACCGACTCCACCCGCTTAAGCCTGAACGGCATCTTCCTGGAAGCGGGCGACGGCAAGATTTCCATGATCGCTACAGACGGCCACCGTCTGGGCCGCGCCGCCATCGAACAGGAAGGCGCAAGCCTGAGCAGCGGAATCATTATCCCCCGCAAGCCCCTGGAACAGATTCTGCACATGGCCAAGGCCGACGCCACCATCGAGGTCCGCGCCTCTGCCACCCACGTGCTGTTCAACACCGAATCTATCCAGGTGATCTCCAAGCTGTACGAAGGACCGTATCCTAACTACCGCGCGGTGATTCCCCAGAACTTTGAACGCACCGTGCAGCTGAACACCGTAGAATTCCTGAACAAGATGCGCAGCGTGATTTCTATGGCCAACGCCCGTACCCACAAGGTTCGCCTGCAGTTCGACGGCAACAACCTGGAACTCAGCGCATCTGACCCGGATGTTGGCGGCGACTCCCGCGAAGCCCTCTCCGTGACACACAACGGCGAAGGCTCCTTCAGCATCGGTTTCGACGGTCGTTACATCTCCGAAATCTTCAGTATGTGCAAGTCCGAAGAGACGGTGATGAAGATGAACAACCCCATCGGCGCCTGCATCATCGAGCCCGTGGGCGAAGGCCTGAACTTCAGCTTCTTGCTGATGCCCACCCACCTGACCGACGACTAATCGCAAGGTGCAAACAAATTAAAGAGGGGTGTCGCACAGGCGAGCCCCTTTTTTCTTAAACGCCGCAACACATATGTCCAACGCCATTCGCAAACGCATCAGTAAAAAGATCACCAAGGCCCTACACGACTTTGGCCTGATTGAAGATGGTGACAAGGTGCTGGTTGCCGTCAGTGGCGGCAAGGATTCCAGTGTACTCCTGATGGAACTGGCAGCCCGCATGGGAAAGTTCTTGCCCAACTGCGAACTGGGTGCAATCCACATCCAGAGCGACTTCGCGGACAAGGCCCCGCGAGAATTCCTGCAAAAACTCGCCGAGCAATATCCGCAAATCCCGTTTTTCTTTAAAGACGTAGCGGTAGAAGGCCGGCTCAAGGAAGGCCGCAAGCTGAACTGCTACTGGTGCAGTACCCAGCGCCGAACCGAACTCATCAAGTTCGCCCGTGAAAACGGCTACAACAAGATTGCGCTGGGCCACCACATGGACGACATCGTGGAGACCCTGCTGATGAACATGCTCTACAAGGGCGAATTCAGCGGCATGCCCCCCATGGTGCCCTACGAAAAGTACCCCGTAAGCGTTATACGCCCGCTGTGCTACTGCGAAGAATCAGAGATTATCGAATACGCCGAAGACGCCGACATCCGCAAGTTCACCTGCACCTGCGAATTCTCGAAGGCATCACACCGCAAGAGCATCCGCGAAGAAATCAAGAGCCTTACCAAGGGCAATTCCACCCTCAAGGCGAACCTCTTCGAAAGCATGCGGAATATAAGAATGGACTATTTGCTGTAAAATATTGTATATTCTCCTCAGAGACATCAAAAAAGAGGATAAAATCTATGGCAAACAAATACGCCGGAACCCAAACCGAAAAGAACCTTCAGGCCGCCTTCGCAGGCGAATCCCAGGCACGCAACAAGTACACCTACTTTGCCTCCAAGGCCAAGAAAGAAGGCTTTGAACAGATCGCCGCCCTGTTCCTGAAAACCGCCGACAACGAAAAGGAACACGCCAAGATGTGGCTCAAGGAACTCGACGGCATCGGCGACACCGCCCAGAACCTGAAAGAGGCTGCCGACGGCGAAAACTACGAATGGACCGACATGTACGAAGGCTTTGCAAATACCGCCGAGGCCGAAGGCTTCAAGCCCCTGGCCGCCAAGTTCCGCATGGTGGCCGCCATCGAAAAGCACCACGAAGAACGCTACCGCGCCCTGCTGAAGAACGTGGAAATGCAAGAAGTTTTCGCCAAGAGCGAGGTGAAGGTTTGGGAATGCCGCAACTGCGGGCACATCGTGGTGGGCACCAAGGCCCCGGCCCTTTGCCCCGTATGCGCACACCCGCAGGCCTACTTCGAAGTCAACGCCGAGAACTATTAATCAGGCATTATAAAAGCCATCGGCACAACCGACGGCTTCTTTTTCGCGAGCCCCATCTAGGGGCTTTTTTTGTTGTTACCTTATCGTAACGGTACGCTGGCCGTGCCTTATACCCGATGGCGATTCTAGCTGCACAATGTACCTGCCCATGGGCAGCTTGGAAAGGCTTACCGCAGAGCCCTTGCCCACAACCGCCTGCATGGCGACATGGCCGTTGACAGAAAGCAGGGTCACCCTGCTACCGGCCGGGGCATTCACGTACAGGGTGCGGTTTTCCAGCTGCATAGAAACCGCAGCCGAAAGCCTGATCTGTACAATACCATCCGGCTTTTTACCGTCCTTCGAGGTGGAATCCTGGGCCTTGGAAGGAGTATCCGTAGTGACCGTATTTTCGGGCGACGGAACCACGAACTTGGTTCCTTCGGGAGCGCCTACGATCAGGCCGCGGCCCACCGTACTCATGTACACCACGCCGAAGTTGTTCATGTCACCCTGCACAAAGTTTCCGTTACCCGGGCCACCAAATTGGTGCATGTCATCGTTCACACGCTCGAAGGTCTTGCACTTGTCAGTACTGCGGTAGATACCGATAGCACTACCAGACTTGTTTGCACCCCAGATATAGATGGTCTCGTAACTGGCACCTTCCTTGGCCTTGCCAATACCCACGGCAATGGCGGTACTTGCGCCTTCGCAGCGGTTCCAGGTCTTGCCGCCATCTTCGGTGTAGGCAAGGCCATTCTCGCTGAAGCCCTTGGGCAGCCACTGCTGAGACTGATCCATAGGAACCCAAAGGTGACCTTCCTTGCCGGGAACCGTACGGATAAGGCCGCCACCGTTGTAGTATTCTCCAGCACCTTCGTTTTGTAGGCGAGCGGTCTGAGCGGTAAAGTTTTTACCCTTGTCCGTTGACTTATAAAGCGTTCCCATGGAATTCATCACATAGAACACGTCTGTATTCTTGGGGTCTGCCACAATGCGAGCGTATTGCGTCTGTTCGCCAGTTGTCAATGTGGTCCAGGTAGCGCCATTGTCGTCGGAGCGGTAAACGTTCGCGCTCTGATCGGGTCTGTGGAGAATCACCTTACCGTCGGCAGAAAGCACCACCAGCCCCTTGCCTCCCTTGAGTTCCGTTTTCAAGGAATCCCAGGTAGCGCCCATGTCGTCAGAGCGATACATGACATTAAAATTTTTGGATTCATACGTAAAGTACTTCGTTATCACGCCGGTGCGCAACAAGGAACCGCTGAGAGGGGCATACCCTATGCTTTCGGTTGTGCCGATGGTGGGCGTGTGGCGAGGAGTGCTCTTGTTGATGTCGGTATAGACGGCTCCGTCGTAATCACCGATGGCCGTTACCAGCGGGCCTCCCGGAACGCTCACGATATCAAGAGGCACAGTCTCCTCGATGCCCTTGCTCTGGAATTTCCACAAGGGAACCTTCGCCGTAATGTCGTCTGTCTGGAAAATGCCGTTACCGCTGGTAACCCATGCTTCTTTGTTGTTGAAAGGGTTGATTTCCAGGGAACCCGCCCAGTGGATGGCGTTACCGGGAATCCAGGCCGTTCCATTCGGGTCGATATTCGGAACGTCTTCGTAATGCTGGCCGTGGGTCCAGCTTGCGCCACCGTCGGTAGTTACATAGATGCGGTCACCGTAGTTATCCTTGTTTTCTTTAGTGACGTGGCGTCCGGTATACTGGCCTAGCGTGGAAACAATGATATGCTTGGAATCCTTCGGGTCGATGGCAATGCCACCATAGGAACATTCATTCTTTTCGCCATCGTCAGAAGGCGTAATGTTTGTCCATGTGCCCGATTTAGTGTTGTACTTGTAAACGGCACCGCTATTGACTGTATGAGGGCCGGGGCCATCGGCGTAGGTGATGTACATGTCTTCACCCACAATCTTTGCGCGATGGGGCATCAGGTTTGCGGGGCCTCCTGCCACTGTATTCCAGGTGGCGCCACCATCCTTACTGACCTGCAGGTTTTCTGTCTTTTGAGAGATGCCGATATAAATGGTCTTCGTGGAACCGTCAGCATTCTTGCCCTGAGATTCATCAAACATCACAAAGCTGATGCCGTTCACATTGTTCAGATCACTTTTAACGGCAGTGGATAGAGCCACCTCGTAGGCACTTGTCCAGGTCTTGCCATAGTCGGTACTCTTGTAGAGGCCCTTGGAGCGGCTACCACAGAAGAGGATATTCGGCTTATTGGGGTCCACGACCAGTTTTTCGCCGGTCTGGCGGCCCATGCCGTTACCATGGGCAAGCATTTCCACATAGCTGGTGTCCCAGGTAGAGCCGTAATCTGTGCTTCTAAGCACAGCGGTATTGCCGTTGCTAAAGTAGCCCGTTCCAGCCAGCACGTAAATACGCTTCGGGTCCGTGGGGTCCAGCGCAAAGGCTTCTGTTCCATAAAGGCCCTTATCGTTTTCGGAGATGAAATCCATCAGGGGAATCCAGGTCTTCGACGAAAAATCGTAACGGTAGATGCCGCCCACGTCGGTGCGGGCGTAAAGCAGGTTCTTTTCCTTGGGGTGGAAAATCACGGCAGACACGAATCCACCGCCGTCAAAACGGACGTTTCCCCACTCGTATTTTTCGACAGCAAAAGCCTGAGTACAGAGTACCCCAGCCAGGGCAACCACTTTCCAATCCATAATAATCTCCCTAGAATTATTTGAAATATAGCCAATCGCCCCGTTATTTCAAGTATTTTAAAGCAAAGGATTTCTTACCTTTTTCTATCTTTTCGCCGTAATTTTTAACAGTGTCCGCGGGTTATTGCCCCCGGCAGTATAAAGGGAATGAAATGAGCGTAGTCGATACCGTACTCCACAAGATTTTTGGTACGCCCCACGAACGCAAGGTTAAGCAGCTTAGGCCCGTCATCGCCAAAATTCATGCAGCCCGTGAGGCCATGGAAGCTCTGGACGATGCAGCCCTGGCCGCAAAGAGTGCAGAATTCCGCGAAAAGCTGAAAAACGGAGCCACCCTCGAAGACATCAAGGTCGATGCCTTTGCCGTATGCCAAGAAGCCTGCGACCGTCGTCTCGGTATCTTCAACATCTTCAAACCCGAGTTTGGATTTGACTTCAGCCGCCTAGGCCCCGAACTGCAGGCCGCAGCCGACGCTGCCAAGGCAGAACTTGCCGCCGGCAAGAACGAGTGGGAAGTCTACCTGCCCGCCGCCCTCTATGCAAAGGTCCGTGAACTCTACCCCGAATCGGTTAAGCCCTTCCGTATGATGCCCTTCGACGTGCAGATGATCGGCGGCCTGGTGCTCCACGAAGGCGCCATCGCCGAAATGGCCACCGGTGAAGGTAAGACCCTTGCCGCAGCTCTGCCCGTCTACCTGAATGGTCTTTCCGGACACGGTGTACACGTGGTGACGGTGAACGACTACCTGGCCGGCCGTGACGCGAAGCAGATGGGACTGGTGTACCAGTTCCTGGGACTCACCGTTGGCCTGATCGTGAACGGCCTCAATTCCGAACAGCGCCGCAAGAGCTACAACAGCGACGTGACCTACGGTACCAACAACGAATTCGGTTTCGACTACCTCCGCGACAACATGGCCGTAGAGCCCGACCAGCTGGTGCAGCGTGAACTGAACTTCTGTATCGTGGACGAAGTGGACTCCATCCTTATCGACGAAGCCCGTACGCCTCTTATCATCAGTGGCCCTGCCGAAGACGCTACCGACAAGTACGCGAAGGCTAACGAAATCGCCCAGAAGCTCATCAAGAACAAGGACTTCTCCGTCGACGAGAAGGACAAGAACATCCAGCTCACCGAAAAGGGCGTAAACCACGTAGAAAGCCTGATGCAGATTACCAACCTGTACGGCGAACACGCAGACTGGGTGCACTTCCTGGACCAGGCCCTCCGTGCCTGGCACCTGTACGAACGCGACGTGGACTACATCGTCCGTGACGGCGAAATTATCATCGTGGACGAGAACACGGGCCGCCTTATGGAAGGCCGCCGCTACAGCAACGGCATGCACCAGGCCATCGAAGCCAAGGAAAAGGTGCAGATCCGTCGCGAGAACCAGACTCTCGCCACCATTACCTTCCAGAACTACTTCCGCATGTACAAGAAGCTCTCCGGCATGACCGGTACCGCCGAAACGGAAGCTACGGAATTTATCAAGATCTACAACATGAACACCTGGGTCATCCCGACCAACAAGCCCTGCATCCGCAAGGACATGCAAGACATGGTGTACAAGTCCGAAGGCGCCAAGTGGAAAGCCATCGTGGCCGAAATCAAGGACCGTCACGAAAAGGGCCAGCCCCTGCTGGTGGGTACCGCCTCTATCGAAAAGTCCGAACACCTCCACGGGCTTTTGGAAAAGGAAGGAATCCCCCACGAAGTGCTGAACGCCAAGAACCATAGCCGCGAAGCGGAAATCATCCAGTTCGCCGGCCACAAGGGCAAGGTGACCATCGCCACCAACATGGCAGGTCGTGGTACTGATATCGCCCTTGGCCCCGGAGTTACCGAAGTGGGCGGCCTGCACGTGCTGGGTACCGAACGCCACGAATCTCGCCGTATCGACAACCAGCTGCGCGGACGTTCCGGCCGTCAGGGCGACCCGGGTTCCAGCCAGTACTTCTTGAGCCTGGACGACAACCTGATGCGCATCTTCGGTGGCGACAGCGTCAAGAACCTGATGACCCGCTTTGGCGTAGGCGAAGACGAGGTGATTACCCACCCCATCGTGAGCCGCTCTATCCGCAGCGCCCAGCGCCGCGTTGAAGGCCAGAGCTTCGACATCCGTAAGCACTTGCTGGACTACGACAACGTGATGAACGAACAGCGCAAGGTAATCTACGGACTTCGCCGGCGCATTCTGAACGGTGAAGATGTCCGTGACGAAATCCTGAACCGCATCGAAGACGCCTGCGACATCAAGGTCAGCAACTACATCCCGCCCAAGAGCTATGTGGAAAACTGGAACCTGGAAGGCCTGCATACCGACCTGCAACGAAGCCTCGGCATGGAATACAACCTGAGCTTCGACGATGCCACCAAGAAGACTCCGGAACAGGTGCTGGACGAAATCATCGCCCTCTGCAAGGCCCGTTACGACAAGCTCACCAAGATTATTCCTGACGCCGACTTCCGCAATATCGAACGTCGGTTCCTGCTCATGACCATCGACCAGGTTTGGAAAGAACACCTGTACGCCATGGACCAGCTGAAAGACGCCATCCGCTTCCACGGATACGCCCAGAAGGATCCGCTGATGATCTACAAGAACGAAGGCTACAAGATGTTCGAAGGCTGCATCGAGAAGATCGCGACCCTCACAGCGCTCCGTATCTTGAACATCCGGATTACGCTGCCCAACGGACAGACCGTCTCGCCGGACCAGCTGCAGCTGCGCGAACGTCCCGCCTCCGAAAATGCAGGCGAAGGCCAGCAGGAACAGGCACAGTCCACCGAGACAGCCCAGGCTCCCGAACAGATGAGTGCCGAAGGCGCCAAGGCCGCAGGTCTTGCAGGTCAGGCAGCAAGTTCTGAAAGCAACGCCCTTTCCGAAAGCCAGCAGGCTCAAAGTTCGGCTGCACCGCAGCCCATGCCGCAGTCGGCTCTCCCTGGAACAAGGCCCACGGTACGCCGCACCTACACAAACCCCGCTGTCGCTGCAGCCGCAAAGCGTGCCCAGCAAGCAGGCCCGAAGCTAGGTCGAAATGACCCCTGCTGGTGCGGTTCCGGCCTCAAGTACAAGAAGTGCCACGGCAAGGACCTGGAGTAATTTAAAAGCCGCAGCCCAAAACTGCGGTTCTTTTTTAGCCTAACAATTTAGCTGCCAAGCGTTGCAACCGTGCCCGGAGCCCTTTTTCGCCTTTCTTGTAGTAAGGCGGGTAGAAAGCCGACATAGGATCGAAGCCCCCCTGGTGCATCACGTTACGTTCATGGCTAAAAGTCTTGAAGCCATAAAGGCCATGGTAATTCCCGGTACCGCTCATGCCTACTCCACCAAAGGGAACCGAAAGATTCTCTATCTGCAGTATGCAGTGGTTTACGCAAGCAGAACCCGACGTGGTACACGCGAGAACTTGATCAACTTTTGACGGCGATTTTCCGAAAACATACAGAGCCAACGGCTTTGGACGTTGCTGGACAAAATGTATTGCATCATCCAGTGAATCATAGGCGACTATCGGCAAGATGGGGCCAAAAATCTCGGATTCCATAATTTTCATATCCGGTTTAACACCCGTGAGGATTGTCGCAGGCGTGTATCGGTTCTCAATATCGCCTTCTGCGAATTCACCGCCCAAAACCGCTGTGGCGCCACATGCAAGGGCGTCTTCTACCAAAGACCTATGCCGTTCCACAACAGGGCTCTCTACAATATGCACAAAATTTTCGCAACCTCTACGTTCATCTTCTGTGGCGCCATACATCTTACGAATATTATCCGCAATCTTTTCTGCCAAACTCTGCACCAACTCTGACGGACAAAGCGCATAATCCGGCGCAATACAGGTCTGGCCGGCATTCAGCATCTTGCCCCATGCCATTTTCTTTGCCGCATCTTCCACATCTACGTCATCAAGGACTACTACCGGAGATTTTCCGCCCAGTTCCAGCGTCACGCCAGCATGAATCCGTGCTGCACACTGTGCCACATGAGCCCCTACCTTCGGGCTTCCGGTAAAAAATACATGGTCAAAGGGCAGTTCCAACAGTTGGTCACCGACGCTTGCTCCAGACCCTCGCACCACGGCAACCTCGTTTTGCGGAAATACGCCTGCCATTAACGATTCAAGGAATGCAGCAACACAGGGTGTTTTGTGACTCGGCTTGGCCATCACCACGTTCCCTGCCGCCACCGCCGAAACAATCGGCGATATAAACAGCAACAACGGATAGTTCCACGGGGCCATGATAAACACGTGGCCCTTGGGTTCAAATCGGCTCACGCTCTTGTTCAGCGGAAACACAAAACTCCATTCGCCCGGCTTTTCCCCCATCCATTCTTCAAGGTGGCTAACGGCATAATCAATCTCCTGCAAAGTCGGAAATACTTCACAAAGCCACGCTTCCGTTTTCGGCTTGTGAAAATCCTCCCAAACCGCATCGTAGAATTCCTGTTGTCGCGCCACAAGCGCCTTTCGGAGTTTCTGCAGCTTGACAATCCGCTCCTTTGCACTTGTTTGTGCCACACTCCAGCGTCTTTCACCCTGGGCGTCAAAAATTTCTTTAAAAGAACAATCCATATTCTGTCTCTTATTTTGAATAAATATAGACATTATGAAAACAACCTTTCTGCAAAATACCTATTATTAAAAAAAACAAAGGAGGGGATTATGACAAAGTATGTGGGTTTCTGGGCGAGGGTTCTTGCAACCCTCATCGACAGCGTCTTGATTATGGCAATTACACTGCCACCTCTCCTTGCCATATACGGCCTGGCCTACCTGGAAAATAACGAGGCCGTCAGCGGTCTGGCAGATATTCTCATTTCAAATATTCTGCCCATGATTCTCGTTATCCTGTTCTGGACCAAAAAGCAGGCCACTCCGGGCAAGATGGCCGTTTCTGCAAGAATCGTAGATGCAGAGACCGGAAGCAAGCCTTCTAAAAAACAATGCGTCGGCCGCTATTTCGCCTATATCCTTTCGGCTATCCCGCTTGGACTTGGATTCCTGTGGGTTGCCTTTGACCCCAAGAAGCAGGCCTGGCACGACAAGCTTGCCGGAACCGTCGTGGTGAAGGTTTCCCGCTCGCCAAAAGCATAAGCATTTTTTATATTTGTCCCTGTTCATTTTTCACCTTCGAAGGGAATAATGCTACAGGGTGTGCTTGCATTCGAATGGATGGGCCTGTCGGGCAATGCCTGGTTCACTATAGTCGTCGTACTGTCACTTTTCGCAACCTTGATTTTCACAAAGGTGCGGACCGACATCGTGTTTATCCTGGGCATCTTCATCCTGTATGTCAGCGGGGTTCTTGACGCAAAGACGGCCTTTGGGGGCTTCAGCTCCACATCCGTCATAGTCATCGCCGTTCTTTATGCGGTCATCGCGGGCCTGAACTACACAGGCTTCTTGAACTGGGTGGTAAAACACCTGATGGGCTCCCCTAAGACCCTTACCCACGCCATTCTGCGGACCATGTTCCCGGTGGCCGTCATGAGCTCGTTCCTAACCAACACCACGGTGGTGGCCATCTTTATCGACGTGGTGAAGATCTGGTCCAAGAAACTGGGCATCTCGCCGTCAAAGCTTTTGATTCCCCTGAGCTACGCCTCGGGTATGGGCGGTATCTGTACCCTCATCGGCACGGCGCCGAACCTGATTATCTCTGGCCTCTATGCCGACAACACCGGGACACACCTGAGCATTTTCACCCCCACCCTTTGCGGGCTCTTCTGCCTTGCGGTAGGAGTCACCGCCATCATCGTGCTACAGAAGCTGCTTCCCATCCGCAAATCTCCCTTGAGCGGCGGCGAAGATGACGACCTGACACTGGAACTCCGTGTTCCTTCCAGGCACAGGCTTATCGGCATGTCCCTGCAAGAAATCTACGAGCAGAACCCCAAGGGCTTCGAGAAGAACAAGAGTTCCATTCTCGCCATCCGTCGTTTCGACAACGATGTGGAAGTGGCCACGCCAGAAACCTTCATCATGGGTTCCGACCATATCATCGTCTCGGGCAAGGCGGAACAGCTCCAGTGGATTTGTGAAAACCTGGATCTAAAGAACGACCACCTGAAGGGCTTCCTGGAGAATGCGGCCGGTGAAAAGGCCATCGGCCCCAAAACCATCGTCTCCTCGCTCATCATGCTCGCCATGGTCCTGCTATCGGCATTCGACGTGCTGCCCCTGCTTTCGGCCAGCATCCTTGCCGCGGTGGCCATGGTGGTTTTCCGCTGCTGCACCAGTGCCCAGGCCATGAACTCCGTCAACTGGAATATCCTCATCATCTTCTCCGGCAGTATCTGCCTGGGCAAGGCCCTGGAATCTACGGGGGTAGCCCAGATGATTGCGAACAACCTTCTGGATATTTGTGGAACCAACCCCTACGTGGTGATTGCGGCCATCTGCCTGGTAGCCACCTTCATTACTGAATTTATCAGCAATACGGCTACGGCGGCCATGTTCTGTCCCATCACCATCAGTGCCGCCACAGCCCTGGGCGTGAACCCCCTTACCTTCTGCATTGCCCTGATGATCTCGGTGAGCAGCAGCTTTGCCACCCCCATCGGCTCGGGCACCCACATGCTGGTCTACGGCGCCGGCGGTTATAGGTTCACGGACTTCATGAAGATTGGGATTCCCATGAATTTCATTATCCTTATCGCGAACCTGTTCATAACCCCCATCGTATTCCCCATGTATTCTACGTAAGGGCTTGGCCCCGAGCCCTACAATTACTAAATTTGCGTTAGCTTTCTTAAAAAGGAAACACTATGGAAACATCCTTTATCGTATTCAACGTCATTGCCCTCATTGTCGTCATCGTGGCAGCCTTCCGTATCGGCGCTACCGTCACCAAGGCTACCAAGAAAGAAGCTTCCGAAAAGGAAAATCTGATATCTTACGAAGAATGCGTGGCCCTGAATACAAAGAAGTTCAACTACGAAACATTCACCGATGCCCGCGACGGTGAAACTTACCGCACAGTGAAAATCGGCAACCAGATTTGGATGGTGGACAACCTGCGTTTCAAGACAGAAGAAAGCTATGCCCCGGGTAACGACGAGATGAATATCGCAAAATACGGCCGTCTCTACACCTGGACAGCGGCTCTCGGCATCCCTGCCGATTTCAGCGAGCAGTCCCCCGCCAAGGACATGGAAATGTACCACAACATCCGTCAGGACAACTACCAGGGAATCGCACCCGATGGCTGGCATATCCCCAGCTACAAGGAATGGGAACAGCTCCTGGAGAACCTGCCCAAGAATTCCAACGGCGACGAACTGCGCAGCGAGTGCTTCTGGGGCAATCCCGGCGAGGATTCCTTCGGGTTCTTCGCCCTGCCCGCCGGCTACCGCTTCGACAACGGCGCTTTCTGCCGTTTCGGCAAGCGCGCCCGCTTCTGGTGCAAGGATGAATACGGCAAGTCCAATGCCTACCGCCTGAGCATCACCAACAATTCCGTGGACATCGAAGGGGTCTACCGCTCCGATGCCTTGTCCGTACGCTGCGTAAAGAACGCGTAGCAGTAAATAATCGTTCGCACTTCCAAGAATGTCATGGCGGCCTCCGAGCCGCCATCTTTTAATGACCGAATCCGCTAAAACCTAGAATAGATTCTCCAGCATGCGGATTCTCTCGCAACCACCCCTAGTTAATACTAGGGGCTTTGTTGCTCACCGTTGTCATTCCGGGCTTGACCCGGAATCTCTTTTTTATACTATCACCACACATCTGTCACTCCTCAGCCATAATTTCAAGCCTTTCGCCAGCATTCATCAATATTTGTTATCAAAAACAAAGAAATTATGTATTTGACTTTATGAATTTCGGAAGGTATATTATGGACATAAGAAACAAGGAATTCAAAACACAAAGGAGTTTATCATGAAACACGCAATCGCATCATTCATTTTTGTCGCTAGCATCGCAGGTTTTGGCGGAGTTGCAAACGCCATCCCCATCATATACGCTACCGATGGCGATCCCTCCAAGAACGTTGCTTTGGAGCAGGATGTTGACAATTTCATCTTCCGGGGCGGAAGCATCGCTCTGGACCAGGGCGCCAACGAATGGAATCATTTTATTCCTAGGGGCGGCTTCAGTGTCGCCCTAGACCAAGGCGCAAACGAATGGAATCATTTTGTGCCTAAGGGCGGTTTCAAGCTTGCCTTGGACCAAGGCGCAAACCAGTGGAACCACAGGGGCGATGATGACTGGGGTCCCAATCCGCGTCGCGTGTTATAAAATTTCGATAAAGGGTCCTCGTCAGGATCATGCGCCCACAACGGGCGCTTTTTTTTGCATATTTACCGGCATGAAAACGGCAAAGCGCTTTTTTAGCCTGGAAGGAATCGACGGGTCGGGCAAATCCACCCAGATAGACATGCTCATCGAAGCTCTCGAAAAAGAGGGCTACTCTGTCGTGAAGCTCCGTGAACCTGGTGGTGCAAAGATTTCGGAACGCATCCGGGAGATCCTGCTGGACCCGAGTTTCAAGGGAGTCATGGCCGACAAGACGGAACTGCTCCTGTACAACGCCGCCCGCGCCCAAGTCATCGCCGAAATCATCCAGCCCGCCCTGGACGCAGGCAAGGTCGTCATTGCCGACCGGTTCGCCTGGAGCACATTCGCCTACCAGGGTTACGCCCGGGGCCTCGGGGCCGAACAGGTCCAGCGCCTGACGGAACTGACCTGCGACGACTGCTTCCCGGAACTGACGGTAGTGCTGGACATAAGCGTGGAGCGGGGCCGCGCTCGCACCGCAAGGCGGGGCGAAGCACCCGATCGACTGGAGCAGGAGAAGGCGGACTTTTTCGAACGGGTGCGCAAGGGCTACCTTGCCGCGGCCCACGACTACCCGGAATGCGTCGCCGCCATCGACGCCGACCGCGAAAAAGAACAGGTCTTTGCAGACCTGTATAAGCTTGTCAAGGAACGGCTGTAAAATCTACCGGCGGCTATTCGTCTTCCACGTCGCCCGACACTTTTTCCAATATTATCTTGTGGATAATTTCCCCGTAGTGGATATCCGTTACCGTCTGCATGGTCATGGTGGTCCCATCCGCAGAAACAAAAGCGGTATAGGTTTCACCGCCATAGGAATAAGTGAGCGTCCCCGTAGATTTGTCGAACGTGTAGTCGTACGACGCATCCGCCTTGCCGTTGGCATCTAGGTGGTCTGCGCTCCCATCGGAATAGAATATCACGGTCTGGCCCAAAGTGTAGTTGACGTCGTATTCATGACTGGAGCATTCCTCTCCGGACATGTCCTCCATTCCTTCACTGGGACCCCACATGGCATAGCATTCGTCATAGTCTGTAATGTTGTGGGCCATGGTTTCCTTGGTAGATACCCATTTCCCCACAACACTTTTGGAATCCTTGTTCACCTCTGCCGACGAGGACGATTTTGCAAACGGATTACCTGCGGAACTCTGTGGATCTGTCGATGCGGAACTCTTCGTGAAACCTGAAGCAGAGCTTGCCGCCGCAATGGAATCCCTGATGGCCTTTTCGTTCATCTCACCCATCAGCTTGTAGATTTCTCCGGCCACCACATCGATTTTCTGGGTAAACTTCTCTCCCAATTCCGTCAAGAACGACACCAGGTGTTCACCTTCTTCCCTAAGAACAATCTGGTGATCGCCATCTTCGTTTTCTCCCAAGGCAATGGTTACCTTGGCGCTTTTTGCCGCAATGGCGATGGCGATCTTGGTCCCCCCCAGGGAGGACCCGCCGACATCGGTAAAAGTCACCACAGAAACATCTTTAGAAGGGGCCGTCACCTTGTCTATAACCTTCTTGGTCACGTTAGAAATAGCTTCAACGTCTTCTCCAGCCATTTCCGACACCTTTTTTACATCGTCATAGCCGTCTACAAAAATACTTGCAGCATTATCCGCTATTTCCTCAGCGGTCATATCCTTGGCATTCTTGACTAGCTTCTCTACCTTCTCAACCGTCTCCACGTTATCCATAAAGTCCGTAGATGCGTCCGGCAAAATGGCCTTCAGAATTTCCACCTCGAAGGCGGCCGCCTTCTTGGATATTTCCGCACCGGTATTCGCAACAGTCTTGTTGATAAATTCCGCCTCGTCAGCAAAGGAAGTTTCGGTGTTATAATACATCCTGTTGTATATCTGGAGCGATACATCGTCATAGTCACCGTTATTGAAATTCTTCCACCAAGTCAAATAATCCGTCTCTCCCTTTTTCTGATTTTGATCAAGGCCATTGAAAAGGGTTTTCAGTTGATCTTTGTCCAGTTCCCCAGCAACCGCCATGGCCTTCTCGCGGGTTGCCTTGCCGCAGCCTCTCAAGGAGCGCCAAAAGTCCCTAAAGGCATACATAAGGCCCACCTCATTTTTCTGTAGAGAGTTTGGTGTTTCCGTCACCAAGGCCTGCATGCTGTCAATACGCGCCCATGCGGCCTCATATTCATCGGCCTTCGAAAGCATCCTAGACATCACTTTGGCATATTCTTCAGCTTCGTCCTTGTCCACATTATCGGTAAACAAGCCCTTGTCCGAACCCATAAAGGCAATAGGGGCCACTTGAACATATTCGGCATAGTACGCAAACTCGGCCAGGTTTTCCAGGTCACTTTGCATCTCCTCGGACTCCAGGTAACCCCGCAAAGCCCCTTCGTCAACTCCGGCGGAGCCACCACCGCCGCCACCGCAACCGTTAAGGAGGAATGCACCAGCAGCCAGGGCTGCCATAACTGAAAGACTATTCAAATATTTCATATCAGTAATATATATTCTTTTTTCCTATAACACAAATCTCCCGTGATATAGGCCAAATTATGGCGGCAGAAGCACAATTTTGCCTATTTTGGGCGGGTTATCGGCCCTAAATTTTTATTTTTGCGAAAGAAACCTCTTAAAAAACATGCTTTTAAATACCTGCAAAAAATTCTTTGTAACCATAAGCGCCGCCACGCTCTTTTTCACGGCCTGCGGTGACGATAAATTGAGTTCCAGTCCAGATGCAATTCCCAATTACAAAAGCGAGTCTAGCCTACCGAACTCTTGCCAAATGGAAATCGCCCTGGTGAAAAACACCTACTACGCCTGCCTTAAGGATGAGTGGGTCATAGTAACGGACTCTGCAATTGTGAAACAGATTACTGAAGGTATCAATGTAGAAGACCTCGATTTCGCCAGTATCGTTGCAAACACCTCTTCAAGTACCGTTACAGGCGATGGGAAACAATCCAGTCCTTCATCCGAATCTAACAACGCGGGAACCAGTCCTAGCGAAAGCACAGCTTCTTCCAGCGGAGAAGGCGGGGCTGGCGAAGGGAACAGCTCTTCCAGCGTGGAGAGCGGGGCCGGCGAAGGGAACAGCTCTTCCAGCGTGGAGAGCGGAGCCGGCGAAGGGAACAGCTCTTCCAGCGTGGAGAGCGGAGCCGGCGAAGGGAACAGTTCCTCCAGCGTGGAGAGCGGAGCCGGCGAAGGGAACAGCTCTTCCAGCGTGGAGAGCGGAGCCGGTGAAGGAAATAGTTCCTCTAGTGTAGAAAGCTCCGCAAACGAGAGCTCCAGTTCTTCTAGCGTGGAGAGTAGCTCTAGCGAAAACTTAAGTTCTTCTAGCGTAGAAAGCAGTTCCAGCGAGTCTATCCCTGACGGCTATATGAAAGATTCTCGCGATGGAAAATTGTATAAAATTGTGGTTATTGGTTCACAGACCTGGATGGCACAGAACTTGAATTATGAATACAAGGTGAAAGGACGCACCTATGGTAATTATTGCAGGGACAACAACTGTACTACGTATGGCCGCTACTATACATGGGGTGCGGCAATGGATTCTGTAAACACAAAATGCGGTTATAAGAAAGATTGCTCGGTAAAATATCCTGTAAAGGGCATTTGCGATGACGGATGGCGCCTTCCCAATAAGACCGACTGGGAAAATTTATTCAAGTCTGCAGGTGGTGTTGACAAAGCCGGAAAAAATCTCAGGTCTAAGAACGGGTGGACAAACAGCATAATTAACGGAACCGACCCTTATAAATTCACTGCTCTTCCTGCCGGTTTTTACGAAAACGGATATTTTCGTGAGGGCGGCTTTGGCGCTTTCTTCTGGACATCTGTAAAATCCGACAGTGACAACGCATATTACATGAACATAGACATCGACTACAATTCGGCCTATTTGAAGTATTCAGCCAAGAATCTTGCCATGTCAGTACGATGCGTCAAGAATTAAGTTACTTTAGAAGGGTTTCCAAGCCATTGATATGAGCCCTCTGGAGCTGCTTGAACTTTCGCTTAGAGAGTTTGTTTGTAGAAGCTGCAGTCTTTGTGAGGCTACCTACACAATATTCGTCCATATAGGACCTATAAACGCCGCAATATTCTTCAACGTATGAATCACCATAATCTGCGAACGTATTCACGCAATCATAATAGGAAGATGAGTACTCGCTGCAATAATAGTCGTCTCCACCAGATTCGTTGCCGTTACCTTTGGCCAATCCCTCTAGTATCTTCCCGACACAAGCATCGAAATCACCCTTATTGGAATCTTCCATATAGGCGACCATCTTATAGACCGTACCATCTGCAGACTCTATCTTTGATGTCTCGTTAAATTTGCCAAGATTATCACTTTTGCAATCGGCTCTGTCGGGCCAGTCCGTACTGCTGTGAACTTGCTGCGACGGTCAGGGCGGGCCGGATAGCCTAAAAACTACGGTTTTGCAGCCGAAAAACAGTTTCCAGGGGGCTTACGAAATCGGGAAAGTTTGCTAGCCGAGCCGACGTGTACAGTCTGGCCCGACAGAGCCCGGTACATTTTTATACATTTGAGCAGTAATTTTAGAGCTTTTGGGCACTTTTCCCCATCCCGGGGCCACCTGACCATGGCTTTAGCTATATTTTGAGGCACTATGGCACTTTGCTTAGAAACCGATCAATTGGAAACTGTCCAGCGTATCGTGGGTCTTCATTTCGAGGGTCTCGAGGTCTGGGCATACGGAGCCCGGGTCACGGGCGTTGACCTGACCCCCGACACCCAACTGGAACTGGCAGTCATTACCGACAAGCCCCTTTCCTTCGAGGCCATGACCGCCGTGGAAAAGGCCTTTGCCGACAGTGGACTGCCCTTCGGCGTGGATGTCATCGACTGGGTCAAGCTCCCGGAATCCCTCCAGAAACAAATCAAGAAAGAACACGACGTGGTTCAAGCCGCCCCCGAAAACTAGGCGAACCCCATCATGAATCGAGTCTTACCCCTACTCTTAACACTCCTGCTCTCCACAATAGCCCTTGCCGACGGCGAAATCGACAAGGCCAAGGCCCTCATCAAGGAAGGCAAGTGCGCAGAAGCAGTCCCCGAGCTGCAAAAGCTCTCCAAGTCACAATTCAAGAAGCACTCCGGTGCCCAGGCTTCCGTGATGCTCACGGAATGCTACCTGCGGGAACACAAGCGTGACGAAGCCCTGAGCCTTGCCTCCAAGTTCCTGGAATACCACGTTTCCTCGGAATACCGGGAACGCATGGAACTGGCACGAGCCCTCGTTACCATTGAACAGGGTAACGTCTACGAAGGCGTCGAGGCCATGCTCCGGATTCTCGCCTATTCCCAGAACCCGGCCGCCAGGACCCACACCAAGGAAGTCCTTATCAAGACCCTGGCCGCCGACCTGCTGAATGCAGACCAGCTCCAGTCCCTGCTGGAAAAGTACCCGGCAGACAAGGAAGTCATCGGCTGGATGCAGCTGCAGATTGGTCGTGAATGCCAGAATGCCGGCCGCTACCGTGCCGCCCGCTACTGGTACAAGAAGGTCATCGCCGGCGGCAACGCCGAAAGCCTGACCTCTACCGCCCAGAAGGGCCTGGACTCCATGAAGGACGCCGGCTCGGGCAAGCCTACCCTGCTGGTGCTCGCGCCATTGTCCGGAAACTTCGCCGTGTTCGGCAACGCCGCCGTCCAGGGCGTATTCCTCGCCCACGAGCAATCCAAAATCAAGGGAAAGGTGAACATCCGCATCGCAGACACCCGCGCAGACGCGGCCACGGCTCTGATGCGTACCCAGCAGGCTATCAGCCAGGACAGCATCATCGCCATCGTGGGCCCCATCATGAGTGCTCCGGCAGCTACCGTGGCCGCCTGGCTCGGAAGTAACTTCCAGAACATCCCCATGTTGACCCCCACCGCCACCGACGACGGTATCGCAAAGCTCGGCCCCAACATCTTCCAGGTGAACATCACCATGGACAACCTGGCCCAGAGCATTGCGGACTTCGCCACCAAGTGCCTCAACATTCGTGAGTTCGCCATCCTATCGCCCCTGGGTGACTACGGCGCCTCCATGTCCCAAAGCTTCACCCAGGCGGTGGACCGCAGGGGCGGCACCATCATCGCCTTCAGGAACTACGAAGAGGGCAGGCCCGACTACAAGACGGAATTCGACCTGCTGCGCGACGTACGGTTCAAGCAGCTGAACCGTCGCAGGAACATCGCCCGTGGAGCCTCCGACCTTGACGCCATCAGCCCCAAGGAACGCCGGTTCTACATGCAAGACTCCACCTTCGAGATCCCAGGCATCTTTATCCCGGCCACCAATCCGGGCGACGCTGGCCTTATGGTGGGCCAGGTGGCCTTCAACAAGATTTCGGGCATTAGGCTCGGAACATCGGGCTGGTACGGCCGCGAATTCCTGATCCAGGGCAAGAAACTGGCCGACAGTTCCTTCTTCAGCGTGCCCGCCCTGGACATGAATTCCGAATCGGATTCCTACAAGAAATTCGCCGAGAGCTTCCAGGAAAAATGGGGCGAAGAACCCGGCGAAGACAAGGTGAGCGGACTTAGCTACGATGCCGCCAATATCGTGTTCCAGGCCTTTGCAAAGAATGCAGGCGACCTGACTGGCACCATCAACAAAACGGCAAAGTTCAAGGGCATCTACGGCGACATCACGTTCAGCCGCGGAGTCAACACCAACTCGAAGATCGTCACCGTCCGCAAGGGTAAATTCGAAACCATGGACGGGTGCAAGATCCCGAGCCTCGAAGCCGAGAAGGCTGCCGAAGAAGAAGAAAAGAAAAAGGCCGCCAAGTAGGCGACCCCAGGGAAGTCCGCTCTATGCGGCTTCCTCGTCATCAAATTCTACCATGGGGCCGTTGATACTTGCCACCACGAACTCGGCAGATTCCCCGTCGCGATAGATTTTGTACAAACTATCGTCATCCATGACATCGTCCAGGTAAACGCCGCTGGTGGCGCTCAACTCTTCGCGGATACGGTCCTTGAAAACCTGGAACCCAGGATGCAGAATAGAAAATGTTATGGCGGATGTCTTATGGAACAAGTTCATAACGGTTACCTCCATAATGGGTTTCTCCCTGCCCTAGAATATACCACTCTGCGCGCCGCAAAGCAAGCGGTGTAAGGATTTAATAGGGATTGGGTAAATTTCGCGGGGACACAGTATGACCACCACAATGCCGCAAAGTTTTTACTGCAACGTATTGATTGTCAAAAAGTTGCAACCTCATTCATTTATCTTTTGAACGAATTTAATAACAATTTTTGATTATTCCAATTTGGATTAAAAAATTGACGTCATTTTTTTTATATTCTTGACCAGTTTTTTCAAAAATGAGGAAATGGAGGAGGCGGATTATGAATTTCACTAACATACGTCCATTTACTTCTTTACTTTTTTTTCTTATCCTTTCCACATCATTTTGTTATTCAAAAGACCTAAATTATATTTATGATGCCCGTGGCAATGTCATGTCTTTCAATAACAATCATCTTTTATCGCTTACGGAAGAGAATGGTTATAAAATCTATTACAAAAAACAAAAAGACTATAACTCATCGAAGAAATATAGCACGACAAAACCAAAAAAAGCAAAGGGAAAAAAGCGTTGGTATGAGGTGGATTGGAATCAAGGGGTAAAACTTTGTCCAGAAAAAAATTTTAACTCTGGAAATGGCGCTTGGATAGTTAATAGTTCAGCACATATAGATTCCACAAATTGTGTATATGTAGATGGTTCTCCATATACACGCAGTATTTTAGTTTTGTATTCTCGTGACTTAAGCGATTTAACAGAAGCCGATTCTAGCTGGATTCTCGTAAATCAAACTATTGTTGACTTAAGAAAAAAAACGCATTGTTTGTGGATAGAAAAATTAATTAAAACACAGCCTTTAGAGAAGACATGTCAAGAAAAATCATTTGATTATGATTTAATCGTTGATAAAACCGAGTTTACAATAGGAGAGGCTGAATTTTCCAAGAAAAACTACTGTAAAAAAAAGAATTGTAGTAAAAACATTCAATTAATATACTATCCAACAAATAGTCGCGAACAACTTCTTTATTACCCTATATCCATTTCAAGTGCAGTAGAGATTCTTGATTATGCGAGATGGAGATCAATACAAGATGGCCTTTCTATTGCTTACCCCAAAATGAATATTGATTCCATTACTAATGGTTATATTTTATTTGAATCACAATCGCAAAAAATGAAAACTATACTAGATACAACAAGTGATGGTTACAGAATTCCAACCTATGATGAATGGGTTGCATTACAGTTAGCGGGCCAACACGAACCCTATTTTTGGGGCAGCGAAGAAGACAAATTCAAACAATTTGCATGGGACTTAAGCACCCCTGATAATGGTTTCGTCCATAAAACGAAACAATTAGCTCCCAACCCCTTTGGTCTTTTTGATGTATATGGGAATGCAGATGAAATGGTTACTAATCTAACCAATAAAAAAGCGAATATTGTAGGAGAATGTATGGATTTTTCCATACATTACTTACAAAGCCCAGCTTGTTTATTACAAAAAAGGATTCGATCCTCACGAAAATCATCAACAAAAGCGATTTGCATTGATAACGAATGTACTCCTTATATTCATCGAGGCATGTGGGGCTTTCGTCTTGTCCGTAAACTTGAGTAATGCGTATCCGAGTCTTATTCGTCATGCTGCTTTTTAGCACCTCATTTGTCGTAGGTGCTACGCGATATTTTGACCCCATTTTTGAGGTTTCAAAAACAAGTAATCTCGTCTATGCAAAAGATGCGCCTTTCCTAGCAAAGAAGCACGCTATAACCGCTCTAGTTTCAGGATTAAAGATGGAATCAGAGATTGCACCGACGCTCTATTTCTATCAAAACTCAAATGAAACCATCCCTCATGATTTAGAATTTGACTTTTACCAACCTAAAAATGACACACTGAACAATCGCCCGCTAATTATAGTTGTACATGGCGGGGCATTTGTATCTGGAAACAAAGGTGATTCTAATGAACCTATTACTGCATATTGTGATTCTTTAGCCTCACGAGGCTATAATGTGGCAGCATTAAATTATCGGATTGGGCTTGCCATAAAAAATTCTCAACGTAATAAATTGATTATTGACAGTCTAGAAATCAAAAGAGCTATCCAATGGGGCGTTCAAGATATACAGAACGCCATCCAGTATTTCAAAGCAAATGCAGATAGGCATAGGATAGATTCTGAAAAAATTTTTGTTATCGGAAATAGTTCGGGAGCAATACTTGCTTTACAATCAGTATGCGAAAGAAATAATTTATCGCCACAGGCCATAGTTTCACTGTGGGGAGCGGTAATAGACAAAGAACAAATCAAAAATATATCAATTCCAGTATTGTTAATACACGGAACTGCTGATAGAATTATTCCCTTTCAAAAAGGCAATATGCTAAATTTGGATTCAGTTAAAGCGAAAAACAGCGACGCCTTTGGATACAAGACCTTTGCGACAGCATTTCACTTAGAATTCAACAGCCCGATTTTTTACGGAAGCACCATCATAGACTCTGCCTTAATTGAGCAAAATACCGCTCACGACACTTATTTCGTTAATGGGGAAGATCACGAATTCTATATCCCGCTAGTTGACGCAACTTCAAAATAAAGAATTAAAAATGCTATCTTTACCTCTATGCTACTGCGCACCTTCGCCATATCGCTCCTGCTTGCGACACTTTGCTTTGCCGAAAGCCTGAGCCTTGCCCTGCCCGACTCCCTGGAGAACCTGGTAGAGAAAGCAACGGCCCAGACCATGGCACTGGACTACAAGGCAGCCCTGAACACGGCACAGTCCCTCAAGACAAAGGACGAAGGGGCAGGCTGCGTCATCGAAAGCATTGTGCGGATTAGTATGTACGATGACCTGGGCGACACGGCGGCCCTTTTCAAGGCGGGAGAAAGCCTGGAAAAATGCAAGGCCCAGGGTCTGTGGCAAGGGCTCCAGATGTTCGAGCTTGGCTTTGTGCAAAGCGAGACGGGGCATTCCATCAAGGGCGCCATGAAAACCCGCTCCGCCGCCAAGATGTTCGAGGACTCCAGGGAACTGGACCCCCAGGCATTCTATGCCATCTACGCCTACTATGTAGATCAAAGTTTCAGCTGGCTCCCCTTCAAGTCCGACAACCGGAGCCGCTACCTTACGGTGCTGGACAGCGCCTCCAAGGTCTCCAAGCGGTTCTGGCCCCTGTTCCTTGCACCGCTTATCTGGATGCACTACGACAAGGAAGACTTCGAGACGGGGCTGAAACTTTCGGAGCGGGGCCTAAAGAAGGCGCCCGCCCACCCGGTAATGCTCCAGATCAAGGCCGACATGCTCTACCGCCTCAAGCGTTACGACGAGGCCGCCAAGATTTACGAACAGAGCGCCGAAAGCTACCAGAAGCGCACCGGCAAAAGCATTCGCTACTGGTGTTCTGTGCTGAACCTGATCCGCATCTACAATGACAAGGGCGACCAGAAGGCCGCCCAGGCTTGGCGCGACAAGCTGAAGGCGCCCGAATACAAGGCGCTTGAAAAATGGATGCCCGGTTCCCTCATGGACGACCTGAAAAAGAGGAAACTATTATAGTCATTCTGTAAACTTTCCCCCTACTTATGTAAAAAAGAGCCTGTAAAGAAAATTTTCAGGCTCTTTTTGTTTTGCATCTCCGTTTTATACGTGTACAGCCATCATAAACGTGAGCAACAAGCCATAGGCGTTAAGCCGTGGCGGTTGCGAAAGCTCGGACCAACCCTGAACACGGTGTACAGAGTCTAGTCCGAGCGGTCACAAAAGGAGCTGCAATGCATCACAAACAGCCATTCCATATCGCCTTCTACGTAGACGGATTCACACTCAAGAAGGTCAACAACTTTTACCGCAACTACCACCCCTTCCATTCAACCCTAAACTTTCTGGGGATAAAAAACTGGGCCCGCGACCAAGCCCTACGCCTCTTCAACCCGCCTAAAAGATACGCCCTGATGGACTGTCACTACTACCACCCGGACAAAGATCCAAAGGTCTACGGCTACGCCAATGACGGCATTTTCAATTTTGAGCGGGAACTACGCTTTGCGGGGTTCCAGATTCACTACTCAAACCGCGGCCACGACAACTCGCCAAACCTTTCTCTGCTGGAAGATGCACTGACTTTTGCAACCTACCGTCACATAGACGCCGTAATATTACTCACTACCCAGGGCCAATATTCTCCTTTGCCCGACAGGTTAAACGAAATGGGAATCCCCACTCTCCTTTTGGGCTGGAACTTTCGCTTTGAAAGAAATAACCGATGGGTGCACTGGAAAACGGACGGACTTCTACGTGATAATTCTGCCTACTATATCGCCATGGAAAATGTGGCGAACCGTAACCCGCCCTCGCTCCTCTCGGATATTAGTTTGTTCAAAGAAAACCGAATTCCGCCTCGAAAGAACGAATCAAGACTTATCGCCCTGAACCAATTGTTCAGCAACCGCATAAGCCACGCCTCTTGAGGCGGGAATAAAAAAAATCGGGGACATCAGCCCCCGATACCTGTTGTTGAGAGTCTCTAGACTACAGCTTGTCCTGCTGCTTCTTCTGCCATTCGCTACGGAAAATCCAAGTCAGACGAACACCCACAAACCAGGTGTCACCGATGTTGTCCGTATCATAGTCACCATAGGCCGTATCCACTTCCTTGCCCTCGACTTCAAGTTCGTTATAACGGACGCAACGATAGCCGCCATAGGCACCAATAGCGATAGGACCAAATTCAAGACGCAATTCCAATTCAGAATTGAAGGTGGAGGCAAAGGTGCTGTAGTAGCGGTCCCTCGTGGAAACGGAGGACTTGGAATCTACGTCATAGATATCGAAGTTGGAAGCCAGGTGGAAATTGATGAGGTTGAAACCGAAACCAACAGCGGGAATCAGGTTAATGAAAGTATGCTCGCCGAAGAGTTTCCAACCGAACATCCAGTCCGCGCCATAAGCAAACCAGCGTACGTCGTACAGCGGGAAATCCATGCTAGAGGAGCCGTCCTCTGAAACAGTGGAATAGGTCTTGCTGGGGCGTTCCGAAGTCTGGGTCGGCATAAAGTTGATATCGAACCAGGTGAGGAACTGCTTGTACTGGGCACCGATATTCACATGCATGCCGAAGTAGTAGTCATCGAAGGTCTCATACTTCAGATCACCGGCATACTTGGTGCTATCGCCCGCCGGGTCCTTGTGATAACCGTTCAGGAAAGCAGTCCTGTTCACGTAGTTCTGGTACTCCGAGAACATGCCTCGGTAATCTGCGCCAATAGAAATAAAGCCGCGAATATGGTCCTTTTCGTAGAAGCCAGCCTCAGTATCTGCAAAGGCGCTAGAAGCAAAGACGGATGCGCACAGCAGGGCGGACCAGAGAAAAGAGATTATTTTTGTCTTCATAAAAGACTCCCAAAAGGAATTTCTAGACCTATAAAATACATTATGTTTGAACCATGCGGACGATAAAAATTCATAAAATGTTAAAAATCAACACGTTACGCACATTTTTCAGGTCCATCCTGGGGGCGAGGACGGCCCTTTTGACCCTCCTCTCCCTATCGCTCCTGGCCTGTTCCGGCGAAAAAAAGGAGAACGGGGCAAAGGACTGCGCCCCCCTACCCTCCCTTCAATACAGCAAAAACCTGAAAATCGGGGAATCCTGCGGGGAACGAGTGGCCGAAATACGCTCCATCGTAGGCCGCGACACCCTGACAAGACGTTTTTCCCTAGAAAAGCCCCTATCTAGAGTGGTGGCTCAATCGTCGGCACAAATCGGCTACCTGCTGAAGCTTGGACTTGGCGACCGCATTGTGGGTGTAAGCGAAGGCCAATACATTGCCGACAGCGCCCTGTACGCCCGTGTCCAGAAGGGCGAAGTGGTCGAAGTAGGGAGCGGCACCACCCTTTCCCTTGAAAAGCTCGTAGCGTTAAAACCAGACCTGGTCATGAACTTCGCCACCGGCGCCGGCTATGACGATTACGAGCGCATCGAAGCGCTGGGGCTACCGCTGATGCTCACCTCGGAATGGCAAGAGGACCACCCCCTGGCCAAGGCGGAATGGATTAAGTTGTATGGAATCCTGTTTGGCGTAGAACAACTTGCGGATTCCATTTATGAACAAAGTAAACTCGTATACCTGGTTACAAAGATCTTTACAGATATCAACGCAGCTCGAATTCCCGATTGTCCCCGCGTAATCGCCGGCATGAGCTACGGCGGCGTATGGTACGCACCAGGCGGTCAAAGCTACACGGCACAACTGATACGGGACGCAGGCGGGTGCTACCTGTGGGCTAGCGATTCCAGCAGGGAACTGCGTTTCTCCCTAGAAGAAATTATAGCCCTTGCCGACTCCGTAGACGTTTGGTTCAATCCGGGGATGTTCTCTACCCCTGACGAAATCCTCGCCACGGAACCCCGCGTAGCAGCCATCAAGGCCTTCAAGGAAAAGCGGGTGTTCCAGAACGACGCCCGTAAGGGACCCTCCGGTGGCAATGACTTCTACGAGAGCGCGGTAGCTAGGCCCGAAAAGGTGCTGGAAGATTTCATTTGGGCAATAAACGCCTCTCCCGACAGCGCCCAGCCCCGCTGGTACAGAAATATTTTTAATTTTTAACATCATGAAACAGCATACGGGTATTGGCGACTGGATTGCGACGTCCTACGAATCGGGCACGCCGTTTTTGCAGCAGGTCCCCAGGGACTGCGCCGACTTTTTGTTACTGAACGCCCAAATTCGCGAATTTGACTCAGGCGAAATCATTATTAATGGCAACTCAGAAGGACAAGCCTTCTGCGTGTTGCAGAGTGGCCGCGCTCAGATTTGCGGACAGATCCTGCCCGACGGGCACTACAGCGTACTTGCCTATATCGAGACCGGCGGATGCTTCGGCGAGATGTCCATCATCTGTAACGAGCCTACCAGCAACACCGTCATTGCCGCCGAAGATGGCTGCACGGTGCTGATTATCCCCCGTGACGAGTTCGTGGCCTTCCTGGAAAAGAACCCGAGCATCATGGTGTACCTCTACAAGGTGGTGGCCGGGCGTCTCCGCGCCAAAAACAAGGCTATCGACGAGTTCGAGAGGCTCTCGCTCTTGGCCTCTGGCAAGGTGCTCCCCTTTATCGATTTTGCGCAGACCATGGAAAAGAGCCGTATTACTGGAACGGTGCTGTTCGAGAGCAACGAAGGCAAGGGATTCATCGCCTTCCAGGATGGCCGTATCTGCTGTGCCAAGTGCGGCAAACTGGCAGGACCGGACGCTCTGGAAAAGCTGCTTTCCTGGGGTGACGACACGCTGTTCAAGCTGGATACCCACCTGATGCCGGACACCGTGAACATCAACCAGATGTCCGACACCACGAGCCTCATTCTGGATGCTCTGAGAAATATTGATGAAAAACAAAGTGCCCAATAAAATGGGCGAACACAGTGCCCGACTCTAGGGCAAAGGAAAAAAGATGAATTACGCAGACGCAGGAGTTTCCCTGGCCCGAGCTGACGAAGCGATGGTCGGTGTCAAGAAATCCGTACGTACTACATTCAACCAAGGCGTCCTAGGCGACGTCGGCAACTTCGGCGGCCTCTTTACGCTGAACCACCTGGGCATGAAGGACCCGGTGCTGGTGAGCTCCGTGGACGGCGTGGGCACCAAGCTCAAGGTCGATATCGAAATGGGCACCCATGAACTTCCGGGCCAGGACATCGTGAACCACTGCTGCGATGATATTCTCGTGCAGGGCGCGCGTCCGCTGTTCTTCCTTGACTATGTGGCTACCGGCCGTCTGGAACCGGGCGTCATGGACAAGCTCGTCGCCGGTATGGCCAAGGCCTGCCGCGAAAACGACCTCGTGCTCATCGGCGGTGAGACTGCCGAAATGCCGGGCTTCTACGGTCCGGGTGACTACGATATCTCCGGCACCATCGTGGGTGTCGTGGAACGCGAGAACATCATCGACGGCAAGAAGATCAAGCCTGGTACCATCATTCTCGGTCTCCCGTCTACGGGTCTGCACACCAACGGCTACTCTCTCGCCCGCAAGGTGCTGTTCGACGTGGCCGGCTACAAGGTCGACACCGTTGTCGACGGCATGGACAAGTCCATCGGCGAAGCGCTTGCCACTCCGCACCGCAGTTACTACCCGAGCCTGATTGATCTTTGCAACAAGAAGATTATCCAGGGCCTCGCCCACATCACAGGTTCGGGCTACCAGGGCAACATCCCGCGTATCCTTCCGGACGATGTGGACGTGATTATCGACCGTACCACCTGGGATCCTCCGATGATCTTCAAGCTAATCCAGCAGGCCGGCTCTGTTGAAAAGGACGAGATGTACTCCACCTTCAACATGGGTATGGGCATGCTCATCTTCATCGACCCGGCGGACAAGGCCGAAGTTACCGCCCACCTCGAAGCCAAGGGCGAGAAGTGGGTGCAGATTGGCGAAGTCGTGAAGGGCACCAAGCAGGTGAAGTTTAGAGATTAATGACAGGTGTGTAATGTGAGATGTGAAATGAATCATTAGCCATTTCACACTCCACACTTCACATTTTAAAAAGGCTCGCACGAAAGTGTGGCCTTTTTCGTTTATAAGAAAACGTTGCCGTCGTTCGATTACTTTATTCGTGATTCTCGGAAGGCGCCTCGGCCGAGTGTGGCTTCGAGACGATACTCATGTAGATGGTACCAAGAATTGCCGCACTGAAGCTGCCCAGCAAAATGCCAAGCTTTGCAGAATCCTGACGATCGCCTACCTCAAAGGCAAGACCCGCCACAAAGAGCGCCATGGTAAAGCCGATACCTGCCAGCATGCCGCCGCCCCAAAGGACCTTCCAGGAGTAGCTGGGCCGCTTGGAAATGCCAATCTTTACAGAAAGCAGGCTGAACAGGAAAATGCCGATGGGCTTGCCGAACACGAGGGCTAGCGCCACCGCGCCCATCACGGGGACTTCCACACCGCCCAACTTGATTTCTACGCCGGCGTTGCTCAAGGCGAACAGCGGCATGATAAAGAAGTTCACCCAGGGCACCAGAGGCTTGAACAGGCGTTCCTGCATGGAAATACTTTCGCGGGCGCCACGCTTGAGCATGGTGAACACCTCGTACTGTTCGTTTCTGTCCTTGGTTTCGCCCGAAAGCTTGTTGCCCACGTTACCCGCAAAGCTTGCAAGCCTGCCCTTGGCAAGCACCGCCTTCGCCGGCACAGAAAGCCCAAGCAGCACACCCGCTATGGTGGGATGTACGCCGCTCTTGACAAAGAATGCCCAGACCGCAACGCCGATTACGACAAACAGTAGCATGTTGCGGACCCCAATGCGGAAGAACACGTTGATTAGGGCCAGCAGGGCAAAGCCCAAGCCCAGAGCCGCAAAGTCGATTCCGTCACCGCTAGGGTAACCGATGGCAATCACCAGAATGGCACCGATATCGTCGGCGATAGCGAGAGTAAGGATCATCACGCGGAGGGCGTGTGGAACCTTCTTGCCGAGAATCGCCATACAGCCTACCACGAAGGCGATATCGGTGGCCGTCGGGATTCCCCATCCGTGTCCTGCCCCTGCAGGGCAAAGAGCCAGGTAAATCAACGCAGGGAACAGCATGCCGCCCGCCGCAGCAATGATGGGCAGGCTCGCCGCCTTGGGGTCGTGCAGTTCACCGTAGGCAATCTCCCCCTTCACCTCGAGACCGATATTGAAGAAGAAGATGGTCATCAGCGCATCGTTGATGAACCAGTGCAAGTCCGCAGCGCCCACCCAGCTACCGATGGTAAGCGCGAAAGGCAAATGCCAAACGTGGTGGTAACTCTCGGGGCTCAGGTTCGCCCACAAAAGTGCAGCAACCGTCATGATGATAAGGACGATACCGCCCGTGGTTTCCACCTTCATCAGGCGTTCCATGGGCGTGATAATTCTGCGGATTGGGGTATCCGGGAACAGTTCCTCGACTTTATCGCTGCTGGTCACTTTTGCGGACATAAATACCTATGAGCCGTTGAATGGATTAAAAGAACTGGGGCGGCCAACGGGGGTTCTTGGAGGACATGTCGATCTTGTAGAAGTCCTTCTCGAAACGTCCGTCGTCCAGGCCGTACATCTGCATCACGTGGCGGGCAATCCACTTGCCGAGCTTCATCACAGTGAGCTTCTTGCGGAGGCGGCCCTGGCAGTCGCGGTTCATGATGTCGGGCAGAGTAGACGTGGTAAGGATTTCGTCGATGGCCGGACTGTTCAGCTTTTCGCGGGCCTCGGGGCTGGTGTGGAAGTGGGTCACGCCGAAGCACACGCGATTGGGCTTGCCCTTCTTGATGTGTTCGCAGCACTGCACAATCGTTGTACCGGTGCGGACCATGTCGTCGAACACGATCACGTCCTTGCCTTCGATTTCCTCGATGCTGATGTCGGAAAGTTCCGGGTTGAAAGTCATGCTGATTTCACGTTCGCCGGTACGGACCTTGTCCATCACCACGCGCTTGCATTCAGGCAGGTCCAGAGCTTCATAGACGGCGTTCATGAAGGGGCGTGCGCCCTTGTCCGGAGAGACGATTACCAGGTTGTTGCCGTCCTTGCCCGTCTGCACAAAGTTGCTGTTCTTGATGTAGTGGGCGTAGGCGTCCGTGGGAATCAAATTGTGGAAATTATCCTTGCCGAAAATGTCGGCGAAAAGGTTCTGCACCTTCACGCTGTGGTTGTGCACCGTCACCACGGCATCTACGCCAGAGGTCTTGAGGAGCTGGGCGTACAGGAGGCTAGTGAAAGCCTGACCGTCGAATTTCTTGAGGTCAATATCCGGGCGATCCTTTTCCAGCTCGCCTACGCGGTGAGGACCGCGGTCCTGGGCGCTGTAGAACAGGTCCGGTTCGACCAAGACAACCTGTTCGGCTCCATTGTCCTTGGCGGCACGGGCCAGAATGCAGTTACGCATGGCGTAATCGTTACGGCTGCGTTCGTGGTTCGAGACCGAGCAAATCAAAACAATCTTGCCTTCCAGGCGGCGGCCGATATGTTCCATATCGTCCACGTCCAGGCCGTAGCGGGGGCAGAATTCGGAGTTTGCGAAGGTCTTCAGGGAGACCACGTCGGAAATATCTTCACGAAGACCGATGTACTGGGCCATGTCGATGGCGAACGGGTCGTCGGTGAAGTTACCGGTCACGATAAAACGATCAGACATAATTACGCCTTGATGTTAAAGTTGATGTATTGGGTGCCTGAAATATAAAATTTTTAGAACCTGCGCACTACGAGAATCTCAAAAGCAGACACGAATTTCTCCTCGAGATGCTCGCCAAAGGCAATGAGGGAATACCCGCACTTGAGGACCACGTTCCACGACCAACTTTCGCCGATGTAGCCCAGGGCGGTTTTCATGTCGGCCTCGGGCAGCAGCAAATTCCCGTCGTCAGCGTACTCGCGACCGTAGGCCACGCCCACGACGCCCCAGAGGTTCCAGAAATACCCGTTGTCATAGACGAAGGTGTAAGTGTAGCCCACGTCTCCCCAAAAACTGGTAATGTCCCGCTTGTCGTCTTCGTAACCCAGCACGCCGTCTTTATCCTCGGCATAATTGTGCTGCAGGCGCCCGCCGATAATCAGGCTCCCTGCCGAACTTTTCTGCCGGCGGTCCAAAAAGTAGGCACTCCTGGGGGCAAACCTGCCACCTGCGGTAGCCATCCAGAGCACGGAAAAGTACATGTCGAACACCGTAAGGTCTATAAAACTGTCATCGTCGCTGTCTTCCAGGTTCTGGGCAAAACCGCTGTAATAGCGAACTTTGGCGGTAAGCCACCAGTCCCCCGGAAAAAGGTCCAGGCCAGTCTCGAAGGTCTTGGAGTCGGAATGTCCGTTGCTGGTGGTAAAGGGGAGGCCGTACTTGAAGTCAAACGAAATATCCCAGGGTGTGCCGAACAGGGTAAAAAGGCTATCGTAGCCGAAACCGATACCCACGTCCACAGGCCGGTTGGAAACCAGGGGTTCGTCACCGTAGGCGGTGTTCTTGATCATCATGAAGTTGTAGTCGCACAAGAAGCGGAGCGAAATCCGCTCCCGGAATTTCGAGACGGCCGGTTCGTCGGTGTCCTGCGGTTCGGCACTGGCAGGTGCCGAAAATAGGGAACACGCCAGGAGCAGGACCGGCAAAATTCTTGTCAAAAAAAGCTTCATCGGAGGCCTACGGGCACAAATATAGAAGGATAAAATCTATCAACAAGGTAATATCCGGATAATTTTCTTGGTTTTTGACGACGCTACCAAGTGTTTACATATTGTTAATACTATGTTGTTTAATTGTGACGATATTTTGCGGGTTAATTTCCAGTCCAAACAGATTATTCACAAAATCCATATTTGTTTCACGTGAAACATTTATTATACCAGCAAAATACTCCGCACCTGTGGAAATGCTGTTAGATTTTATTCATATACTATCCACAAAAAATAGGACTGCATCATTGCACGCAGTCCTTTTGTTAATAATTTGTTTAGAAATTTTATCAACAACCGAGACTTTTAGAACGTCACTTTTCGGGGTGCCGCCGTAAAACAGTAGAATGTGGCGGTGGCATCCTTGAAGTATAGCACCTCGGTATTGTCGTCGTCAGGGGAGTACATGGACTTGAGCTCGGGGTAATTTTCCAGCATGTGGACCTTGGGTTCACGGCGGTCGTCACGGACGAGGGTCCCTGCCAAACGCAACCATTTGTTACCGGCAGCGTTCATGGCGCAAATTTCCACCTTGCCGTTCTTCTGGATCTGCTTGGAGCAGTCCTTGGACTTGCCGGTCTGGATATAGAGTTTGCCCTCGAAAATTTCGATGGTCCCGAAAGGGCGCACCCGAGGCTGGTCACCGTCCATAGTTGCCAAAAAGTAAGCACCGCATTCCTTAATGAAATTCTTGACTTCTTCCATATGATGTTCCTTGTGAAGTGTGTTTTATATTCCTAATTAAATCGTTTCTCTATAAATCTTTTCCATCTCTGCATTGAAACAGCAAAAGATGACCTTCTTGACTTTTTGAGCCGAGTATTCGCGAACCGTCCGAACAGCTATTTCGGTAGCGGCTTTCCAGGGGTAACCGTAGACTCCGGTGGAAATCGCCGGGAAGGCCACCGTCTCGCAGCCAGCCTCTTCGGCCAGGTCAAGGCAGCTTTTGTAGCAGGATTCCAGAAGTTCGGGTTCCCCATGCTGACCGTCCCGATAGACCGGGCCAGGAGTATGGATGACGAACTTTGCCGGGAGTCTGAACCCCGGGGTAATTTTTGCCTTTCCCGTCTCGCAACCGTTCAGCGGTATGCAGGCCCGCAAGAGTTCAGGACCCGCCGCCCGATGGATGGCACCGTCCACGCCTCCGCCACCCAAAAGGGAACAGTTCGCTGCATTCACGATGGCGTCCACCTGGAGCTTGGTAATGTCACCCTGGATAACTTCGATTTCGATCATGGAAACCCCCAGGAGAAATATATATAATTAGTGTGGGGTGTGGGGCCCGAAATGAGTGGGATTTGTTATATTATATATAGTGTAATTGTCCAATAGGAAATTCCCCCCTCATGATCATCCGAAAAGCGAACCCCGACGACTTTACCCAAATGCTCCCGATTTTCCGCCAGGTAATCGAGGGTGGCGACACTTATGATTTCGAAGAAACCGCCACCGACCAGGACGCCTTCGACTACTGGTTCGGTAAGGGGGTCACAAGCTTTGTCATGGAAGAGAATGGCCAGGTTCTCGGGTTCTACAAGATTATCCCCAACCACCGGGGCCGTGGAAGTCACGTGGCCAATGCCTCCTTCATGGTATCCTCGAAGGCACGGGGAAAAGGTATCGGTCGCAAGATGGGCGAGGACTGTATCGCCCGGGCACATGAAATGGGCTTCAAGGCTATCCAGTTCAACTACGTCATTTCTACAAATACCGCCGCCATGCATTTATGGGAAAGCCTCGGGTTTCGGGAACTCTGCAGGTTGCCCAGCGCCTTCAACCACAAGACCCTCGGTTTTGTGGATGCGGTAATCTTCTTTAGGGAAGTGTAATGGTGTGGGCATCGTGAAACCAACATTTTTTCGGTTTGCATGTTTGCGATTGCCCTGCGTGTTTGCTCCTTCGGAGCCAACTTGCTGCACCTCAGAAATGTCGATAAACAAGTTTATCGCCGCTTCTTCGGTTTGCAAACGTTTCACGTGAAACAATAAAAACCTTTCTAACTTTACAATCGCCCAACATTTGCCAAAATGTTGGTTTCACAACTAGATTTATATATATTACCTAGTATGAGACGAACAATCATCATATTGGCCCTTGCCGTCCTGACTGCCCATGCGGTGGACTGCATCCGGCCGATGTTCGAATATTTCGCCTCGCACTACAGGACAGAGGTCCTGAACCTCTACATACTTCCCGGCCGCATGAACCCGGACAGTCTCCACCAGCAGCAGAAATCCCAGGTCAGCACCATCAAGTACCACTGGACCCAAAACCACCTGGACAGCCTGACCTTCACTCACGGCTGCCAGGATAAGGTCCATAGGGGGACCGCGAAGGTCGACTGGAAAGTCGATTCCGCCAGGGTAGGCAAACTCATGAGATACGACTGGATTTTCCCGGACAAGGGTGACAACTTCACCGTCTTCCGCGGAAAGGATTCCGTCGCCATCATCATAGACGAAAAGCAGACCAACAGCTACTACATCAAGAACGACACCATTCGCAAAGTCAACAACTATATCCCTAGAGATTGGGTTATCTATCGCGACCCGACAAACGAAAACAGGTGCTACCAGGCCAACGGAAAAGAAAAGCGCTACGGAAACGGAAGCGTATCAAAGGTAGGGTCCGAAATCTACACCACCTACGAATTCGAGAAGAAGGGCAACTCCCTAATCCTAAAAATTACGGAACCCGACCGCAACATGTACCTCAGACCACCTGGACCCTGTGTAGGCGGCACCAAATACACTACCATATTTTTTCACTGATCCTGGGCGTTCCCCTTGCGGGGTCGGGCCATACTCACTCTGTTCCCCGAGCCCTGTCGTACCTCCATGTCTCGTCCCTACGGGTGACTGTCCCTAACGCAATATGGGGTGTGGGGAATGTGGAATGTGTGATGTGGAGCGTGAGGTATGAAGAATTAAAAATGTCATTGCGAGCGGAGGAATCCGCAAAGCAATCTCTTACCCGCGCTCTTTCTTCGGAGAATGACATTCATAATGGAATTGTCGTTTCTTCGGGTTGCGTGTTTGCGATTGCTAAGCTGAAAGACATTAAGGTATGCAATCGCTACCTTAGTCACCTCGGTCATAGAACACACAAGTATGTTCTGCGACTCTCGGCTCGTAAGGTTTCACGTGGAACATTTCTAAACCCCTTAAACTAAATTCACAATATATTCACATCAATCAAAAACTTATTAACGGATATTTTTAAAATCTTTTGAAAATAGGGCCATTTTCCGTTGTATCCCCCTTTTGGTAATACTAAATTGTTGATAGTGATATAGATGGACTACAGGACCAACATCGAACAGCAGAATCTCTTGAACCAATTCCTAGGGGAACATGGTGTTAAATTGCCAGAAGAAACTCTCGGCAAGCTGTACGATTTTGCCAATCTGGTAGTGAATACCAAGGAGTTCGGCAACCTGATCTCGGCAAAGGATTCCGAGAAATTCCTGAGCAGACACATCGCCGATTCGTTGATGCCATATGTATATACAAAGGGAAATGGCCGCTGGGCGGACATGGGTGCAGGCGCCGGATGCCCGGTCTTCCCGCTCGCCATCGTGATGCCCAAAGTCCAATTCTACGCGGTGGAGCCCAGACACATGCGGGTAAATTTCATGCAGATGGTCAAGGAAAAACTCCATCTGGACAACCTGACCGTCGTAGGCAAGCGCTTCGAAACATCTGGACTTTCTAACCTGGATTTCGTGAGCTGCCGGGCCCTGTCCACTTTTGAAAATGACTGGGAACGTGCACAGCCCGCCCTCAAGAAGGGCGGAACATTCCTCACTCTAAAAAGTTTCAACAACGTAGTTCACCTGGAAAACGATTCTGCAGTAATACTGCACAAATATACACTGCCCCAGGAAGAACAAGTTTATGCCTTAGTCACTCGAGGTAACGAATGAGTAAAGTGATAGCGATATGCAACCAGAAAGGCGGCGTGGGAAAGACCACCACCGCCGTAAACCTGGCTGCCAGTTTTGCCGCCCTGGAGAAAAAGACTCTCCTTATCGACATGGACCCCCAGGGGAACGCCTCCCAGGGTTTCGGCTACAACGAGTCCCAGGAGATGGACATCCACGAAGTGCTGGAGCTGGCCGAAAATCCGGACAACGTCACCTACGAGAACATCAAACCCGCCATCATGGACACCCGGCTGGACTTCCTCAAGATCATCACCTCGGGACCTGACCTCGCCGTCATGGAAATCGAGCTGGTGAACGCCATGAGCCGTGAACACCGTCTGGAACGGGTCATGAAAATTCTGGACCAGGCTTTCGAGTACATCATCATCGATGCACCTCCCAGCCTGAACCTGCTCACCATCAACGTGCTCACCGCCGCAAAGAGCGTGCTGATTCCCATCCAGTGCGAATACTACGCCCTCCACGGCGTCACCGAACTTTTCAATACCATCCGCGAAGTCCAGAAGAACCTGAACGGCAATCTGAAAATCGAAGGGGCACTCCTCACCATGTTCGCCAACAACAACCTCTCGAAGCAGGTAGCAGACGAGGTCCGCGAGAACTTGGCCGACACGGTGTTCCAGACGGTCATCCCGCGTAACGTACGCCTGAGCGAGGCGCCCTCTCACGGAAAGCCGGTCATCCTGTACGACGTACGCAGCCCCGGCTCGCAAGCCTACATGAAGCTCGCCGAAGAAATTCTGAACAAGGGAAAATAGGTTTGAATAATGGGTAAGAAATCTTTTGCACTTGGACGCGGTCTTTCGGACATCCTCAAGGACCATGACGCTAATAAAAATCTTTCTGCAACTGCACCCCAGGGTGAAACTTCCAACGAACAGAAAGTTATAGAAATTGAGCTGGACCTGATTGACGCCAACCCCTTCCAGCCCCGTAAGGTTTTCAGCGACGACGAACTTTCAGAACTGGCCAATTCCATAAAGCAGCAGGGACTTATACAGCCGATCGCGCTACGCAAGGTGGGCGGCCGCTACCAGATTATCAGCGGTGAACGCCGTACCCGTGCCAGCAAGCTTGCCGGTTTTTCGACCATCAAGGCACAAGTCTACGAAAATCTCGATGACAAGAAGATGAGCGAATGGGCCCTTATCGAGAATATCCAACGCGTAGACCTTAACCCTGTCGAAATTGCGAGGTCGTACCAAAAGCTCATCGAGAATTACGACTACACCCACGAAGACTTGGCAAATGCTGTGGGTAAATCCCGCTCCGCCATTACCAACGCCCTTCGCCTGCTGAAGCTCCCCGACCAGGTGCAATATTGGATTCAAGAAGGCAAGCTCTCTTCCGGTGCAGCCCGCGCCTTGTGCAGCGACAAGATTACCGATGTAGAAGCCCTTGCCAAGAGAATCATCGACGAAGGTCTGAATGTCCGTCAGATCGAGGCCATTTCCAGAGGTGAAGATATTAATCAGCCAAGGAGTGAGGAGCAGGAGACAAAAAGTGGTGCAGATGCACAGTCTGCAAGTAAAAAACCTGAAGCCCCTGCCAAACCGAAACTTGAACTCAGCGCCGACATGAAGCAGTTCGAATCCAAACTGGAAACCTACTTCGGAACGAAGGTGGCAATCAACCCCAGTGCAGGCACTGAATCCAAGGGAACCATCGTAATTAACTATTATTCCATGGACGACCTGAACCGTATTCAGCAACTCATGGAAAACGCCTAGGAAAATTATGAAAGGCAAGTATTACACCATACAGATTATCCCGGAAGATTCCGAGAAGGTGAGAAAGTTCAAGATTCGCACTTGGTGGTTCGCCTTTATCAAGATTTCCCTAGTCATATTCATCCTGGTGCTTGGACTGTTCATCTACCATCTCGGTAAAATTAACCGCATCGTAGCCAACTACGAAAAAATGCGAGTGACCAATGCCCAGTTGATCAAGAAGGACAACAACTACGAAGAGATGTTCTCCCGACTGGATTCCCTCTGGATTCTTGAAGGCCGGATACAGAACATCTTCGAGACTTTCCTGGAAAACGATTCCGGAAAGATCAACAGCATCATCGACAAGAACAAGTTCGCCCACACGCCTGTCGAAAAAATCCAGGTAGACTACGAAGGTATCCACGGCTGGCAACCCATGTCCGAAAAGATCAAGCTGGAACACATCCCCAGCGTGTTGCCCGTTGTCGGAATCGAAAGCAAGAAGTATTCCGAAGAGGAAAACCATCTTGGCGTAGACATCTCGGCACAGGCGGGCAACCCGGTATTTGCATCGGGTGCAGGCAATGTTATCTTTGCAGGCCAAAAAGACGAACTAGGAAACACCATTATCATCGACCACCAGAATGGATACAGGTCAAGCTATTCTCACTTGAAAACCATCAACGTAAGAAAGGGCTATACTGTAGGTAAAGGCGACATTATCGGAACAGTCGGAAGCACCGGCAATACCAGCGGCGCCCATTTGCACTTTGAAATTACAAAAGATGGAATCAACTTGGATCCGTCAGATTTCATAGACTAATAAAATTTTTAATTCATTGGAGAAACAACATGCCAGGTAAAGAACAGGAAATCACCCAGATCAGCAACACCATCACCATCAAGGGCGACATCATCGGCAAGAGCGATGTACGCGTTGCAGGTGTCGTTAACGGAAGCATCAGTATCGACGGTGAACTCATTGTCGAGAAGAGCGGCCACATCGAAGGCGAAGTCAAGACCAAGTCTGCAGTGATTGCAGGCTCCATCAAGGGCAATATCGATTGCTCCGAAAAGATGATTCTTGAAAGTTCTTCCCAGTTCGTGGGCAACATCAAAACCAAGCAGCTCATTATCCAGGAGGGTGCCATGTTCCAGGGTAACTGCCAGATGGGCATTCCCTCTACACCTGCAGCCCAACCTAAGGAGAAGGCATAATTCCACACCTATATTAGTATAGACATTTTATTTATATATAAAGATAACTATACTGATATTGTGAATTGTGGAAAGAAATGTTGAAGGTGAACAGGTACTTTTTAATCCTCAACGAGATACGATATTCACATGTCATATTGGAAATGTTGAAGATTAAAGACTAATCCACTTTTTTCAATGTTGGCTATTGTTGAAAGTTAATTTTCAACTCTTGTTGACAGAAAAAACACGAATGGGCATTAAAAACAGGTGCAAAAAATGATTTTAATCACATTTGTGAAAGGATAAGGTCTAGGGGTGTTCCCTTCAAGCATGGTAAAGACTATATTTCATTTCGAATGGGCTGTAAGTTGTTGAAGATAGGGCAGATATCGGATATCCATCTTGGCGAGGACGAGAACCTCGTGCAGGGGATTGATGTGCGTGCCAATTTCCTGAAAGCCCTTAATTCGAAATCCATGGCAGATATTGACCTGCTAGTCTTGTCTGGCGACCTGGCCAACGAGGACGGTGAACCTGGTGCCTACCGTTTTATCTCTGAACATGTGAAGGACTTGAAGGTTCCCGTGCTGGTCATTCCTGGTAACCATGACCGTCTGGAAAACATGGCTGAATTTTTTGACCTGGAAGGAAGGATTCACGACGGTAAGTGCTATTTCAAGCACGAAATTGCAGGTCAAACGCTGTTTTTCCTGGATAGCGCCTGCGGGACTGTCTCCAAGGACCAGCTAGATTGGCTAAAGATTGAAGCTGCCAAGGTCCAGGGCGAGATTTTCCTGTTTATGCACCATCCGCCCTGCCTTTGTGGCCATAGGTTCATGGATTCCAAGTATTCCCTCAAGAACAAGGAAGAAGTACAGGCGGTTTTGGCTGAAATTCCTAATTTGACCCATATTTTCTGCGGGCACTACCATTCCCACTTTGAGCTGGACATGGGCCGGCAGAAGGTCCATGTGGCTCCGTCAACCCAGATGCAGATAGATTCTCATGCCCCTAATTTCATCCTCAAGAGTTCCGCTCCCGAATGGATGGCCATAGAAATTGGCGAAAATTTCGTAGAAACGGCAGTTTATTTGCGTTGATGCCTTGAATTTTTATAATTTCTTTCTAAATTTGGTTCAAAATGGCGGTTTAGCTCAGCGGTAGAGCACTGGAATCATAATCCATTGGTCCGGGGTTCAAATCCCTGAACCGCTATTACAAAAAAAAGAGGCGCGTATGTCGAAAAAAATTCTAGCGATTTTAGTTCTGGCTACCACCTCTTTTTTTGTTGCCTGTAACCAAGAAGAAAAGGTGACTCCCGAGGTCATCCAGGCCAAGGTGGCCGCCGAAAAGTCGGCTCCCATCGTCAAGGTGGATGAGTTCCAGTCTCCTAGCAGCCCTGTCATCGATTCTACCAAGGCCAAGCAGTATGTCAAGGCTAGCGCCGCCCTGGTAGAGCTGGGCGTTACCTGGTCCGAAAAGATCGACAAGGCCGAGGACTCCGAAAAGGTCCAGATCCTGAACGCCTACAACGTGGCCCGCGACCAGCTCTGTGCCCGTGTGGGCCTTGCCGGCATTGCCGAGTTCAACTGGATTACCAAGGTGGCGCTCCCCAACCCGCAGAATGCTGCGGTGTTCGAAGCTGCCGGCCTGAAAAAGTAAGACTCTGGTTATAGCAAAAAAGATGTCCCGGCTTTGAGTCGGGATTTTTTGTTTGGCGTTGGGCGCCCCTACTGCATGGTACCTTTTTCAAGGCTACGGACAGGGATGTAGTTGACCTTTCCGTCGCTAGAGATGATCATGGCCACGCCGGACATGTAGTTGAGCCATCTTCTTTTTTCGTAGTAACGCAGGTTGGCGCGGCCTTCTGTCACGTAGGCCAGTAGAGGCACCAGCAGGTAGTCGTGGGTGCACAGGATGTTTATGCGCTTCATGCTTCCTAGCTTACCCTTGATTTCACTGATGAACTGCTCACTACGGCTTTTGAGATCGTAGAAGGCATCCGAGTATGATCCAACGAATGCGTATTTGGAGTATACCCCCCAACCGCCTGTATCGGTAGATTTGGTGTATTCATCCACTTTTTTGGAATCCTTTACATACCAGTCGCCATCCAGTGTGGTAAGTTCTACTAGGTTGTAGTTGGTCTGGCCCTTGCCTTTTGCAATGTTGTCGCAGGTTTCCTGGGTGCGAGTGTAGCCGGAGTAGCCAAAGTAGAAGTCTTCGGTGCCACCTGCCGCTTTAAATCGCTCGCCAAGTTCTTTGGCGTATTTTATTCCGTTGTCGGTGAGGTGAGCGGATTTGCTTGTGCTGTTGGTACGTTCGCTGTGCCTGATGATGAACAACGCCTTGTCGCTTGATTTCAATTTCTTGTAGACTTCTACGATGTCGGTAAATCCATCGACTTCGTCTGCCGTGGCAATGCGCCATTTTCCGCTGTCATAGATATAAGAGGTCTCGTGATTCACGCGGCCCTCGCGAATTTCCTTGTCGTATGCACCGGAGCCAAATCCAATGGTGTCTTTTTCCATGGACTTTGCGGTACGCCAGCGTTTGGCGGTGGCATCACAGATGAACCGGACTTTGGAATGGTCCGCATGTTCGTAGTCGTTTGCAAAGTAGGCGCTCTGCCCTTGTTTTACGAAGGTGACCTGCCCGGCATTTGCCTCGGTACATGGACCAAATTCATATATCATGGGGAAGAAGGCCTGCAAGTATTTTTCAAAGTTCGGTACAGGCCCAAGATTCCATGCGGCTACGTTATTGCGGATTTTGCTGTATTGTTCAGCGGAATCGATTCCCACAACCCAGTCTGCAATTTTGATTTTCCAGTTGGGGTCGTTCCAAACGCCGTCACCCTTGATGTCTTCGGCAATGTTGTTCACCAGGCCTATCATTTCGGTTTCATCGCGGCCACCCTGCATCATGATGGATATGGCGAGGAGGGCGGCACTGTAGTCGTTTTCCCCAAGGACGCTCATCTCTTCGGCGGTGGGCATGTTGCCTAGTTTTGTCGTGTCGATTCCAAAGGCCGCGAGCACTTCCCGTTCCGCCTGTGCCTTGGCCAGGTTAAAGTCAATGTGGTTCATTAGCAGCTGGTCTACGCGGGGGATTTCAAGGTGGGTGAGGATGTTCACGTTTGCCTTGGACGGTGTGCATGTCCTTGCCGCAAGGGTCACGGGGGTATCGGAGGCTCCTCCGTTCAGTTCATTCCTGTAGAAGCCTGTCACCTTGATTTTTACGCAGCTGGAGTCGTAGTGGACATTTTCAAGGCGGAATAGTCCGTTGCTTGCCACGGTGCATCCGTCAGCGACTTGGTTCATTTCGTGCCCGAAGAAAGAATCTACCTCTTGGATCGTGACACTTGCACCCGGAACGAAGGGCCCTTTCTGGGCTATACCCTCGATGGTATATGACGGGTCAGTTGCAGGGGTATTATGAATTTTGTCTACTGCCTGTAATAGGCCCTCGTTACAGGTAATGCTGAAATCGGTACTGTCGCTAGCGCTGCGCCATTCGCCATTTATGCAAAAATAGGGGATGCTTTCGTCGCTTACAAACAGGAAGCGGCCTTTGCGTTGATCGTCGCAGTCGGGTAGGTCATCAACATCTTCTACGGTCAAGGTATCGAAAATAGATACCTTCTTTTTTTCGCCGAGTTCGGTTACTTCGGCAGCGGCGTCGTCTGTAGGATTTTCTTCGGAACTGCTTTCATCGGAACTACTTCCATTGGAACTGCAGCCTACGGCCAGTATTACGTAGGCTAGACAGGCTACCATTATGTACCATGCAGTCTTCATCTTTTATAAAATACATAAAAAAGAGTATTATTCAAGTTCATGCCCAAATAAAAAAAGGGTTTCTTGGCCGGTGAACATATCTTTTTTTAAATTTTCGCTAAAATGATAAAAGGGGTAAATCTATGAAAAAGTTATTTACAGCGCTTTTGTCGGTAGTGGCCATGGCCTTTGCCGAAAATGTCCAGATTCTTGAACCGTCCGGTGCAGAATTCTCTACTGACGCCCCGCAGGTGGTCAAGTCCATATTGCGTTCCGCTGTGAGCCAGACAGGCAATACTCCCGTGGAATCCTCGGCCGATGTTCAGCTCCGTACGACTCTCAGCACCATGGGTTCTTCTATTGTGGTCGTGGTGGAACAGGTCAAGAATGGGACTGTGGTCGGTTCCGGAAGGCAAAAAACGCCTTCTATCGATGATTTGGATGTTGCCATTGACGATGCTGTCAAGGCAGCCCTTGCAAACCTGGACGCTTCTGGTGCTCCCGAGTCGGCGGCGTATGCTCCGGAGTCCGGTTACCAGGAGGGGCCCGACGTTGTTTACGTGGTACCCGTTGAGCGTCGCAGTGAAGACCCCAACGATAATTTTGCACACAAGCGCCCCACACGCAACTATGTGAGTTACGGTTTGGGTATGGCCATGTGGCACAACTATGATTTTGAAGATGACGACTACGATGAGGATATGTCCTGGGAGCAGGCATTTGTGTTCCACTACGGACGTATTTTCGAGGTGGTGCCCCATGCGGCCATTACCATCATCAACAACATGAACATCTCCTTCGGCTCGGATTGGGAATGGCACGAAACATTCCTGATTGGAGGCCGCTACTTTATAAGTACTGGAAACATCACTCCCTACGTCGGGCTTGGTGGCGGTCTCGGTATCCAGACGGACGAGCATTATGATGCCGCTGCCGAAGGGTTTGCTATAGGTCTTGCCGCTGGTGCAGAGTTGGGAATTATCTTTTTCCGCGATTCCGCGACCCAGCTGGAACTTGGCCTTGCCTGGGATGCTCTATGGGATGGCTTTGAGAGCTTTGACCGCCGTTTCGGTTCCGGAAGTTTCTATATAGCGATAAACTACTAGTTCATTCCCTTTTGAAAAAAGGAAAGTCCCGCCAAATGGCGGGACTTTTTCAATAAGGGGACGAAAAAACTTAGAAGTAGATGAATGCGCCGAGGCTCGATACGACTCCCACCTTGCTGTCCCCATAACCAGAGAACGGGTTCTTCAGGAATGTCTTGCTGAAGGCGACTTCTACAGCAGTGCAGCCATAGTCTAGACGTGCACCGATATTCACATTGGTTCCGTCCATGTTAGTGGCGATGGTTTCGGTCTCTTTTTTCTTCAGCTTTCGGTCAGTGTATTCTGCGGCAGTCCATTCATAAGAAGCACCGCCGAATGCCATGAAGTACTTGCTCAACTGAACTTCACCCAGGATATTCGGGGTCAGGATGACTTTTCCTTCGTTGTGTTTATCGTAGACTGAATCAATGTCATCATATCTGTACATAGGTACGCTGGTATTTAAGCCCAAATAGACATTGGCCTTTTCGGAGCTGAGGACCGCGGCGCCCACCGAGAAAGACGGATTAATCATAATGTGGGCAAGCGTATCGGACTTGGTAGTTTTGGTGGTGACGATGTAGTTCTTGGCACCAATTACCTGAAGTTCGGATTTACTAGACTTGTGCTTGTTCTCGTTACGCAGGCCTTCAACGCCCAAGGTCCAGTAGAAGACATCACCACTGTAGGAAATACCCAGGTATCCGGATGCTGCCCAGATGTCGTCTTCCTCTTCGGAATTGGCCTTGCTCAAGAAGAGGCTACTATCTGGAACAGCATAGTGTCCGCTGAGAAGCACGTCAAAGGAACCGAAATGTACAGAGGCGTTTCCACCGACCATAGAATTAGGGGTGGTCCTTTTCTCGGTTTCTTTAGATCCGTCGCTGTGATCGATATAGCGCCAGCTTTTTCCCATGGAATAGTCCAAAGATACACCGAAGTTCTGGAAGGCAATACCGGCGGTCAGGAGGCCCATATCGGTGTTATTATCAAAGGAAAGGAAATAAGTCCAGCTATCGCCAAAGGCGACGGCACCCTGCTGTGCCAGGGGGTCGAAGTATGCCAGCTTGGAACCATACATGAAGTGGGGGAAACCGATGTTTCCGCCGATGGTAGCAGCGGCAGCTTCGTTACCGACGGTGTTATAGGCGTTTCCGTGGAGAATATCTCCCAGCTTGTTGACAGGAGCCTGGGCCACCTTGGATGTGTCGTTTGCAAGAGAATCGATTGCAGCCTTTGCGCTATCGGCCATAGCAACCTGTTCGGGGGCGGCAGCAGCGGAGTCAGCCACTGTGGAATCTGCCACTGTGACTGTAGAGTCGGCTGCAGCGTTAGCGGGGGCGGGCTCGGCCACGGCTACAGAATCGGCGACGGGGGCGGCAGTGGCAGAGTCGGTTTCGGCAACCTGTTCTGGAGCGGCAGCGGTAGAATCGGCTGCAGCGTTAGCGGGAGCAGGCTCGGCTGTGGCTACGGAGTCAGTGGCCGGAGCGGCTGGCGCCGGTTCAGCTACAGGCACTGCGGCTGGCGCAGGTTCGGCTGCAGGAGCCGCTGCGGGAGCGGGTTGCGGTGCCGGGGCGGCAGCAGCGTTAGCAGGTGCTGCCGGTGCATTTTGAGCCTGGACACTAGCGGCCAGGCCGAGGGCTATTAGCAAAAGGAATTTCTTTTTCATAGTACCCTAAACATAGATAAAAGAACGCGAGGGGGGTTAGAAAAAAAACATTTTTTTTGTAGACACCTGTAAACAGAAAAGAAAAGGATCTGTCTATTGTTGTTTTTTAAAAAGTCTAGTTTTGAAATACAACGGCTCATCAACGGAGTAAATTATGAAATTTTGCCAGTTATTCGGTGTTTTGTCGCTAGGGGCATTCCTGCTTTTGGGCTGCGAAGGCGAAAATATCACGGAAGTCACCAAGGAAGATACGGGTACATCGCTTGCTGAAAGGGTTGGGCCCGTGAGCCAATATGGCAAGCTTTTGGCGGGCCAGGTAAATGGGGTCGGCCACATCTATGGAGCTTGTAAAGGAATTTCCGCCGGTAACGAAGTCCAGATTCGCGGTATGAGCTATTTCTGGAGCGTGTCGGGTGAGGGAGCGGACTTTTATAATGAAACGACCATCAACAAGTTGGTCAAGGATCTTAAGATAGAGGTTATACGCCTGGCTATTGGAACCAGTGAAAACTGGGGTATTGGTGGATACATGAAGGACCCCGACGCTCAGCGTAGAATGATTCAGGAGTCGGTGATGGCGGCTGTCAAGAACGACATCTATGTAATAATCGACTGGCATTCCCATACGGCAACGGATCAGCTTGAGGCCGCTAGCCAGTTCTTTGAAGAGATGGCCCAGGCATACGGTGCCTTTGACAACGTAATCTTTGAACTCTTTAATGAACCCAAGGGGCAGACATGGGATCAGATTAGGGAATACGCTAACCAAATTGTCCCGATTATTCGCAAGTATTCCGACAATCTTATTGTAGTAGGTAACCCCAATTACAGCCAAATGCCCAATTCTGCTATCGGTAAGGAAGTAGAAGACCCCAAGCACAATGTGGCCTACACGATGCATTACTATGCTATGACCCATGGAAGCAAGCTCATGACGAATACGGAAAAGGCAATGAATGCGGGGCTTTCTGTTTTCGTGACGGAATGGGGCACGGTAGAAGCTAGCGGTGATGGCGCATCTGGCGAAGCCCAGAACAAGAAATGGCAAGAATGGATGGATGAGCATCTACTTTCTTCTGCCAACTGGGCTGTTAGCAACAAGGCCGAAGGTGCTTCATTGTTCACTCCGAATTCTACTCCCGAATCCTATGAGCTTACGGTCTCTGGAGAAATGGTCAAGGGATTCCTGGCCAAGAATCCGGACAGTTATACTGCCTGCAAGAACTAATCGCAGTCAAGGCATGTCCATTCTATGATGCCGTCACAGGCGCCTTTTTTTCCGGAAAGTCTTTCACACGAATAGCTTTCGATGTCGATGAGGAATCCGAGGTCTCCGGCATTTTCGGTGCAGCAGCCATCGCAGTCATCGTCGGAACACATGTCGTACACGACAGCGTCGAGGGTGCGTCCTTTTTTGCGAAGCCTGAAGGTTTTCAGCTTGTACTTTTGCCAGTCCTTTTCATGGACGGCGATGATGTTGTGCTCGCTGACCCACTCTTCGGTTTTCTGGTCTTCTAGACCTGCAAACCAGCCTGCCCAGGTACAGCCGTTGTAGTCTTCGCATTCTTCGCTGCCAGGCTCCGGCCAGGAAGTGTACCAGGTGAGGTAGGCCTTGTTTCAGACGGTATCGGCCTTTGTGGCAGAGGCGCTTGATTCAACGGTGGCGTCGGAACCCGAGGAGTTGTTGCTTTCGTTGCTGTCGATGGCGGTATCGGAACTTGAAGGTGCCACGGAACTAGATTCGGGCGTGGTGCTGGAATTGCTGGAACTATCGTCACCGCAGGCGATAAGGCTTGCGGTCACGGCAAAAAACAGGCTGAGCAGAAATGGTCTCGTCGTCATAACATCTCCCTATAACACAATTTACAATAATTGAGTCCGGGAAACTTCTATATTGGGGCTCATGAAGCAGTTTAAAAGTCTTTTAGCAGTTCTCTGTGCCATAATTATGGTTGCTGGTGTCAATGGATTTGCGGCCCAGTATAACGAAGATATCAAGATTGTCAAGGTGAATGACAGCAATTTCGAGTTCGAGGTTCTGCAATCCAAGAAACCGGTGATTCTGGAAATTTCATCGACCAGCTGCCCGCCCTGCCTTATCATGATTCCGACCCTTATCGGCATCGCGAAAAACTACAGCGATATCAAGATTGCGACAGTGGGTATCGACGAGCCTGGCATCGATAAAATCAAGGCGTCGCTCCCGATTCAGGCGTTCCCCACATTCTTCCTCATCAAGGATGGAAAGATTGTCAACAGGTTGGTCGGTGCCGTCAAGGAAGGGGAGTTGTTGAACGCCTTGCAGTATACGCCTTCAAAGAGGGCTGCACAACCCGCAAAGGCTAAGAAAGCAAAGAATGCCCCGAAGAATCTGGTGTGCAAGACCAACGGCCAGTTCAATGGTCTCAAGAACTTGGTGACTATTTCCTTCGTGTTCGGTGCTGCAGAAATTGAGAATGTGGATATCGTGACCGACGTGTTCGTGCCGCCGGAACTGGGTGACCGACGTGAGCAGATGATTGAACATGTACGTGCCAGCGGCAAGGGCGAGGTAGAGCCCACCATGACCGGATTCCGCATGCATATCGACAATGACTGCCGCTTTATGAAGGCCATGGACATGAAACGCACCTCGACTTACGGCGAGATGCGTGCAGGGCTGGAGCTGCAGGGATTTACCTGCCAGTAAGGTGGCGGCTCTTACCCCTTTTCGTACCTTACGTAGGCGAAGCGCTTACTGTCGGGAGCCCAGGAGTTCACATTGATGGTTCCCTGCCCACCGAACAACTTTAGGATGGTGCGGGGTTCACTCCAGCCTGTCTTATCGCTTCCGGTCATGAGCCGGATTTCTACGTTCTTGTTGGGCACGTGTTCGCCGGGGCGCACGTCCCGCTCGTGGTAGGCGAGCATCACGACTTTCGTGCGGTCGGGCGAAATGTGCGGGAACCATGTATTCCAATGGGCGTCTTGCGTCATCTGCGTCTGTTCGGAGCCGTCGGCTTTCATGCGCCAGGCCTGCATGCGACCGCTGCGAACAGAATTGAACCAGATGTATTCTCCGTCGCAATCATATTCCGGACCGTCGTTCAGCCCGAATGCGGTTGTGAGCTGCGTCTCGTTTCCACCCGCGGCAGGAATTGTGTAGATGTCGTATTCACCGCCCCGTTCGGCGCAGTAAGCAAGGGTCTTGCCATCGGGAGTGATGCCGTGGAGGTAGCTGGGAGCAAGAGGCGTTACCAGCACTGGCATACGTCCGTCGAAGAAAATCTTGTAGAGGCGTGAAAGGCCGTCTTCTTTGGTGTGGTGGCTCACGTACAGGCCTTCGCCATCGGGAGAAAGAACGTGGTCGTTGTTGCAGTTGTCCACGAAGTAGCTGGGCACTTCGGTAATGGCGCCCGTCTCCATTTCGTACTTGTAGATGCGCCCTTCGCTGTTGTAGGTGAGGAACTTGCCGTCGGCGCTCCAGTTGGGTGCCTCGATGACCTTGTCGAATTCCTTGAGCAGTTTCGATTCGCCGGTCTCGATGTCGAAAACTTCCAGAAAGGACTTGTCGCCACTGCGGTCCCAGACTTTACCGGGGCTGAACTCGAAGGGGTATGATACACCCCACTGCGCACGGAGACTGTCCATCTGCGTCATCATCTGCATGGTTTTGGCATGGGGGATTTCGGGGCATTCCTTGAGGCCTTTCGCAAGGGCTTCAATGCAGCCCAGGACTTCGTATTCGTAGCAGTTCTCTATACGGGGCGGCTTGACGGATTCTACCAGGTTCCCGGCAATATCGAACAGCTGGATTTCTTCCATGTCGTTCAGGTTCTGTACGCGGATAAAGCCTTCGGAACCGTAGATGATTCCTTCGTTCTTGAGCTGGGCCACCATGGATGTCTTGAGATGGGCGACTTGGCCATTTGCGTACGTGAGGTCGATCCAGTCCGTGGCATCGACACCCGTGTGGAACTTGACGCACTTGGTCTTTGTCTGTACGATGTGATTAGCGATACCACCGATTTTTTCATCTGTCAAGAACATGTCCGCAAATGTCAGACTATAAATCCCTAGATCAAGCAGCGCACCGCCGGCCAGTTCGGGCTTGTGCAGGCGTTCTACATGGGAAAGGGGCATGGAAAAGTCGGCTTCTACGCTTTCCACCTGGCCGATCTTTCCGGCCAAAATCCAGTCCTTTACCATCTGTACCGCGGGCAAAAACCTGGTCCACATGGCCTCGCACAGGAATACGCCTTTTTCTTCGGCAAGGGCCACCACTTCAGATGCCATCAGGGCGTTGGCGGTAAAGGCCTTTTCTACAAGCAGGTTCCGGCCATGTTCTAGACAAAGTAAAATGTTGTTGTAGTGTTCGGAATGGGGGGTTGCGATATAGATTAAATCTACATTTGCGTCTTTTGCCAGTTCCTCGTAGCTGCCATAGGCGTGGCTGAAACCATATTCGTCAGCGAACTTTTTCGCCTTGTCAAGCGAACGGGAGGCTACCGCGTAACATTCCACACCCATGCCGCGGTTTTCGAGAGCCTTGACAGCCGCTGCCATCTTGGTGGCGATATACCCGCAGCCGAGAATTGCAAACTTGAGAACAGGATTTTTCATTTTTCCCTCTTTTTAGGGAGAAAGTTAAACTTTTTCTGGGCGTTTCGGTATAATAGGGGCCATATAAATGGGCTCGCCTGTAAACAGTTTTTAAATTTTCACCTGTGAAATCTATCGAAGTCGTAGCGGGAGTTATTTGTGACGGGGTGCAGCGTTCGCCTGATGTCAAGTATTTTGCGACCCAGCGGGGCTACGGTGACTACAAGGATTTTTGGGAGTTTCCTGGTGGCAAGATGGAGCCCGGCGAAACGCCTGAGCAGGCCCTTGCCCGCGAATTGAAAGAGGAACTAGCCGTTGACGTGAAAGTCGGTGATTTCATCTGTACGGTGGAATACGATTACACGGCCTTCCATCTGACCATGCATTGCTTTTACTGCACCCTTGCAGAGGGTTGTGCGCCCACCTTGCTGGAACATGAGGCGGCCAGATGGCTTACCCGTGCAGAGTTGCCTTCGGTAAATTGGTTACCTGCCGATGTGGAAGCGGTGAAGGCGCTTTCTGCTGATTTTAGCGCCTGACCGACTTGAAGATATACTTGCCTTTGGGCAGGTCGGAGAATTGTACGTTGGCTGTCCCGTTTGCGGAGCGGCGGGCCATTAGCTGCCCGATGGGATTGAAGGCGAATACCTCGTAGTTTCCGGGCTTGTCAAAGTGGACCGTATAGACACCACCGTTTATCGAAATGCTGGAGTGTACGTTGAGCGGAGATGCCGTAATTGCGACCGCCCCAGAGGACGCGCTATCTGTTTTACTTGAGGGAGCCGCCGCCGAACTAGGGGAGCTTTCAATAACTTTGCCAGAACTTGAAATTGGGCCGCAGGGTTCCTGATTGCAAACAATCTCTCCCGACGAGCTTGCAAATATGATGTTTCGGACAATGGCTTCGCCCGAAATGCCGGAAGCCGTCAGGTAAAAGTCCTTTACGCCGCCGAGACTCTTGAGTTCCGAGCAGTTCACCGTCGTCCAGCCTTTAGACGTAAATTTCTCGTTGGCCGCCACTAGTTCGCATTCCGAAAGAATGGTGCCGTCCTTTTTGCCGTCGCGAATGCTGAGCTTGCCGCCTGTAAGGCTTTTTACCTCGATAGCCACTTCTGCAGACCTGATGGAATCTGTTACCACGTTTTCGAAGATGGCGTAGCCACCGTCCTTGATGGCAAACTGGTCGTCTGCCGTCAAACGTACACGGATGCCGTTGTCGAATCCGTTGGCGGGGATGGTATCGCGAATTACCCGCAAAAAGTCGATTCGGTCCAGTTCGGCAAAGTTGCCGTTGGGCGAAGGTTCAATTTCGATAAAGTTCCCGCCCCGCTTGAGCGTTGCAGGTACCATGACGATGGACTTTTCGGGGAATGTGCCCCAGGAACCTGTGGGCGGGAGCGTTACGGTTTGGGACTTGCCATTCACCGTCACCTTGTGTGTTGCGGCTGCATCGCCACCATTGGCGTAGCGGTAACGCAGCAGGTAGTTACCCGCCTGCATGATGTTCATGGGCAGGCGTATCTTGGAACCAGCGGTATTCACGTACGCCAGGTATTCCCCGTTGGATGCGGTTTCGCTGTACGAAATCTTCAGGTCACCGGAAACCGCCCGAGTCAGCGCACCATGCTCCACTTCGGCACTCAGGTAGTGCCCGAGAAAAGGTTGTCCCATTTCGACCCAGTTGTCATCGGTAAAGACTACGTCGCGAATGTGGATGTGGTTGTACTTGTCGCCGTTCAAATCGTAATAATGGTGCACGAATCGTACGCGGTTCAGGTCCTGGAATGCCTCGCCGCCGCCTGGCCCCACGTAGCGGCCATAGCGTTCCATAAGGATAGTACCGCCGCCACTTGCCATGCTGTAACCGGCGCGATCCTTGTAGGGGCCAGTCACATTGTCGGCGCGGCCATAGGCGGTCTTATACGTTGTATTCTCAATATCCGGTCCCTGCTGGCAGCACTTGTCCCATGCGGTAAACAGGAAGTACTGTCCGTTATGCTCGATGAGGCTCGGGCCTTCTTCGGCGCCACCGCTTGCGCTGCTCGTGCGGCGGGCGATGTTGTAGATATTCTTGTCGTCGCTTGCCTGCAAGCCTGATTGTGCGTCTAGCTTGATCAGCTGGATGCCGAGTCCGAAGGAGCCGAAAGCCATCCAGTAGTTGCCTTCGGTATCCTTGACTACGTCGGCATCGATAGCGTTGTACTTGTCCGTTCCTTCTTTGGTATGGAAAACATGGCCATGGTCTGTCCAGCCATAGCCATCGCTGCCCGGCATAATCGATGTGGTCGACTGGTAACCGATGGCCGAATTGCGCCCTCCAAATTCTGACACGCAATAGTAAACGCGGTACTCGCCGTTCATGTAGAAAACATCCGGAGCCCAGATGTCTTCGGCCTTGGGTGCATAGGTATAGGCCCACTGCGGAACAGCTTTCACGGTTGAATCATGGCCCTGCCAATTGTAGGCATCTTCAGAGGTCCAGAGATACAGCTTATTGTTGGTGCTCATGAGGGCGTAGCCGTCCTCAAAGCGGATCATGCTGGGGTCGTGACCGGGCTGCAGGTTATCCTTTGCGTACCAGTCGGCTGCAAAAGCCTGTGCCGCGAAAGCACAGAGCGACAGGGCAGAACACAGACTCCGGTAATTCATCTAAACCTCTTCTCAATTAACTCTTCAAAAATAACTCTATAGCTTAGATTCTATCGCGAAAGAAACGGAGAAAGTCTTGACAAATTATCCAGGTGGTTTACCGCTGCGAAGGCGAGAGGATCCCGTTAAATAGGACTCTATCTTTTTGCGAGACGGACAGGATTACTTTTGACTTGCCCAGCTGCCGTGGCCAGCTGATATGGTATTCTACCCCTTCTACGATAGTTTCGTACAGGAGTTTCCCGTGGAGCGAGAATATGCGGATGGTTTTGGGTCCTTGCGTCTGCATTTGCAGTAGACCGTCCTTATAGGCGATGGCGGTAGGCTTGACGTTTGTGCTTGACGAACTTGATATGGACGAGGACGATACTTCTTGGAAGCTGGATGACGAGGGACTTTCGGAACTTGACGATGCCACCTCAAGGCTAGAAGATGACTCCACTTCGGCTGAGCTAGAAGACACCGTTTCAGAAGACGAGACGGACATGTCGACATTGAAGGTGATGTAGCTCCTGTCGGTAGATTCCTTGATTGCGGAAAGGGAGATTTCCATGTCCGACCCGTCCCAGAAAATAAATTGGTCAAAGTTTTTCACTTTTCCCGTTCCAGGGAATGCGTCGCTGGCTCTTGCGTACCTGTCGGTTTCGGAAACGGCCTCTTCGATATCCACGTACATGTGGTTACCGTCGTTGTTGATGGTCTTTTCTTTCCACACGGACTCCACATAGTCGATATGCCATATCAGCATTCCCGAGCCGGGTTGCCCAATGTCCCAGTCTTTCTTTGTCCTGTATTCCAGCAGGAACATCTCGTCGGGGTTTTCGGGATTGGTAACGCTGTAGGCCTTGTTGTCATCTATTCTGTCTAACCGAACCGTTCCTTTTGCGTAGAGTTCCGTAGGGGTCATCCAACCTAGGGATAACCTCTCGAAGGCGGAATAGAAAGGCGGTGCGCAGTTCATGGTGCCTTCTGGATTGTCGGGACAGTTGTAGTTCCCCTGGTCCATTACATCCCATTTCTTGGGCGTCTTGCGGGGATTTTTTCCCTTCAGGTCGTACATGTCCGGTAACCCAAGGATATGGCTGAATTCGTGGACAAAGGTTCCGATTCCACCCAGGGTAGAAGTAGAATTATTTGATTTGTAGGCTTCTACGTCGATTTCGTTAGAACAGGCGTATCGGTTGGCATAAATGCCTTTTTGCATTCCTTTCCCGGACGGCCTGTTTTGTGAACTGCCGATGTACCAGGCGTGTGGCCAGATGGCGCCGATTACACCGGAACCGTTGGCGCCTACACCGGCATAGAACATGTAGACAAAATCGATTTCCCCGTCTCTATCGTTGTCATACTGGGAATAATCAATGTTTTCCCTTTTTTTTAGGGAATCAAGGGCTTCCATTATGGCAGAGCGTGCCCCCAGGTAGTTTCTGCCATCCTCGTCGTCGGATGTTGTCCCGTAGGAATTTCTATCCTTCGAAATGGTGATAGGGCCATATACGTCAAAAGTTGGGCGGAACTGACCCATAGAATTCTTGACGAAGTAATCCCGGACACTTCCACGGTTGTAGTACCCGTTGTATCCTTCCTTGTTCATGTAGTCCGTAAATTGAGCCTTGGGGTTGGCGTTCTTGAACCTGACATCCTTAAATTCTACAAGGATGACAAGGGCGCGGACATCGCCCTGCGTTACCTTGGGGTTGTAGCTAGGCATGCGCATCACTTCGCGGTAAACGAAATCCGGAACCCGGTAGTCCATGGTTTCCATGGGGGGATTTTTTTCCAGCAGCAGATTGTAGATGTCGGTCTGGTTCAGGCCTTTCAGAAACTCGATTTCGGAAGCGCCGCGTTCATTGGCGTTTCGGGCATAAATTCCCGAGGGATCTCCCTTTTCGTTCACGTAGGAGTAGAACCCGAGAATGTCCTTTTTCAGGAAATAGCCGTCTTCGGTTTGCAGCACATGGAAGCGTTCGTCCCCTACGAATCGGGCTTCCAGCATGCTGCCGTCGGGCTGTTTCAGGGGGAAGGTCCTATCATTTGCAGGTACGGCCAGGCAGTAGACCGCCGTTATCCATACAAACAGTGTTACTTGAAAAAATCTCACAAGCGCTCCTTCAACTTCAAAATAATAAAGTATATTACGGATAGATATGCTCTATATCCATCAATACCCCGATTGGACCCACTTTAGATTCGATACGCGAAAAGTTCTGAACGCTCTTGGCGAGGCCCGCCTGCAAGAGGGCAAGCTTATTGGCGCCATGGAGACTTGCGGTTTCCAGGATTTGGAACAGGAACTTTTGATTCGGGATATCTGTTCCAATTCTGCTATTGACGGGTACACTCTCAAGGATGAATTTGTCAAGGAGCAGGTGGCCCTTGTGCAGGGCGGTGCCGCCCAGTCGGCTGACCCCATGGTACGTATCTATCTAGGGGCCATTACAAAGGCATTCAATCCCGTGACGGCGGAGCGCCTGTTTGCCTGGCATGCGGCCATGGGCCAGAACAAGGTGGCAAGTTTTAGGCAGGGACCAAGCGCTGTAATGTACGGGCTGGGCGATTCCCGGCTAGATTTCGATGGCCCGAATTCGGAGCGGTTGGAGCAAGAGGTGGAGCGTTACATCCAGTGGATGGAAACATCTACCATGGACGGTGTCATCAAGGCGGCGGTGGCCCATTTCTGGTTCATTACCCTTAGGCCTTTTGCCGACGCCAACGGTCGGCTCGCGAGGCTCCTTACCATTGTGGCTCTTGCCCGTAGCGAGCAGACCACCCGTTGCCAGTTCTCTTTGAACCAGGCTTTTCTGGACCGCAAGGAAGAATATTTCAGGATTCTCAACGAAACCCAGCGTGGCAATGGCGACCTGACGGAATGGATTCTCTGGTTTATCGGGACCATGCAGCAGGCCATGTCGAGCACCCGTGATCGAATTCTCAAGGAACAGCGCAAGACGGCTTTCTACAACCGCCATGCTGGCGAAGCTTTTGACGAGAAAGACCAGAAGCTCTTTACCGCCTTGTTTACAGGCAAGCTTTCCGAAAGTTTTACCGCCAAGGATTTGGCGGCCGTCATCGACCAGAGTCATGACACGGCTTTGCGTACCATACAGCGGCTCATTGCCAAGGGCATATTGAAGGCCGACGAGAAGGGTGGCCGCAGTCAGCGTTACTCCATGGCTTAGGGGTTTTGCCCGAGCGGTCAAAAAAGTGAGCCGCAGGCGACTCGTCAATACGAGTCGCCGAAGGCGAGAGCGAGAGCCAGCCCTGTATTTGTTGTCCTGATTCTAGCTCGAGCGGTCAAAAAAAGACCCGCTTTCGCGGGCCTTTTTTCAATATGTGTAAAAGGGATTAGCCCTCTTCCAGAGCTTCCTTGAATTCGTCTACCGTGGCGATGTATTCGTCGATCATGTCGGGCTTGGAATCCAGGTGGGCAAGGATTTTTTCCAGGTGGTCCTTGTTGAACACGGCCTTCAGCTGACGGCTGGCGTGACCCTTGTAACCCCATTCCTTCAGGATTTCGTCGGTGACCACGAAGGAGTCGTCCATGGACACAAAACGCATGGGGCCGTAGACTGCCCAGTTGTGTTCCATCTGCATGCATTCGGGTTCCTGCATATCCGGGTTGGCCATATAGCGCTGGATGTGGCGCGTGCGCACGTCCTTGACCTTGTCGATACGCATGTAACCCATGATCAGGTACTTGTTGCGCATTTCGGAATCGCTGAGGCCTTCGTAGCGGGTGCCGAACAGAATATAGCGGCTCTTGGCGCGGACGATGGCGTTGATGTTTTTCACATTGCAGCAGCTCATGAGTCCGTAGGTGCTGGTCTCGTAGTTGGGTTCATAGAAGAAGCCCTTGCCGTTTTCGTTCAGCTGGTCACGGACGGGCATTTCGGACTGGTGACTGGTTTCCACATAGAGCAGGCTGCCGGCGGCATTGCCGCGGTAATCTTGCCAACCTTCTAGATTGATTTGTGTTTTAGGCATTTTTCAACCCCTAGAAAAGTGATACATAATAAAATAACCAGCGGACCTAAAAAGGTTCGTCATTAACGATGCCAAAATACAAAATTCAGTGTCAGAGGGTCAGGGATTCTGCGGAAATATCGTGCATTCCGAACAAAAATGCCCCTTTTTCGAAGAATTTCGCGGTATCCGTGGTCAAGAAACGGGTGCTGCCGGACCGCGAAAGCCGGGCGTCCATCTCGGGGTGGCGGTTCAGGTAGTCCACCGTCTTGTCGGCTACGATCTGGCCCTGGATGACCAGCCGCACGTGGGGCGGGAGTGCGGCGCGGATTTCATTTTCCAGCAGGGGATAGTGGGTGCAGGCCAGGAGCACCGTGTCAATTTCGGGGTCTTTCTGGAGTAGGGCGTCCACTTCTTTCTTTACAAAGAAGCGGGAACCTTCGGTGCCCATCTCGCCGTTCTCTACCAGGGGGACCCACATGGGGCAGGCGTGCTGGGTCACCTTCAGCTCCGGGAAGAAATGACTAATCTCTATCTGGTAGCTGTTGGAAGAAACGGTACCTGCGGTGGCGAAGATACCGATATGTCCTGTATGACTGAACTTTCCAATTTCTTCGGTGGTGGGCCTGATGATTCCCAGTACACGTTTGTCCGGGAATTCTATAGGCAGCACCTGCTGCTGGATACTCCGGAGGGCGCGGGCCGAGGCGGTGTTGCAGGCGAGGATTACCATAGGGCACCCCCGGTTGAAAAGTTCACGTACGCACTGGAGGGTGTAGCGGAAGATGGTCTCGAAACTCCTGCTGCCATAAGGCGCACGGGCGTTGTCCCCCAGGTACAAGAAATCGTAGTCGGGCAATGCCCGTCGCAGGTCCCGCAGGATGGTGAGTCCACCGAATCCAGAATCGAAGACGCCTATCACAGGGCGGCCTCCATGCGGGAGCGGACTAGGGGCATCAGTTCCTTTCTCGGGTCGTTGTTGCCCTGGCGCTTCTCGATTTCACCGGCGTCGATGGGGTCGAGAATCTGGACCGTCACCTTGCAGCGTCCGGTGTTCTTACGCCTCTCCCAGACGGCTGCCGTTCCGTGAATCACTACGGGAAGCACGATGGCGTGGGCCTCTAGGGCAAGCCTGAATCCGCCACTCTTGAAGGGCGAAAGGGCGTCACTTTTTCCGCGGGTGCCTTCGGGGAAAAGGCATAGCCTCGGAATGCGTCCGGATTCTACGGCTTCGCGGATCATAGCTCCGCCACCGCCTTTCTTGCGGTTGATGAGTATGCAGCCGATCTTGTGCATCCAGAAATTGAGGAAGGGGATAAACCTAAGGGATGCCTTGGCGATGAACCCCACGATGCGTTCAACGGTTAGAAACATCACGGGGATGTCGGCGTAGGAGTTGTGGTTACCCATGACGAACACGGGGCGGCTCCAGTCCACCTTGGAGAGCGTCGCCTGGTCCTTGATTTCCAAATCTACCCGCAGCACCTTCATGCAGAAACGGGAGAACCGTTGGATTTTTCCTTCGAACCAGGTGTTGAAATTTTTTCCGCAAGCAATCAAGATAAAGGGCAGTGCCAGGATATGGGCGAACATGTAGGAGAGCACTACAATTACCACGTATATTCTAAACAAAATAACAGGCATGGTCCATCTGGGTTGCGGTTGTTTGCGGGGCAAGAAACGGGAGGGCTTCAGTTTCAGCAGTTTCCCTTTCCAATACCTCTGTTTGCAATATAGCAAAACAAGGAACGATTCGGCACGGGTCACCCCGACGTAATACAGGCGCCTTTCTTCTTCCATTTGCGCTTTTCGCTGTTTGTGGCTACCTTCGCACTTGCCCGGCGTGAATCCTTCGGCCAGGCCTGCATAAAAGACAACGGCGTACTGGAGCCCCTTGGAGGCGTGAACAGTCTCGATGTGGATACCGTCTTCTAGCACCAGGTCTCCTGCAAGGTGGTCCCCGGCGATGGGGATTTCTCCTTCCCGCAGGGCCTCTTCGAAGTATTGCCGTTGCCGGTTGTACCGCACCAGTATGGCGAAGTTTTTCCAGAGTAGTCCGTATTCGTTGCGTAGGGAGAAGATGGCGTTCTTTATTTTTTCCACCTCCTCGATGGGGTTGTCCGACACCCAGACTTCGGGCCTGCGGTTCTCGGTGAAAATCCTGTTGCCGCCGGAGCCTTTCGGGTTGCCTGCCCGGAGCACCTTGCGTAGCGCTACGGGCTTGTTCACGAAGATGTCGTTTGCCAGGTGCAATACGTTTGGTACGGAGCGGTAGTTCCATTCCAGGCGGATAAGGGTGCTGTCCTTGAAGTCGGCCTGGAAACGGCGGATGTTCCCGATGTCGGCGCCGCGGAATCCGTAGATGGCCTGGTCGTCGTCGCCTACTACGAACAGGTCGTTTCGGTTTCCGAGAATGTTTTTTACCAGCCGGTATTGCGAGGGATTGATGTCCTGGTATTCATCCACCAGAATTTCGTCCCAAAGGGACTGGAAATAGTCTCTTGCCTCTTCGCAGGTTTCCAGCAGGTGGATGGCTAGGTAAATCAGGTCCTCGAATACCACGTTTCCAGACAAAATAATGTTTTGCCGTATGGGTTGTATTTTTTTCTTTATGGCTTGGGGGACGTCGCCTGAAAAGAGTTCTTCCCGGTTTAGTTTGGCGGTTGGAATTTTCAACCGTACAAGTTCACGCATGAATTCCCGGCTATCCGTTTCCCTGGGAGTGGGGATCTTGTTGAACCCGAGAATTTCGTAGGCGAAGCGCTCCCCTATCTTTTGCTTGAGCATGAATAGGGCGAGGGAATGGAAGGTGCAGAGCCGAACCCCTGCCTTGGGGAATAGGGCTTCTACGCGCTCGCGCATTTCGGCGGCGGCCTTGGCGGTGAAAGTGAGAGAAAGGATTTTTTCGGGCGGGACCCCTTTCATAATACGGTACTGGATCCGCTTGGTCAGTACAGAAGTTTTGCCCGAACCCGCTCCTGCAAGAATCAGGAGCGCCCCGTTTTGTTTGTGGTCATGCAATACGGCATTACGCTGGTCTCCGTTCAGACCGTTCAAGATGCTCTCGGCATCCATAAGTTACCATGTGGAATGCGGCGCCCCGAATATCGCGCCTGCGGGATATGGGAAAGGGACTAGGTGGTTTCCTTGTCCGAAACATTCGGGCGGCCGCCAAGCAAGAAGGCAAAACCACCGAACAGGCTCAACAACAAACTTACAAAATAGGCGAGCAGCTGGATCACTACCGATTCAAGGCCAGGCACTCCGGCACGGGCAAACAGGGACTGGGCCAAAAATTCCCTGGGGCCAAACCCGCCAATAGAAATGGGCAGGGCGCTTACGATGGCCACCAGCGGAATGTAGTAGAAATACCAGGAGATAGAAAGGTCTACGCCGATGGCGATGCCGCAGAAAAAGTGCACGAAGATTCTGAGGGACTGCGTCACCGCCGAAATGCCGGTAATCTGTGCCATCAGTTTTTTGGACTGGAAATTCTGAAAACGTTCGAACATGTGCTCCATGCGCGAACTGATGCCCTTCGGCAAGATTCTGGAAAAAACCTTGTGGCCCAACCGCCCTAGCCGCCGGCTGCAAAGCCCGCCCAGCAGGGCACAGAACCCTAGAAAGATCCAGACCGAAGGCCACATGAATGCCCGCTGGGCATCGTCGTGCATAAAGAACAGAAGCCCCATGCCAAGCGTAAAGAGCGTCACGAAGAAAAGCCCGAAGAGCCTGTCGAAGAAGGTGGCGGTAAGCCCTGCGCCGACGCTGTCCTGGCCGCCCTGCATGCGGATATCGTAGACCTTCTTTACGTCGCCGCCCACGTTTCCTGGCATGAAGTTGTTGAAGAACAGCCCCACGTAGTAAAGCTTCAGCAGGTGGCCGTATTTCAGGTTCACGCCCTGCCGCTCGAGCAAAAGTTTCCACTGCAGGCAGGCCGTGAAGTTGGAAAGGGCGAGGCAGAGTATTGCAAGCGAGAGCGGCAGCAGGCTCTGCGTAGAGAACAGCCGGTACAGGTCCCCGATGTCCCAGTCCGGATCGCTCACGATGTTTCGGTACACGAGATACGCGGGGACAATAGTCACCGTGAGCTTCAGTAGAAACACCAATGCGGATTTGAGCTTCGGGGGTAACTTCATGGACTAGGGCTTACGGCCCAGGACTCCTATGCTCAGCTGCGTGTAGTGCATCAGCGGGTTGGATTCCAGGGAGTTCAAGATACGGTCCTTCGCCTTCTGGTAGGCGGTCCCCTGCAGCGGGTACTTGGGGAGTTCCACGCCGAACTTGAAGCAGAATTCACGGGCCATGCGGTAGAACAGGTTCGGACGCATCCAGTCGCCATACTGGTAGACGCATTCGAATCCGGCGTCGGCCATGAGCTTTTTCAGCTGGGGCATGGTGAACTGCTTTTCCCAACCGGCGAACCACTTGTCCATGGCAATCAGGATATGCTTGATGACGGTGTAGGGGTGTACTGTCTGTGGAACGTCGCAGAGGCAGTGCCCGCCGTGTTTCAGGATACGGAAGTTTTCCTTGATCAGCGGGAGCGAATCCTTGAAGTGTTCGGCAAGACCCTGGTGAAAGACCAGGTCGAAGGTGTTGTCGGGGAAGGGTGCCTTGAAGGCGTCGCCCCGGACAAGCTTCAGGCTTTCGTAGAGGTTGTCCTTTGCGCGGAGGCCGTCTACGATCTTCAGGCTGTTCTCTGCAAAGTCTAGCACGTAGACCTGGGCGCCCATGCGGGCGAGCTCGGCGCTATCGCGACCGGTGCCTGCTCCTACTTCCAGGATCTTCATGCCTGCGGGATTGAAATTCTTTTTAATAGCTTCCAGCACCGAGGGTGACGAAGGATAAACCTTGTTCATGTCGTTTTTGCGTTTCCAAAAACGATTCCATACGGACTGGTCGGGTTCTTTGATTGTCATAACCGGCAAAATATACGAAAATGTATCTTGCGGAGTATCAATGAATTACGATAAAAGGGGCGCTGACCGTCATTTTTATTTGATTTTGTAATAAAAAGATGACAAAGTTTGAAATACGTGACAAATTTTTGTATCTTTAGGCCCGATTTAAGGGCGATAAAGGGCGTTTTTATGCCAAGTTGTAAAATTTTGTTCTTTTGGCATACAAGTTGCTCAAAAATAAGCGATATTTAGAGAGACAAGGTTATAGAAATGCATATTGATTCAACAGATACTACCCTAAAAAGATACCTCGAAGACATCCGACGCACAGCCCCCCTCTCTCGCGAAGAAGAGCAGATCCTTTTCCAGAAGGCGAAAGAAGGCGACAAGATTGCTAGAAAGAGACTGATTTCTGCCAATATGCGTTTCGTTTTGAAAGTGGCCATCCAGTACCGTGGCTGCCCCATCCCGCTGCCGGACCTGGTGAGCGAGGGTGCTATGGGCCTGGTGCGTGCCATCGAGTCCTTTGAACATACCCGCGGCCTCAAGTTCATCAGTTATGGCGTGTGGTGGATCAAGGCCTACATTACCCGCGCTATCAACGAGCAGGGTAACCTGATCCGCTTGCCGGCCAACCAGCACCTGCGTGTGCGTAAGGCCCTGCACGAACAGTCCCGCGGTAAAGAGATTAACGAAGAGATCCGCGAGCTTATCCAGATCGGTCAGCGCGGTGTTTCTTTCGATAGCCCCCTGAAGGCGGATTCCAAGGCTACATACGCCGAAGTGCTCCCTGACAATGGCGCTTCTAACCCCGAGGCCGATTCCGAAATCCAGAGCGTGGAAAGCCTTGCCCGCGACTTGATGGAACAGCTCCCGGAACGCGAAGCCAAGGTGATTACCGGTATTTTCGGTATCAACCAGGAAGCTCCCCAGACGCTTCGCGAAGTGGGCGAATCCATGAACATTTCTCACGAGCGTGTCCGTCAGTTGCGTGACCAGGCGCTCCGCCGTATCCGCAAGTACAACAGCAAGGAATTCCTGCAAGAAAAGAAGGACGCCTTCCTTGCTGCCATAAATAAGTAACGATTATTCATTACCTCCTTGGAGACCCGTCCGCTTGGGCGGGTCTTTTTTTGACCGCTCGGGCTAGAATAGGGAAAACAGGTACAGGGCTGGCCCTCGCTCCCACCTAAAGGTGGCCATGTACACTAAGCACTAAAGTGCTAAGTGTCCAAAGCTCGCCTGCAGCGACTCGTCAGTACGAGTCGCCTACGGCTCACCTTTTTGTATATTCTAGAAATATGGAAAGTGATTCTTTAAGTATGGACGCCGGTGCCGTGGATAGCGCCGCTGTGGGTGTGGATTCCGTTGCCGAAGTGGCCATGCCCACTCCCGAGCAGCTGGGTATATCTATAACGTCGGGGCCCGAGGGAGGCTTGCCTGCGGTTACCGTGGGCGACACCTTTGAATTTCCGGTGACGGTGAGCTGGAGTGTTCAGGGGAGTGCCTTGCTGGTGGTGCCCACGGGGTCTGCCAATGCGAAAGGCCTTACCCAGATAGGTGTGTCCCAGGAGTCCGCCCGCTCTGTGAAGGACGGTGCCGAAATCGCCTCTATCACCTTTACTTATAAGATTGTGGCTGAAGATACGGGTAGCCTGAATGTGCCGGCACTCAGGTTCGAGATTCCGACACAGGTGGGTCGACCGCTGGACCTGCGCAGCGAAAGCGTGCCCGTGCGGGTGAACGAGCCTTTCAATCCGTTGCCTGTTGTGGTAGGGGTCGTGGTGGCCCTGTGCGTTTTGTGTGCAGGACTCTGGCGTGCAAGGCGCAGGGCGAAGGCCCGTGCGGTGAGCGCTGCAAGGAATGCCGCGCAGGATGCCCTGCGGGAGCAGATGATGGTCCTGAAGCAACGGGTGAATACGGCGGACAGTCGGGAATGGCTGCTGGAGCTGGAGAGCGTATGCAAGGGCTATGTGGCTGGGCGCCTCGGGATCGCCGATGGCGCGCTAGACGCTTCTGCTGCCTCCGCTGTGAACCTTGACGCCCTGGTGAAGGACGGCCAGCTGGAAGGCTGGGAGCCCCTGGTGCAGGAATTTGCCCACGCCCGCTACGGCGGCGGCAAGCGGGACGGTTTCGAGAACAAGGAAACCTGGAAAGCGGCCATGCGTCTGATGGGCGTGGAAGAGGAATAAATTTTCAAATATTATATTTTTTTGTATGTCGAATCGAATATGGCAGATGTTTCTTGTATTGCTCCTGTTGGGGCTTTCCGCTTGCGTCGAAGATGACGTCAAGCGCGGGAACGATGCTTTTTTCATAGGCGATTACGACAGGGCTATTGCCAACTTTTCAAAGGCCCTGGACCAGGAACCGGCCCATCGGGATGCGCGCTACGGGCTAGCCCTTTCTTATTTCTCGGTGGCCGAAGAGAGCGAAAAACTTCATGTGCCCACCTTTGACCTGTGGAAGCGTGCCGCTGACGAATTCAGGATTCTTTCCAAGATAGACAGCGGTCATCAGGTGGACGCCAATTATTCTACATGTCTGTTTTACCTGGCCCGTGCCACCATGGCGAATGGCGAAAATGCGAATGTCTTGCCCTTGCTTGACAAGTCCATTATGCTGGATAGCGCAAACTATTTCAGCATGAACCTGAAGGCCCTGATTCTTGCAAAGGGCGGGACTCCAGAAGGCGTGGAAGCGGCTAAACAAATATTCATCCACATCCTTACAAACGAACCGCTTTTTGTGTCGGCATACGTGAACCTGGGAAACCTCTATTGGGATGAAGGCGATATTGAATCGGCCTGGGATACTTGGTCCATGGGGCTTATCCGGTCGCCTAATAATCCTGCTCTGATCCGCTGGACAAAAATAGCCGAGGACTCCTTGAAATCCAGGATCCTTTCGGACGAACTATGAGTGGCAAAGACCAAAGCCTATTGGACCTTGTTGTGGCAAGCGGATTGTTGCACCAGGGTGGCGAAGCCGACATTTACAATGTGTCGGCCAGGAACCGTCTTTTCGTGCTGAAATGGTACAAGGCAAAAAAGAATTTTGATACTGATGCGATAAAAAAGATTGCCTCCCTTGACGACGCTGGCGTATACAAGGTCCGCGAATTTGGAGAAAGGGGTGGGCATTCCTATGTTGTCTATGACTACCTTTCGGGAACGCCGCTGTCTGGGTTGAACTTGCCCGTTGTTGTCGCCCTGTATGTAATGCGTAAACTGGTGAGGGCTCTTAAGGCCCTTAAGGTGCAGGGGTTGTTTCACGGGGATTTGAATCCCGGAAATGTCGTGCTGACATTTACCGAGGGTGCGTTGCAGCCGGTTCTGATAGACTTTGGCATTGTGGGGCCGGGCGCCTTGGCCTATGCCGCCCCGGAGCGGTTCCAGGGTAAGCCTGCCGATGAAAAATCGGATATGTACAGCCTTGGGATGCTCCTGTTCTACATGGTCTTTGGGTCGGAACTTGTGGTTGCAAATGGATATGACGGCTATGCGTCTGCAAGCCTGGATGTTGATCAACGAGACATCTCAGGGGAGCTTTATGCATCGGGCCGGTTTACTGTGCAGGAGATTTCGGCCCTTGCCCCTCTCTGGAAAGCCATGATAAGGTCGGGAGCGGCAGACCGCGCCGAGGACCTGGACGAACTGGACGAATTATTGGAAATAGCCCTGAACGAGCTTGTGGCAGGCGAGATGACGGTCCAGAAAGCGGCCTGTGAATTTGCAGAAGCCCAAATAAAGGAAAAAACGCGACAAAAAGTTCCAGTGACGCCCGAAAATGCCTTGCCTTACAAGATTGGGCCTAGACAGAAAAAAATTTCTTATTTAAAAGTATCGGTTTTGGGCGGTTTTGTTCTTATATTAATTGTGTTGGGGATTGTTCTGATGAATCCTGGAAAAAGGGGCGTAGATGATGCCGGGGCCTCGGTCTTGCAAAAGTCAAGAAGCCTTGAATCGACAAACCTTTTTTCGGACAGCCTTCAGGCTGATTCTATCAACGGAACAGTAGATACGAACTTGCTGAGGGATTTGCCAACACCCCAAAGTCAGGAGTAGGAACTAGTTTCAGGGAGCCGTAAGATGTCAAATTCCATGCTTGCGACAGAAAAAATGCTGGATGTGATAAGCACCCTGCTGGATGAGCAGCGTCCGGAATCCCTGCTTCCTAAAATTCTGGAGGTGGTACAGGATGTATTGCGCGCCGATGCCGCCGTGCTTGACATTGCAGGTGAGAATCCGTTGCACCTGACCTGCCCAGAAAATGTTTCCATATCCATATCGGCAGTTCGGTTGGCCAAGTCCGAAAACAAGGCGATAGTCTGGAACCAGCTAGACGATGATTCTGCGGATTTGTCGAAATCCATTGTGCAGAACCAGTTGACAAGCATTATGGTTTCGCCGTTTAGGACACCTGACAGCGAATCCGGCTATTTGTACTTGCAGCGTGCCGCCCGTGAAGAACCCTTTACCGGTGACGACAGCAAACTGTTTGATTCCTTTGTTGCTATCTGTGAAAAGTTTGCCTTTGCCGCATACGATCGCTTGCGCGACAAGGAGTCCCTTGACACCTTGAAGAACGTAAAGAAGAAGGGTAGCATTGTTTACTCTAGCCAGGTTATGGACGAGGTAATCGCTTTGGCCGATAAGCTGGCGCCCCTTCCTATGCCGGTTATCATTCGTGGTGAGACGGGAACTGGCAAAGAGGTGATGGCCAGGTATATTCACGATCATAGCCCCCGGGCAGACAAGCCCTTTGTTGCGGTTAATTGTGGCGCCATACCTGCAAATCTGATGGAGTCCCTGTTTTTTGGCCATGCGAAGGGATCTTTCACAGGCGCTATCGACAGCCGTAAGGGCTTTTTCGAAGAGGCGGAAGGGGGCACCATCTTTCTGGATGAGATCGGTGAACTTCCGCTCAATATGCAGGTGAAGCTATTGCGTGTATTGCAGGAGAAGCATATCACACGAATAGGCGAGAGTTACGATATTCCTGTCAACGTGCGTGTGATTAGTGCGACCCATGTAGATTTGGAGCAGGCCGTCAAGGAAAACAAATTTAGGGAAGACTTGTATTTCCGAATACAGGTTATGCCGCTAAAGCTACCCCCTCTTCGGGAAAGGGGCCAGGATGTCCTTTTGCTTGCAGAAGAATTCTTGACAAGGTATGGTGCGGAGTATGGCCGTGGAAAATTCCATCTGAGCCGGAATGCAGAAAAATCAATGCTCAGCTATCACTGGCCGGGTAACGTCCGTGAACTGGAAAACAAAATCCAGAAGGCGCTTGTTCAGGCGGTTCATGGTGTGATTCAGCCCAAGGATTTGGGACTGGATGATACGCAGTCCCTGCTGAAAGAATCTCCGAGGACATTGAAGGAAGCGCGGGAAGCCGTGGAACGGGATGTAATAAGCCGGGCCTTGAAGGACTGTGGAGCGAACCTGACTTTAGCCGCCAAGATTTTGGGGGTTGACCGTAAGGTTCTGCGTGAAATTATGGAACGTCTTGGGATAAGGAAGGAAGATTATAAGTAAAGTGGCATGAATATTGCTTGGGTATGAGTATGATGATACGATTAATGACATTTTTATTTGTTTTTGCGGTAATGGCGTTTGCGGCAGATTTGTCGGATCGCCCGGAATCCGCTATCCCTACTCCCGCCGAAGAGGTGAGAAATTCCGATAATATGCGGGAATTGGCCACAAAGGAGAGGGAAGACTGGCAGAAAATGCGTGCCGAACGCAAGCAGGCCAGGGAGCGGATCCTAATGGAAATGCGGAACAAGTCGGCCGATGAGAAAAGGGCGATGCGCGAAGAGATGGGAAAAAATCGGGGTAATAAACCTCGGTTTGAGGAGACTTCCCCGAAAAATTTCGGGGATGAACCGCCAAGGGATCGGGGCCGTAAAAATGATCCTTCTATGGAACGCCCAAAATCGCACAATCCCAATTCAATGCCTGATAGGCGTGGCCCAGGGCCGAACGAAGACAATTTCCGTCGATGATACGCTACTGCACGATAGTGGTATTGTTTCTCTTTTCTCTTGTGGCGGCAGAATCCCAGGAGGAACTTTACTATCGTGCAATGAAGGCGGAGGAGGCGGGGAATATTTCCCTGGCCATAGAACTGTTTGAAAAGGCCATGGAAGAACCGGGCCCCTATACTGCGGAAATACGAGAAATTGTTGATGATTACCGGGCCGCCCTAGATGGTGACGTTGATGAGTCTGCGGGGGCCTGGGAATTTCACTCTTATGGCAATGCCGTTTTTTCCGGAATGCACTACAAGCGAAAAGGCGAATCTACGGCAGAAAAGGGTAGGGAACTTTCGTCTTCCATAAGCGCCTCTGTGGATTATAATTCCAAAAACTGGATCCATTCTCTTGAAGTTAACATGACGGGAGACTGGTTTATTGACAATGGCGACATGCCCTCCCTGGATACCAGCGCATGGGAGGCTTCGGTAGGCTTATCCTATGGTCTAATCGGGAACACCCTCACTTTTGATGTGGGGGCGAATATGAACGTCGCTGAAGGGTGGAAATGGACTCCTGATTTTTATGTATGGACAGAGAAGTACATTGCCCGCGCAGACAAGCATAAGTTGGGAGCCGCCTTCTGGGCGTACAGAAGTGATGATGGCCCCACATCCCTTGCGCTCTACGCCTCTTGGCACCGGTATGTCAAATACGGGTGGAGGAGTTCTGTTTATTTAGGTGGGCGATTTGAGGCCGATTCCATAAGTACGCCTTATTGGCTGAAATGGGCCGGTCCCTCGTTGAAACCTTCGTTTTCGTACAACTTCAAGACGGGCGTTTCCATAGATGCAAAGACGAACTGGTTCTATGGATTTGTAGTAGATGGCCCCGATGGGGAGTATGAAAAGGTCCAGAAAATAAGTGGTTCATGGGGTCTTACGGCTTCTTGGAATCCGGGAGTTTTTGGCCTGTTTGTAGGAGTGGAGCAATTCTACAGGTACTACGTTGTACCGTCGGGCTATACGATAGGGTATGTAAAAAATAGCCTGCTTTCAGAATTGAAGGCAGGCTTTAAGTGGAATCTATAAGGACTTGCGTTCTTTTTTGGCGGCTTTCTTTTCGGCCTTGCGCTCATCCTTTTGAGCCTTCTTTTCAGCCTTACGTTCGTCTTTTTGGGCCTTCATATCGGCCTTGCGAGCGTCCTTTTCAGCCTTGCGGGCTTCCTTGTCGGCGTCCTTGGCTTCCTTACGTTCTTCCTTCATGGCCTTCCTTTCTGCCTTCAAAGCGTCCTTCTCGGCTTTGTGTTCCGCAATTGCGGCCTTCTTGGCGTCCTTACGTTCGAAACGCTCCTTGGCGCGGTCAGCTCTGGGGTCTTCCTTGTCGGCCTTGGCGACTTTTTCGGAAGCGTTGTCGGCGACAACTTCCTGGGTGACTGCTTCTTCTGCGGCAGGGGCGGATTCTTCCTGGGCGAAAGATGCTGTGGCGAAGATACCCATCAGGGACAGTGCCATTACGGGAATCAGTTTGGTTTTCATAGTGTACCTCTTGGTTTAAAGTGATTTGCCCAGGCTAATGCAAAAAGCATGCCGAAATTTCTTATGGTATGAAAATTACCTTCTTTTATGCGAAAAAAGGTCATTTTTTCGTATAAACTTGTTGTATGTGTAGAAAGAAAAACGGGGCTTGCTGCCCCGTTGGGATGAATTGTCCCGATTATTTAAAAAGAGGCTTGGCCTGTTTGACCCTGGCCCCGTTCAGCCTGTAGTAGCGGGGCTCCTTGTTTTGCGAGGCGCCTTTGCCGTAGACCTGTTGCCTGTCCGTCGTGATTTTGTGTATGGCGGTGGTCGTGGGCTTTGTGCTGTCGGCCACTTCCGTTTTCAAGTTCCACTTTTCCAGGGAGTCGAGGCCCGCGTTTCCGAGAACGGCTAGGTCGTAGACGATGACCTTCGAGGCTCCTGCTGCGCGGGCCGAGTCCAGCTGGGCCGAAAGCCTCGCGCTGTCGGCCAGAGCGTGGGAATCGTCGGTGCGGAACAGTTCCATGTCGATCCAGAATTCGATTCCGTATTTGGTGCATGCCTGCGCAAGGGCCCGCTCGTAGTTGGCGACGGTCGAGATTTCGGCGTGGGGCTTGCCTGCGTCGCTTGCGCCTATGCCATCTTGTGGGGCCAATATGTCGGGCAGAAATCCTGCGGCAAAGAGGCTCTCGAAAAAGGCCTGTAGCTTTTCGGGAGTTTCCAGGTTCTTGTTGTAGAAGGGGGCGGCCATAACCTTCCAGCCCTTGGCCTTTGCCGCCTGGGTGACAGGTTCTAGAAAGTGTTCCGCCAGGGATTTAGCGGTGGCGTCGTTACGAAAGCCGTCCCAGTAGTAGCGCGCCACCTCTTGAGGGATGTACACGCCCTCTACCACAGATTCACTACCATAGAGGCTGTAGAGCTCGTCTAGTACTTTTTGGTTTCTTGCAGCAAGCGTGTCTAGCTGAATTGTTGTGGGAGGCTGGTACCAATCGGTTGCGTTATAATAAAGGCCAAGAAAGATCCGGGTGCCCGTCGCCTTCGCCGCCTCGATGCTCTTTGGAAAAAGCTGGTTGTTCTTGTACTGGGTCTCTTGGAGAAAGTCCAGTTGCGAAGGGTAGTAAAGGTGGGTCGCCTCTACGGCGGCGTATTGTAGTACAACGTAATCCATGCCCATGGCGTGTAGCCTCTGGTGCATGTAGGTGATTAGAATCTTGGGAATAGTAGGCGGTAGACCAGCCCGCATCGAAAACGCCGTCTATGCCCACGGTGGCTGCAGACGAAAATCCGTTCCACAGGAGTGTCAACAGGGCAAGCCGAAAAATGTGACGAGAACAGGGCATATCAGAAATATAACCTGTTTTTACTATATTATTCAAAACCTCTAAAAATAAAATATTCCGATATGAAAAGACTTTTCCTGCTTTTTTTGCCTGTTTCGCTGTTTTTTGCCGCCTGTTTCAACGATGGTTCGGACTCATCGGTTGACGTGCATTCCATAGAGGCTGATAAAAAGATGGTGGAACGCCAGGTCATGGACAGTATTGTTGATGGCCGGTCGACAGCCATTCGCTTGGACTTTACGCCTAATGACGGGCACAGGATATATATTCAAAGTGCTCGTATGTCTACGGATATGACCGATACCACCGAGATCACTTCTTATGTGGCCCAGGCTTTATTTGAAATTCCTTTTAAGGATACTACCGTATGCAATTACTCCAATACGAAAATCTTGTTTGACGGAAAGCCCTTGGAAGGCGGGGTCGAAACGACACCGTATGGTACAGGGTTTGTGGCCCGGGACTTTATGCAGGCCTATGACCAGACCCATACCATTACTATCCTGTTCGATTCGCTGTTGTGCGGAAATATGCGGGAAACCCATGTTCTGGTACCCTCCACAAAGCCAGGCGCGGTTCCCCGTACCGAAGTAGGGTTCGATCCCGACGGAAGGGAACGGTCTTACCCCAGAGGACATTTTTTTGCCAAGGTCTATGCGGCCTTCTATTATCCCGATTACAAGGTGTGGGCAGATACCCTGAATTCCAAGTGTTTTTTGAAGACCGCTACCAACACCATGGATTTGGATATGACATTCGAGAAAAAGGCCAAGGATGATTACGACTATCCTAGTGCATTTGTGGCGGTGCATGATAGCTTAAAACTTGAAAACTTCCTTCAGAAGGATACGGCGGCGACATTGAGCTGTGCGCTGGTTTACCAGACCTGGATGGTTCCTGCCAAAATGGATTCGCTTAAATATTACTCCGAAACGGTGACCTTCAAGAAACCTCATAAATACCGTATCACCAAAGCTTATTGGCATGGAGGAAGGCTTATTTTGAATGTCGAAGGAGAAAAAAATATATCTAGGAACATCTGGGTTAGGGTTGTAAAAAATGGTAAGGTCGAATATCGCCATGTGCGTCGCTATGAAGAAAATGATGCTGGGCTTAACTTCATTTTGATTCCCGTCGCTGACATTTATGACGATCCTACTACGTCTACGGACAAGGATTCTGTTCAGGTTCTGGCAACTTTCTGGGAAGAGACTTATGCTCTAGACGAGGAAAGGCAAATCCGAGAGCAATTGGATTACAGTAATTTTATATTCGACAATAGTGTGCCTTACGATACTCTGGCCCTTGCCAAGATTTTTGAGTCTATTCCGTATACCGATGGTGCCGTGCCTTCTGATTTTTATTACATAGATATGATCAAGGTCGGGGGTTATGTTTCGGAAAATGATAATTACTACTAAGTCTTCTTTGTGGCTGTTCCTGGGAATTCTTTTGGCTTCTGCCGTGGCTTACGCAGGGGGCTATTCCGAGCCGACCCGTAAGGCCTTTATGCAGGATTGTACCCGTGAGGCGAACGAGAAGGAATGCCTTTGCGTGCTGGACAAGATGCAGAACCAGTATAGCGAAAAGGCCTACCTGAACTACTATGCGGGCATGAAAAAAGGCACGGGGGATGCGGATTTTATCTCTTTCATGGTGAGTGCCGCTACGGGTTGCGTTCTTATGAGCAGCGATGCGGGCGAAGCTTTTAACGCCGCTTCCACGGAACTTTCTGAAGAAGATATAAAGCTGCTTTTTGATACCATAAAGCAGCAGATGCCCAAGAAGGATTTTGTGCAGGGATGCGCCCCCGAGGCGAAGGACGTGATTGGCGACAAGATGGCCCGTGAGGTTTGCGGTTGCGCTTACGACCGGATGGTAGCGGACTATGACAGTTTTGTAAAGATGGTTAAAGAAGAGGGAATGCCGGGCACCTCTGATAAGTGGGGCGCAGATTATGTGATTGACTGTGTACCCGAGAAGTTTACTCCAGAAGTGGAGCAGCACCTGATAAAGTACCTGAATCAACAGGGCGTTCCCCTGTCTACAAGCCAGTGCCTGTTGAACGTGCTGAAAAAGGAATATACTCTCAGGGCATTTATAGCGGCCTCCGTCAAGAACAGCGAATCGTTCCAGCTGATTCTCATGGGACTTGTGACCAAGTGCATGGACACGGTTTACTAAGGGAATTATGAAAATTATTCGGGTAGCCAAGGAATGCGAGCGGGCGGGCGCCTATTATGTGCGCATGGCTGCGATGATGCACAAGTACCAGATTCCGCTGGATGCCGAAATTGACTCGCATGACGGCGAGAACTGCCATTACATTCTGGCGCTAGACGGTATTTATCCGGTGGCTACGTGTCGCTGGTTCGCTGTCGATGAAACATTTGCCGAAATCGGGCGTGTCGTGGTGCTGCCGGAATATCGTGGCAAACATTTAGGCCAGGCTGTTGTTGCCGAGGCTGAAAAATGGATGCGCGAAGCTGGAATTAAGAAGGTCGAGATTTCGAGTCGCGTGGATGCCGCCGGCTTCTATGAAAAAATAGGCTACCGTTTTAACGAAAACGGCAAGCCCCATCACGATACGTTCCAGTGCGTATATATGGAAAAGGAATTGTAGGTAGGGGAGAAAATATGCCGAGTTCTGAGAAGTTTCGTGACCGCGTTTTGGAGCAGTTCAATGGGAAGCTGCTTGAAGGTGGTTTCCGCGTGACCACCCGCAAGATGATGGGCGAGTACATTCTGTATGCCGATGGGAAAATTTTCGGCGGGATTTACGATGACCGTCTTTTGGTAAAGCCTGTGGCTGCGGCCTTGGCAATGCTCCCCGGCGCCAAAAAGCAGTTGCCCTACGACGGCGCAAAGCCTATGCTGCGTATCACCGCAGAACAAATCGAAGATAGCGCTTTGCTGGTTCGCCTGCTCGATGCCATGTTGCCGGAACTGCCTGCTCCCGCGAAAGCCAAGAAGAAATAACTGACATTTTGTCATGTCCGCCCAAAATGTCATGCCGCACTTGATGCGGCATCTCCTTTTTTAGACGCTCATTTGCCTTTTTCCGTGGAATTTTGTATCTTAATTCGCGAAAACAGAAGAGGTTAACTAAATGGATATTCAGGAACTTTCGGAAAAGGTGCGCCAGCAGAGCGCTTTTTGCATGAACTTGCTGCGTGAAGTGGAAGGTACGGTGATTGGCCAGAAGGCGTTGGTCGAAAGCATTCTGACGGGTATTCTGGCGGACGGCCACGTGTTGCTGGAAGGCCTGCCGGGTCTTGCCAAGACGACTGCGGTGAAGGCTTTTGCCGATGCCGTTTCGCTCGATTTCAAGCGCATTCAGTTCACTCCCGACCTGTTGCCGGCCGACTTGCTGGGTACCACGATTTACAACTCGAAGGAAGCGAAGTTCGAGACCCGCAAGGGCCCGCTGTTTACGAACCTGGTGCTCGCCGACGAAATTAACCGTGCTCCGTCGAAGGTGCAGAGCGCCTTGCTCGAAGCCATGCAGGAACGCCACATCACCATCGGCGATGAAACATTCAAGCTTGACGAACCGTTCCTGGTGCTTGCCACGCAGAACCCCATTGAGCAGGAAGGTACGTATCCGCTGCCCGAAGCTCAGGTGGACCGTTTCCTCTTGAAGGTGAAGGTCTCTTACCCGAACAAGTCCGACGAAATGAAGATTTTGGACGCTGTTGCCGGTGCTGGACTCCGTCAGCCGCAGGCCGTTGCCACGAAGGAAGATATCTTGGCCGCCCGTCAGTTGGTGAAGCAGGTGTACGTGGACGAACGCGTGCGCGAATACATCGTGAACCTGGTGCTTGCAACCCGCGATCCGGGCAGCATCAAGCGCAGCGACTTGGTGGGCTTTGTGGAAGTGGGCGCCTCTCCGCGTGCTTCTATCGGTCTTGCCCAGGCTTCGAAGGCCCATGCGTTTATTCAGGGCCGCGCCTACGTGACTCCGGAAGACGTGAAGGCCGTTGCCATGGAAGTGCTCCGCCACCGCATTATCTTAAGCTACGAGGCCGAAGCGGAAGAAGTCTCCGCCGAAACCGTGGTGCAGAAGATTCTCGACAGCGTCGAAGTGCCGTAATTACCTTTTATACAAGCCGGGCTTTAAGCTCGGCTTTGATTTTTTCTAGATCGTTGCAGGTAAGGATAGGCAAAAGGCTGTTGATTTCGTCAATGGGCCTGTCCCACCATTTGAATTTGAGTAATAAGGCGGTGAGTTCGTCGTCGAAACGCTTGCGGAGCGGCTTGGCTGGGTTACCGACCATAATAGTATAGGGGGCGACATCGCTGCCCACGACGGCATTTGCCCCGATAATCGCGCCGTCACCAATGTGAACTCCAGGGAGGATTGTGGCGTTCTGTCCGATCCATACGTCATTTCCGACGACCGTATCGCCTTTGAGAGGCAAGTCGCTTTGGGCTGGGGCGTTTTGCCCCCAGGTACCAAAGATGTAGAAGGGATAGGTGGTGGCCGCATTCATCTGGTGGTTTGCCCCGTTCATCACGAATTCCACGCCGGCGGCAATCTGGCAGAACTTGCCGATAATTAATTTGTCCCCAATAAAGTCATAGTGGTGGGTGACGTGCCGCTCAAAGTCCTTGTCGGCAAAGTAGGTGAAATCGCCCACAATGATGTTTGGGTTTTTGACGGCGGGCTTGACGAAGGTCAATGCCTCCACGTTGGCGATAGGCTGGATGACGCTTGGGTCGGGAGTCTTTGCTGGCATAGAAGGAATATAGATTAATTTGCGGATTTCTATCCGTAGGCTATATTTTTATCGTGTGCAGTTTTTGGGAAAAACTTGCTATCATTTACGGCATGGATGAAGTGTTTATGGAGTGTTTTTGCACTTGCAGGGTGTTCTTGTGAAAAAATTTAGACTTGTCGCTCTCGGCCTGATTTTTGTGGTGGCTGTTTTGTTCCACATCGGGTTTGCCAATGGGGTTTTGAAAGAGGAGCGCACACTTGATTCCGGCGTCAAGGTTCCGGTGAGCGCCCATGACGTGTGGCAGGCTTATGCGGGTGGTATCGACGATGTGGCGCTGGGAGCGCCTTTCCGTCAGTATGCGATGCACACGAATGTGGGCGGAAAAGAATTCCGTTCGACTCTGGTGGAATTTCCTTTCGGGAGCTCGGCGGCGGTTGATTCCGTTGAGGCTGATTCCGCAGCCGGTGCCAAGCCCGTGCGGGGGATAATCTTGTATGTGCACGGTTACAACGATTATTATTTCCAGAAGGAAATGGCTCAAAAGGCGGATTCGGCGGGCTACGCCTTTTTCGCGATAGACCTGCATTATTGCGGGCGCTCCTTTGCGCCTGGGGACCGTCGGGGTGACCTGCGGAACATGGGGGAGTTTTTTTCGGAGCTGGATTTTGCGGTGGAACTTGCGCGGGTGATTACGAAGGAGCGGGCAGGGCATGCGCATTCGCTGCCGCTGGTCTTGATGGGGCATTCCCAGGGCGGTTTGCTGGTGTCGTTTTATGCGGAGTCCCGTCCAGCCGAAAAGTTTGCGGCTCTTGTCTTGAACAGTCCTTTCTTTGATTTCAATTTTAACTGGCTTGTGCGCAATGTCGCGATTCCGGTCGTTTCGGAGCTGGCCATGTACCTGCCCGACTTTTCGATTGGGTCCAGCGGGAATCCGAATTACGCTTACGCAATCAACAGGGAGCGTTATGGCGAGTGGCAGTACAATACGGAGTGGAAAAGCGAAGAACGGCCGGAGCAGTTCTTGGGGTGGATACGCGGGGTTCATAGGGCCCAGCTGGAATTGCACAGGGGATTTCATATAAATTCACCGGTGCTTGTGATGCATGGGGACTGTAGCGATGATGACGATGAATGGTCAGAGAACCAAATGCATTGCGATGGCGTGCTGGATGTGGAGCATATAGAGATGTGGGCGCCGAAAGTCGGGACGAAGGTAACGACGGAAACAGTGGCGGGCGGCTTGCATGACCTGTTCCTTTCCCGCAAGGACGTACGTGACGAAGCCTATGCTAAGACATTCCGCTTTATAGACGAAAGCCTGCGTGGGGCGGAACGCGCCGACGATTAGCTTGCGGTGTTTTCGCCGGAGCGTTTTCTAGCCGTTTTTGCCGCATTGCTAGCCCTTTTCAGTCCCGCGCCCCGCCCACTTTTTTATCTTTTAGGCGAAAAAGGGCGCAGGGAAGGCCTCTGCGCTTAAATTTTCGTGTTTAACTAGAAAGACAAAAAAACGAAGGATATATGGCAAATCGTGTTGTAATCGGTTCCCAGTGGGGTGACGAAGGCAAGGCCAAGGTTGTTGATTTTCTGACGCTGGACGCAGACTATATCGTGCGTTTCCAGGGCGGCGCAAACGCTGGCCACACCGTCGAAGTGGGCGACAAGAAGTTCGTGTTCCACCTGATTCCCTCCGGCATTATGCACGACGACAAGATTTGCGTCATCGGCAACGGCGTGGTGCTGGACCCGGTGCAGACCCTGGCCGAAATCGCCGACCTGCACACCAAGGGTATCAACCCCGAAGGCCGCCTGTTCATTGCCGATAACGCCCATGTGGTGCTGCCGTACCACTCCGCCCTCGACAAGGCCAAGGAAAAGAAGGCCGGCAAGGCTGCCATCGGCACCACGGGCCGCGGCATCGGCCCCTGCTACAGCGACAAGGTGAACCGCATCGGTGTCCGCGTGGGCGACCTGATGGACGAACGCGAACTGCGCCCCCGCGTCGAAGCCATGGCCAAGGTCCACAACGAAGAATTCAAGGTGATGTACGACGTGCCCGAAATCGACCCCGAACAGGTCATTAAGGACTACCTGGAACTGGGCCAGAAGATCAAGCCGTTTGTTCGCGACGTGAGCGCCATGCTCTATGCCGCCGTGAAGGCAGGCAAGCGTCTGGTGTTCGAAGGCGCCCAGGGCACCATCCTGGACGTGGACCAGGGTACTTACCCCTTCGTGACCTCCAGCAACACGGTGGCTGGCTATGCAAGCTGCGGCGCCGGCATTGGCCCCACGGCTATCGACCAGGTTGTGGGTGTCGTGAAGGCTTACACGACCCGCGTGGGTAACGGTCCGTTCCCGACTGAACTTTTGGATGAAACCGGCGACACGCTCCGTAAGATTGGTAACGAATACGGTGCTACCACGGGCCGTAACCGCCGCTGCGGTTGGTTCGATGCTCCGGTGGTCCGTAAGGCTGCCGTGGTGAACGGTCTCACTCACCTGGCCATTACCAAGCTTGATGTGCTCGATACCTTCGACACCATCAAGATTTGCACTCACTACGAATGCGACGGCGAAAAGATCGAAAACTTCCCGAACCAGCTTTCCAAGGTCGGCCGCTGCGTGCCGGTTTACGAAGAAATGCCGGGCTGGAAGTGCGATACCACCAAGTGCCGCAAGCTGGAAGACCTGCCGGAAAATGCCCGCAAGTACCTGAACCGCATGGCGGAACTGGTGGGCGTGAAGATCGGCATGATCTCTATCGGTGCTAAGCGCGACCAGAGCATTGTCGTAGATCTGGACTAACCTGCTGGGGAGTGGGGCAGACAAGAAGAGAGGAAAATATGGACGCTAGCGTATTGGAACTGCTGAAGGGCGTGGAGCTGTTCTCGGAACTGACCGACGAGCAGCTGAAGCTCCTGGGCGACTTGGTCGAAGTGCAGGACTTCAACCGTGACGAAACCGTAGTGCTGGAAGGCGACGATTCTGTCCAGGCGCTGTACCTTATTGCCTCGGGATCCGTCCAGGTGTACATGACCGGTGCCGATGGTCGTGAGACTATCCTCAGCTTCTTGGAGCGGGGGGACTTCTTTGGTGAGATGTCCCTTATCGACGGTGAACCCAGATCTGCTTCGGTTCGCACTGTCACGGACTCCCAGCTGATGATTATCTATCGTGAAGCTTTCCTCTCCCTTCTTAGGCAGTACCCTGAACTGGCCATGTCGCTCCTTTCCGAAATGAGCAAGCGTCTGCGTAAGGCCAACAAGCAGATCGGTTCCCTTTCTACTATGTCGGTGAGCGGTCGCGTGGCGGGTACTCTCCTGAACCTCATGGAAGAACGCGGCGTGCGCATCCATACTGAAAATGGTAAGATGGTCACCGTCATCCACAACCGTCCCACCCAGCAGCAGCTGGCGGACATGTCGGGTACTACTCGTGAGACGGTGAGCCGTATCAGTTCCATTCTGGTGAAGGCCGGCGCCATCGCCATCACGGGCAAGGACATCGTGATTTTTGATGAGGAATCTTTGCAGGAGAAAGCTGCAAAGGGGTAATTTTTTAGAGAATGAACAAGATAAAGAAGTTTTTTACGTGGCTTAGGACATCGCCGTTTATCAAGGCGGTCGTTGCCTTTGTGGTGATCCTCGTGATTCTTGCGCTGGCTGTAGACAAGATTGCGCTGCCTATTTTCTCTGGACAGTTTACAAGCACCGCCGAAGTTCCCAAACTGGAAGGCATGACTGAGGCTGAGGCCGACGCGGCTCTTGCGAAGGCGGGTTTCAAGGCTAAGTGGCTCGAAGAGGGCCGCTACAATGCCCAGGTACCTGCGGGCCGTGTGCTGGTGCAGATGCCTGCCGCAGGTCGCATGGCCAAGATTGGCCGGACCGTCCAGATTACCAGGAGCCTCGGGCTCCGTCAGGTGGAAATTCCTGACCTTCGTGGAAAGAGCCAGAAGCAGGCTACCATCACCTTGACCCGCGCTGGGCTTGTACAGGGCCAGATTATCAAGGGCGCCCACAAGAGCATTCCCCGCGGGGTTGTTATCCGTACTGACCCGATGGCTGGCGATACCGTGCGCGTGGGCGATACCGTCAACGTGGTTATCTCGGCTGGCGAGACTCTTGGTCGTGTACTGCTGCCTTCTTTTGCTGGCGAAGTCATCGACGATGTGTTTGTCAAGGTTGAGCAGCTGGGATTCAAGGTGGGCAACGTGAAGCGCGTGAAGGCCGAAAATGGTGAGGCCCCGAATACTGTTCTAGAAACATCTCCCAAGGAAGGCGACTACCTGTTGCCCGATACCAAGATTGACTTTGTCATTGCAGACTAGTTATGTTCCGTGGCGGTCTTTGGTTTATCTTGAGTTTGGCGCTTGCCGTATTCTTTGCGGCATGTAGCTCTGCGCCCCGCAAGGATGCTGGGAGTGGGACCCAGCTGACTGCTGCAGATTCCGCCGCCATCAAGGGAGCTGTTCAAAATAAAGAAAAGCCGCAGGCTGCTTCCGTCCAGAACCTGGACGTGGCTCATGAATCCTTTATCCGTGCCATGGAGATGGAACTCCGTGGTGAAAAGGCCTTGGCCGAAATCTTTTGGCAGCGGGCTTACGAGGCGGACCCTGAAAGCCGTTACCTGTCCTTCGCTGTAGCCGAGCGTGTGGCTGCCCATGGTGAAGATTCTGCGGCGTTGGTGCTTGCCCAGCGGGCAAACCATCTGAAAGGTAAAACGAACCCTGGCCAGTATGAACTGCTTGCAAAGTTGTATGTGAAGGCTGGAATTGCAGATTCCGCCCGCCGCTATTTCAATTTGGCGCTGGATTCTTCGCGCTACCAGGATATGACGCTCCTGTACGATTACAGCCTGTTTCTGGAGGCCGTGCAGGATAAAAAAGAACTGATTCGTGTCTATGATTTGCTTTTGCCACAGGTCAATTACATCTCTTCGCTTTTCCAGCGTCAACTGAATTTGCTTATTGAAGCTCAGAAGGATTCTGCCGTGGTGGAGCTCTTTGCGAAGGGCTACGAGGCTACCGGCGACAAGAAGATGCTGCTCCAGCAGGTGCAGGGGCTTATTATACAGAAGCGCAATGTAGAGGCCCGCGCCATTGTGGATACGCTCAGTACGGTATCGGAATACGAAGAGAACATGATAAACCTTGTGCTCCTGGTGATTGCAAAAGACAGCCGTGCCGATGCCTTGGCGTTTTTGCGGAAGAAAATCTACACCGACCATCTGGAATCTCCCGTGCTGTTCTATTTCTTGGCCAATTATGAGTATGCCCAGAGTGAAGTAGACAGCGCCAAGGTCCATTACAAGAGGGCGTTGGAAGGCCTTACCAGTAAGCCTTTTGCAGCCCAGGCCTGCAGGGCCCTGGCTGGGATTGCCTTGACAGAAAAGAAAAAGGACGAGGCGATTGTTTATGCCCAGCGTGCCGACTCCACTTTGGAAGGCGGTGACAAGGATTTCTTGGCCATGACCTATGGCTTTGCAGGCAAGTACCAGCAGGCCTATTATCTGCTGGATTCCTTGCTGGGCGTCTGGACCAATTGGACGCCTATGGTGGGTATTGCCGATTCTGCTTCTGTGACCCAGATTAACCAGGAAGCACAAAGAAACTATAGGCACCTTCAGCACACTTACGCTAAGATACTGGTAGTACAGGCACAGGAAATTGAGAGTGACGGCAAGGCGGATTCCTTGAAATTGTTCCAGGCAAAAGAGGCACGCTCCAAGGCGAATCTGTTCTGGGAAAGTATGCTGATGGGGGACTCTACGAGTTTGCTTATCCGATTCAACATGGCCATGAATTTGGAACGGATGGGAGAATACGACGAATCCTTTAAATTGTTTGAGTACCTGCTGACGGCCTCTGATAGGGGTGAGCTGGATAGGCCCGAGTTGTATAACTACTATGGCTATTCACTTATTGAATTGAACCGCAATGCCGAAGAACTGGACAAGGGTATTATGTTGGTGGATAAGGCCCTTTCTTTAGAAAAGGGCAAGGCCCCCTCGGAAGCTTTCTTGGATTCCAAGGCCTGGGGCCTTTATCGCAAGGGAAAATTCGATGAAGCCTATGCTGTGATGCAGCAAATCAAGAGCGAGAATTTCAATGACGATCATGTCTATTGGGAGCATATGGCCGCCATCCAGGCGGCAGTGGGCAAGACTAGCGATGCGGTAAAATCTTACAAGCAGCTGCTCAAGTTGAGGCCAAATAACGCTACCGCTAAAGAATTCCTGAAGAAGCACCACTAACGTCATCTTGGTCTCGTATCAAATGAGCATCGCCTTTATTTTCCAACGCTATCCTGGAGCCTTGATAAGGGGGACGGGATTCATGCTCGTTGCCTTTGCTTTGCTTCTTTTGGCGGGCTGCGCCGGGAGCCGTGGCGTTTCGGGCGGTTCTGGCGCCTGCGATGCCTCTGCGGGCTGTGTACAAGAGGCTCCCCTGGATAGCTTGCGTGCGAAATTCCAGCTGAACATCACCCAAGAAGACGGCGAGGTCCAGGAGTTTGATGCCGTGTTGTTCTCTGTGCCGGGAAAGCGTTACCGCCTGGAATTGACGGGTCCCTTGGGAATCGGCGTTGCCTCTATGCTTTGGACGGAATCCGGTTGGCAGATGGTGTTCCCTACGGAAAAGCTGTACGTGAAGGGCAACGGCTACATGGTGGGGCTGCTGAACGACAATACGCTCCCGCTGGTGCATATCCATCAGGTCGCGGCCCTGTTCGAAGGAAAACTTTTGCCGGAGCGCTTCGAGAAAGAAGGCTCGGCGGACTCGGCGGGTGTGACCGTGGTGAAGGCGAAGGAATCCACCGGACGGCTCTTTACCTATGGCGAAAAAGACGGACGCGTCCAGTGGCTCTTGCGCCAGGGCCGCGACGGAAAGCCCGAGAAGATCGTCTTCTCGGACGTCGGGACTCTCGAGGGTCGCGAGATGCCCAAGAACATCCGCTTCGAGCGAGACGGAAAGCCTTTCCTGGAGATCCGCATCAAGAAGGTAACCCGCGGAAAGTCTTTTAGCCTGGGTACCTGGCGCCTGAACATCCCCAAGAGCTATAAGGCTGTCGGGGAATAGCTAGGCCTTACAATGCGATTTTCAGGATTTCCTTGATGGCTATGGCATCCAGAGGCACGTAATGCCCGACTTTACCGTTGCGCGTTGCACGGGCAGCCATGGCGTCAAAGTCCTTGTCGTCGATCTTCAGCTCCGCAAGCGTTGTCGCAAGGCCAAGTTTCTTGAAGAAAGCGGTGAGTTTTTCGGAGAGGATGTACGCACGTTCGGTTTCGCTGTAGTTGAACGAATCTACGCCGAAAACCCTGCTCGCAAGGAGCGCAAGTCGCCAAGGCTTCTGCTCCGCCATGTATTTTGTCCAGGCCACAGTCACCACGGCCATGCCTTCGCCATGGGTGATGTTGTACTGGGCTGAAAGTTCATGTTCAATTCGGTGAGAGCCCCAGTCCGCGCGACGCCCTGCATCCAAGAATCCGCCGTGTGCCACACTTGCAAGCCACTGGATTTCTCCACGGGCGTTCACGTCTTTCTGGTTGGTGATTAGCTTGTCCGCGTTCACGAACAGAGCCCTGATTGCTCCCTCAATCAGGTAATCTGTCGTGTCGGAATATTTCTCGTCAGAGAAATAACGCTCCAGCAGGTGCGAAAGCACGTCCGCGATGCCCACGAAAGTCTGGTATGCCGGCAGGCCCACCGTGTATTTCGGATTCATGATGGCGAACTTCGGAATGATGCGGTCGTCTTCGAAGCCAAGCTTCCACTGCCCGCTAGAAAGGATGGCCGCGTTGGATGTTTCGGAACCGCTGGATGCCGTAGTGGCGATGACGCCTATCGGTAATACCCTTTCGGGTGAAATTCCCCTCTCAAAGAAATCCCACACGTCTCCTTCGTAAGGTATTCCGAGCGCCACCGCCTTTGCGGTATCTATGGAACTTCCGCCGCCTACGGCCAGAACGAAGTCCACCTGGTTTTGTTTGCCTTGCTTTACCAGCTCGCGAACAAGGTCGATGGACGGGTTCGGAACCACATTCCCGTTTTCGGAAAACCGAATTCCAAGTTCTGCAACGGCATCCTTGATCACGTCGTAAATGCCCAGGGTCTTGATAAAGTCGCCGCTGTAAACGAGTTGGAGCGACTTCACGCCGTGTGCGGCCAAAAGCGATTTCAGTTTCTGTTCACTGTGTTCGCCGAAAATGATTTTTGCAGGGTTGTAGTATTCAAAATCTATCATTGTATTCTCCGTACAAAAAAAGAATCCAGTCCGACGAACGTTTCCTAATGGTGAAAACGCGCTCGGAACTGGATACTTAACGTAATAGAAGTTTCTTTAGATTGCGTTCAGCGCCTGATCCAGGTCGTTGATGATGTCTTCGTAGTGTTCGGTACCGATGGAGAGACGGATCGTCGCCGGAGAGATGCCCGCTGCGGCCAGTTCTTCCGGAGTAAGTTCCGAGTGGGTCGTTGTGTAGGGGTGCACCACCAGGCTCTTCACGTCGGCAACATTAGCGAGCAGGCTGAAGATTTTGAGACTGTCGATGAACTTGAAGGCTTCGGCCTGGCCACCCTTCACATCGAAGGTGAAGATGGAACCACCGCCGTTGGGGAAGTAGCGTTCGTAAAGCTTGTGGTCCGGATGATCCTTGAAGCTCGGGTGGTTGACCTTTGCAACCTTCGGGTGCTTAGAGAGGAATTCCAGAACCTTCTTGGTGTTTTCCACATGACGGTCAAGGCGGAGCGAAAGAGTTTCGGTGCCCTGGAGCAGGAGGAAAGCGTTGAACGGGGAAATTGCAGCACCTTCGTCACGCAGGAGGATTGCGCGGATATAGACGATATAGGCAGCGGCGCCAGCAGCGGCAGTGAAGGGCACGCCGTAGCTCGGGTTGGTTTCGGTGAATTGCGGGAACTTGCCGCTGGCGGCCCAGTCGAACTTGCCTCCGTCAACAATCACGCCACCGAGGGTAGTGCCATGACCGCCGATGAACTTCGTTGCGGAGTGAACGACGATGTCGGCACCGTGTTCAATGGGGCGGATCAGATACGGCGTACCGAAGGTATTGTCGATCACGACCGGAATCTTGTGCTTGTGGGCAATCTCGGAGATGGCCTCGATGTCCGGGATGTCGGAATGCGGGTTGCCGAGCGTCTCGATGAGCACGAGCTTCGTATTTTCCTTGATGGCGGCTTCGACTTCCTTGAGGTCGCGGGTATTCACGAATGTGGTGTCTACGCCGAACGGGCGGAGCGTATGTTCCAGGAGGTTGTAGGTACCGCCGTAAATCGTACGCTGAGCTACCACATGATCACCCTTGCGGGCGAGAGCCGTGATGGCGTAGGTAAGGGCTGCTGCGCCAGATGCAACGGCGAGGCCTGCGATACCGCCTTCGAGAGCGGCGATACGCTTTTCAAAGACATCCTGTGTGGTGTTGGTGAGGCGGCCGTAAATGTTGCCGGCATCCTTCAGGTGGAAACGGTCGGAAGCATGCTGTGCGCTATGGAACACGTAGGAGGTGGTCTGGTAAATAGGAACGGCGCGAGAATCGGTTGCGGGGTCTGCGGTTTCCTGGCCAACATGGAGCTGAAGAGTTTCAAAGTGGAGCTTATTCTGTGTTGTCATGGTAAAAATTCCTTTTAGGTTGTAGCGGGCAACCGGGTCTTTAGAGACCCGTGCTCGCAAAATTTGTTTTTAGAGATATCCTTAGGCTTGTTTTTTCTAACCTGCAAAGCCTTAAGGACAAAGGCTTCCGGCTAGTTCGTTTTCAGAATGCCTCTCGGCATTCGACAGTCACTTATCATAGGCGCTCCTTCGAATGCATTGGGAATCACAAACCATTTTGTTATTCCTATCAATCTTGTAGGAAATAAAATAGAATAAGAAATTCCCTTCGTCAAGGCATAAATGCATACTATTTAACTATTGGTTGCTATAGGTTTAGGCTATAACGCTAGTTTTAGCGGGGTGTATTGTCGCGTACTTCCCAGTGACCACCACGGTCTCCGCCAATACGCATGATACGGCCTGCTTTTGCGAGATTTCTTAGTTGCCATTTTACGCCATCAATAGTTATTCCGCAAATTTCCGACAATTCTGATATGGTCACATTGGGATTATCCTTCATCGCGGCAAGAATTTTCTGTGTAGTCTTCTGTGTAGTCTTCTGACCACCTGCCTCATTTTCCGCATCAAACGAATAGTTTTCATTTAACGGTTGAATGATGCGGAATACGTCATCCTCGATAAACTCGGGATCAACGCCGGAGTATAGACGCCCGTACTTGAACATCTTGCGCGCACCAGACCCGAGCTTTTCCGAATATCCAATATTGCGGAAAAAGCTCGCAATTAGCGGATTCTTCGGGAACGGTTCAAGGTTCCGAAGCGTTATCGGACCGTTGAAACGTGCCCTATTCGCATTTTCCACATACATTCTATCTTGTTCTATCACAAACTTCGCCTGGTACGAACTCGAATACTCGCGGTGCATTAGCGTATTTACTAGCATTTCGCGAGCCACAATATTCCGGAGCGACTTGCGTTCGGCGCCCTCCACATAGAACTTGTCGGGCAAGTGCAGCGTCGCGAATTTGAAAAGCTGTTCGAAACTTTCAACAAGATTCGTCACCACGGTCAAACGGTCGTCATACCTGTCAACATTCACCTTGCGGACAAGCGCATCTGTCTGGTAGGCCGGGCAGACATCGCGAATGACCTCGTCACGACCCAGGAGCATCACCGCGGCAAGGTTGAATCCGTCCTTGCCGGTCGCATGGTCCTCGGCGTAAAGCCCCGCGCTCTTCAGCAAATCCATATTTGAAAGCTTTTCCCATAGGTGGCTGCCGCCGGCATTGTTCTTCGCCAAAATCCGCACCATCGGCAGCAAGTCCAAGCGTAAATCCTTCAGCTTCACGTACGGATACACCTTGCGTTCCGTGTAGATTTCTTGTTTGCGGATATACATCTGCGCAATCTTTGCCGTCGCGCTCACCTTTACGTCCGCCTCGTCCACGCGATCGTAAATCCGTTTCTTGAACGAGTGTACCTCGCCGCTCGAAGGAACGTGGATATGAATCAAGGTCTTCTTGCGGTACTTGAAAATTTCCGGTTCAAGATAAAGCGTGGGGCTGAACAAGTCCGGATTGCCGATGGCACTGATAAAATTTTTCACCATGGACGGTGCGGCATTTTCAGGAATGCCGACAACAGTCCCGTTGTCAAGCACCCCCAAGTAAATATCGCCGCCGAATCGGTTCGAAAACGAGCAGACCGTCTCGAAGGTGTCCGTTTCGATTGTACCGCCAGCCCGCTTGAACTCTATGGCCGTAGTTTCCCCTATCTTCAGGGCATTCTCGAATTTTGCAAGATCCATTTCGTGACCTCCCTATTTGTGGGCGCGTCACTCCCGGAATAAAAAAAGACGCATTTCTCCATTTGACAGAGAAACGCGTCGGACGGTAATGTACCTAATATTCAGAAACCTGGCACCAATGCGTAAGGCGAGTGTCGCAGCCATGCTTGCATGGATATGACCGAGCCTAGCATTTTGCGCTTGCGCCAGAGGGGGAAGAAAATTTTACAAAGTCGACAATTTGCTCAATGCCGAATGGTAGTCAAGATTTTTCAAATATCAATTAGGACTTCCCAATGACCTTCTTTTCTCCCGCCAACTCGTTTTAACAACCCCTTCTTTTGCAAATTAGAAAGGTGATATTTTACGCCATCAGGAGTGATGCTTCCAAGAGTTTTGGCAATTTCATTACGAGAGAAGTTGTTATTTCCCTTGATCACTTCAAGAATTTTCAGCTCCATTTCGGATATCTTTTGGGTAGTTATTGGGTAGTTTTTAGGGTAGTTTAGGGTAGTTTTGGGTAGTTTCCATTTCCAATATAAGGTTATCCTGAAATCCCCATGAAAATCCTGCATTACAGGTTCTGGCAAGCCACTTTCTTTCATCGCTTTATAGATGTTAGGAATGCCACTGCCCCAAGTTTCAACAATACGCATATAGATAAATGTTTCCGCAATTCCTTTGTTGCGCACGCTAGACATGCCTTCGCGCATCTTTTCCAAGGTGACATCCCTGCAAAGCGTCCCTGGGGACGTCACTTCCAAACGGTCATCATACAACGCTACCTGCACCTTGCGAGGGATTAGGTAACTGCGGTGACATACCGCATTTGCAATGGCTTCGCGAACGGCTGATTCAGGCAAAAGGGAATTATCGTGCCTGAAGAGCCCCTTCACCTTGGACAGAACGGGCAAATTTTGCATCACGAATTGATAGGCCGATTCAATTTGCTCGAAAAGAGGGCCTTCCATATTTTGACGCTTCAGGAAATCGCCCCGGACATTTCCTTTGAATACGGCACATTGAATCTTCGCGTCAGGGAAATCATTGATTGAACCCTGCAAAAGTCTAAATCCATTTGAAGCTACTAAAGAGCGGCCTTCCTTTTTCAGCAGTTTCCATGAAAGTAACTGGTTAACAGTCGGTCTTCGCAAAGCTGTACGTTCCTTTTTGCTTAAAGTCCCTGCTGTAAAATCATAAATCTTGTCGCAAAGATTTTCGACTTCTTCCTTTGAAGCGGTTTCGCCAGCTGATTGCTGATCGTACGATTCGTTTTCACCTTCAAGAACCAATTCCTTAAGCATGTATCGTTCGGCTTCGCGGGTTGTTGCTGCCACGCGAACAAAAGTGCCTTCGGTAATCCCCATGCTCTTTATGTAATAGGGTTGCTGCATTCCAGAAGGCACCGTCACCACGATAATGTAGCGATTGTCAATTTCCTGAAGATTGATGCTCGGTCTGATTTTGGGTTCGCAGCTGTTGAAAATCGTATCGGCGATAGTGTCGGCTTTCTGAAAGACCTCGCTCTTTTTTATGCCCGCAATTTTATGTGTTTTGTCGTCCACGCCAAAGACGATTCTGCCGCCCTTGCCGTTAGCAAAGGCTACAACGGTCTTGATATACTTGAAGCTCTGTTCGGGAATGTCTCGCTTGAACTCTAGCAGCTCTGATTCGCCTGCTAAAATTTCGTCTTTTGTCATAAAAGCCTCCATTTAGCCACAAATTGTGGCTGGTTAATGTTAGAGGCGTTCTTGCAAAATTGAAAACTTAATTAACGCAAAAACGCACCTCGCCTTTGTACAGCGAGATGCGTCGGACGGTAATGTACCTAATATTCAGAAACCTGGCACCAATGCGTAAGGCGAGTGTTGCAGCCATGCTTGCATGGATATGACCGAGCCTAGCATTTGGCGCTTGCGCCAGAGGGGGAAGAAAATTTTACAAGGCGTTTCCCGCGCTACCGCGCGGGCCGGGCTTTACTCGCTACGCTCCCAGAGCCTGTAGTCTCCGCCCTCGCGGGTAACAATCCCTAACGCAAAAATCCCAATGAAAACGATGCGCGATTACGGTCTATAACGACGCGAGTAATCGTTCACGAACGTCGTACGCAGCGGAGCGTCAACAATATCAAGAAACTCGCGCGGGGTAACAACAAAACTACATGCCGGAAAGTGTTTGAGGTTGCCCGTTACCAGATACGCACCATCATCCCGTTTTGCAAGAACAACATTGTAAAAAACAACATCCTTAGGATCAGGCAGCACAACTCCACTCGGCGGAGCATCAACATTCAAGCTGTGATTTAGCAACTCAGCAATAACAGCTTCAATAGTCTCTTTTTCCAAACCAAATTTCGGTCGAGCAAGAACTTCCCTATATTCAGCGAGAATTTCTTCGTTTACCAATGTACAGACACGTCCTGAAAATATTCTTTGAACCACCCGCAACACCGGAGAATCCGGAGACTTGGTAATCAATGCCGACACAATGACATTGGTATCAATGACTGCATAAACCACGCATCACCTCAACCAAATTACTTGCCAGAACGATATGCAGCAATTTCAGCTTCAACCTCAGCATCGCTCATGCCTGCAGCCGCACCACGCTGCGCCTGTCTGCGCAAATCCATGAAGGCTTTCCATCCAGGATTTGCATCGTAAACGGCAGATGGCTCACGCAGTTCAAAGGGGATTCCCTTTTCAGCAACAGCCCGCTTGAAAAAGATGCGGATAGCCGTAGGAATATCGATTCCCAGGTTTTCAAAGAGCTCCGCAGCCTCATCTTTCAATTTTTCGTCCATTCGGACCTGCAGTACAGTCGTAGCCATAAAGACCTCCGTTCAATTACAAATATAATACAATCCATTACAAAAAGCAAGAACAAACGCATATAATTTCCCAAAAGTCATCTTTTTTACGTGACTTAGGCGTTTCCCGCGCCACTACGCGAGCCGGGCTTTACCCGATTCATTTTAATGATTTTCAATCACCAAACCGCACATTCAATACATCCCCCCCCCTTGCCTAGCATTTTTATTCCAAGTTAAAATATTGACTGGTTCTGAATTTAACCACCTTTTTATATATATTAAAGAAGTATTTTGGTAACACAATTTTCAGCAGTCATATTTTATTAGAGCCGCTTTATGTCTTTCTTAAGTCGCATCTTCGGAATTAAGCGTACGATTCCACAAAAGAAAGCAGAAGCATCTTCGCATGCGCAGAATCCCAAAATTAGCGAAATTTTTGAACTAAATGATTTTATAAATAAATTACTCTCTTCTGATTCATACATCGCAAAATCTGACTATCTAAAAAGGATAGATTCAACAAAAAATGTCGTTCATTACTTTCAGCAGTTGAAAAACGATAATTTGCTTATTGATTTTTGCAAAAAAAATTCTATTTCTGATACAGACCTACTTTCTGTCATTCAAAAGTATTCTAGTATCAGGGATCTTGTTTCTAATCACAACGAATCCTATATCGCGCAAAAGCTAGAAACCGAAAAAGGCTATCTTGATTCTATTTTGCATAACATTGATCCAAACATCATGCTTGATGACGATCAGCGACGGGTAGTTCTCACAGATGAGGATTATTGTCTTGTTATTGCAGGGGCGGGAGCAGGAAAAACTACGACTGTTGCCGCAAAAGTAAAATACCTTGTAGAAAAGAAGAATATTGATCCACGCAAAATTCTTGTCGTATCCTTCACAAACAAAGCAGTTGGCGAATTACGAGAAAAAATTAACCAGCAACTCAATATTGATTGTCCAATAACAACATTTCACTCGACAGGAAATGCAATTCTTCACAAAGACGATGTTGACAAATTGAACATCGTACAAAATGAGAAATTGTATTTCGTCCTTGAGGATTACTTTCGTGATTCAGTCTTACAAAACCCAAAACTTGTTGACGATTTAATCAATTTTTTTGCAAGTTATTTCGACGCTCCAATTGAAGTAAAAAACAAAAATGACTTTTACGCAAAATTATCAAATTCTAATTTTACAACCATGAAAGGAGAACTTGGAGAAGTTGAGTCCCGAATAGAAATTAAAAATTCAAGATCAAAGAAGTACGAGACAATTCAAAATGAGATCTTACGCTCTCAAGAAGAAGTTCAAATCGCAAATTTTCTTTATTTGAACAACGTTGATTACGAATATGAACCTTGTTACAAATATAACATAGAAGGAGCCAAAAAGCCTTATACACCTGATTTTATCATCCGCCAGAATGGCAAAGAAGCGTATATTGAGCATTTTGGGGTAACTGAGGATGGATATAGCAATCGATATACGGATGAAGAATTAAAGAAATATAAAAAAGCGATACATGACAAAGTCGCACTCCACCGCCTGCACGGAACAAATCTTATTTGCACGTGTTCTCAATACAATGACGGAAGAACTTTGCTCGTGCACTTAAAAGAAAAATTGGAATCACAAGGTTTTGTTCTAATACCTCGTGACAATAGAGATGTGATGAGAAAAATCTCAAATCAAGATTCCAGTAGATATATCAGAAAGCTCATTAATCTTGTTGATCGATTTATATCAAACTTTAAAACGAATGGATATCCTGTAGAACAATTTGACGAATGGGCAACGCAGACAAGAAACGTTCGCACAAAACTTTTCTTAGGAATTTGCAAAGAATGCTATCTTGAATACGAGCGGTTTCTTCACAAGAATAATGCCATTGATTTTTCTGACATGATTAACAAATCGGCGAAACTTCTAAAAGAATCAAAAACCGTAAGCAACCAAATTGATTTTAAATATATAATTGTAGACGAATATCAAGATATATCTCGTCAGCGTTTTGATTTAGTGGGGGCTTTACATGACGTTACGAACGCGAAAATAATCGCTGTTGGTGATGACTGGCAATCAATCTACGCGTTTAGTGGTTCGGACATAACACTGTTTACGAAATTTTCTGATATTATGGGTTATGCGGAGCTTCTGAAGATAACAAAAACATACCGAAACTCACAAGAAGTGATTGACATTGCCGGTAATTTCATTCAAAAAAATACCGCTCAGATTAAGAAAACGCTAAAATCTCCTAAAACAATAAAAGACCCCGTAATCATTTACACCTATGACTCTAAACAAAAACGTTTTGGCGGGAATTCAAATTACAACCTAGCAAAGTCTGTTGAAACCGCTTTGGAGAAAATTATAGACTACAACAAGTTAGAAGGAAAAGACAGTAAAAAGCAAGAAATCCTTCTGCTAGGTCGATTCGGCTTTGACGGAAAGAACCTAGAGCGTTCAAGTCTTTTTGAATATAAGGACTATGGAAACAAAATAAAATGCCTCAAACACCCTGAACTAAAAATAACCTTTATGACTGCGCATGCGTCAAAGGGATTGGGATACGACAACGTGATAGTCATTAACGGAAAAAATGAAACTTATGGTTTTCCTTCAAAAATTGAGAACGACCCTGTTCTAAGTTACGTAGTAAAAAGAGATGATTCGATTGAAGCCGCAGAAGAACGTCGCCTTTTTTACGTAGCGATGACTCGAACAAAAAACCGAGTTTTTTTCATTGCTCCAGAAGAGAATCCATCTGAATTTCTTTTGGAAATAAAACACGACTATAAAAATGTTGTTTTAAAAGGAGAATGGAACGAGGAACTTAAACAGGGCCTAGCATTTAAAAAATTCTGTCCAATGTGTGGGTATCCCCTTCAACATAAGGTCAAAGCCGCTTATGGCTTAAATCTGTGGATTTGTATGAATGACCCTGAAATTTGCGATTTTATGACAAACAAAATTGAAGCGGGGAAATTAGCCATTCAAAAGTGTGATAAATGCGATGGATACATGATTGCCCGTCTACAAAAAGATGGCAGATATTTCTTAGGTTGCACAAATTACAATTCTAATGGGAAAGGTTGCGGAAATATAATTTGGAGTGAAGATTACTACAGAATGAACGGCCTTTCTCCAGAACCCGCCGTAAAAAAAGAATTGCCCAAAGGATATTCGACTACAAAGAAATAGTGTTACTGATTTTAATCCACTACAATCCAGTCATTCACAGGCATTTCAAATGGAGTTTTTAGTTTAATTCGATTCATTCGACTTTCGTCGGTTTCATACATCAAATTTATTTCCAAATCGTTCAAAAACCAATCTCCCAAAATAGCATCGCAATTAGGACAACCAAACGACATATACGATTCTTTCCGAGTATCACTATAGCGCTCTTTTACTTCTCCCATTATGATATTTTTTTCAGGGTGTTCAGCAATATATCGTTTAACAAGTTCCAACATTTCATCTCCAAAGCATAAATCTGGTATATTAAAATTTCTGTCATCACTATATTCCCAATCGGAATCATTCTCGTCATGCCTTATTCCGTTTTCATCCACCAAATAGCGTGTATAGAAAACAAAATGAGGTTTGTGACAACGCCAACATTCTATTTGTTCAAATATTACATCTACATCTGTAATCTTTGTCTTCGTTAAATGCACAATTTTATCTTCAACAGCCTTCTTTACAAATGTGTCGAAAGGCAATTTTGTTTTAGCTAAGCTTGCCTCCAAGACATTTTCATTTCGGTGTAAACTGAAACAGCAAAAATTCAAGATTTCATCTTTTTTCGGTGAGAGAATCAACCCATAACTCTTTACGCCATCCCGTTCTATTATTGGCAATAACTTAGCAGCATTCTTTACTGAATTAAAAGCAGAAAACGCCATGCGGCGACTTCCAATCGTGATGAGCATATCCGTTTTCCAGGAATCCGTTTTGTAGTATTTCGTGCAATTCCATCCCTCGCTTTCGCATATTTCTAAGAGGGCTGTCATAAATTCTTTCTTGGTAACGGGTTGCTCTATCAAATTCTCCGTTACATCGTCGACAGATTTTGGTGAAAAAACGGGTTGATTTTCTGCTACGGGAGAGGGAGCTTCTTCTGTTTTTATAGATTCAAGATCTTCAAAGAACCCAACATCGTTTTTATAAGTAAAATTTTGTTGGAAAATCCACTCTTCAATGGCATTTTTTCTACTTTTATTTTCTAGCCTAGGCTTACTTAGTATTTTCACCCAATTAGCCAATGTGTTTTGAGCCTCTCTAGGGCTGACAGCCCTCATCCAAGCAAAATTGGCATCTTCTTTTTCATGTCCTCTCAATTGAGATGGGTCGGCCAAAAAACTTTCCACACTACCACACCAATATTCAATTTTAGCTTTAGTGATTGGGTTTAATAGGATGTTTTCAAGTTTAGTCAACCACCTTAAATTCTCTGGACGATTGTTCTGTCGATTCGTATCAATATGATCCACCACATGTTGTTTTGTAGGAGGTTCCCCTAAAAAAGCAACCGCAACAATTCTGTGCACCGCCTCACCGCAAAACCAGGCATATCCACGATCTATCCTATCACCAAATGTCCAAGCATCATCTTTAGGACGTTTAGGTTTTCCCTCGCGCGCCATGCGTAGGACCGCACCATTGTCGCGAACTTTGTATCGTTCGCCTTTATATTCACATTCCACTTCGCGTATATATTCTTGATTAACATCTATCATAGCATCCGTACAATCATCCTTTTGTACTGCCCGTTAGAAAAGTATATAAAATCACGCAGCAAAAATCACTGTAATCCAGAAATATACAATCTTAACAATATAATGAAACCTGGGTGCCTATAGATCAAAGTAGCTACAATTGACATTTCAGGTAGACATCAGAAACATCCTATCCCTTCACCCGATACTTACCCTTGCCGTGCCCTGCAACGGGTTCGATGATATCTAGTGACAATAGTTTCTTGATAAGCGTGGTAGCAGCGGTCGCTTTACAACCAACCAACTCCATCACCTTTGAGGCGCCAAAGATTTCGCCACCGACCCCGTAGACAATGGTCAAAAGTTTTTCCTTTGTAGGGGCATTAAGTTTCGCGTTTCCCAGTCGCTGTTCCATCCCTACATTAGTTGAATGAGGCACTGTATTTTCCGATGAGATTTCCACCTTCTTGGAATGCATCCCCGCCTTTTTACTGTAATTCACATGCAAGTAGCGGTTTTTCATTTCGTGGTGTTCGCCCATGAGCATGTTGCGGAAAAAGTTTTCCAAGAAAATGGGTTCTCTAGAAATTCCCTTGGGTAGATTCCTGTAATTTGCGCGAACGAGGGCGTTTCTGAAATACCAGGAGTTTTCTGCAAAGATCTTGTTGTCCACCTTGAAGCCCAATGAGCGAAGGTACTTTATCATGAAAACGGCGGTGGTTCTAGTGTTCCCTTCGCCAAAGGCGTGAATCTGCCACAGTCGTGACACGAAGTCTGCCAGGTGCTCAACAGTCTGGTCCATGTTGAGCCCCTTGTAGTTGAATTCTCGCTCCTGTTCAAAATCATAATCCAATGCCATTCGGAGCTCGAATGCGGCCCCGTACATCACGGTATCGCCATTTAGAACCCATTCCTTTTTGGTGATATCATAGTCGCGCAGGCGTCCCGCAAACTTGTAGATTCCCTGGAACAGTTTTCCGTGTATGGCGATTAGGTACGATGGCGAAAAGCTGAAAGCCCTTTCGCTCAGAATTTTTGCAATGCGGCTAGCGACCTTGTCTGCTTCTTCTGCGTCGTCGGGGTCATTGGCTCGCGACACCTTTGATTCGTAGTAGCTGTTGATGAGTTTTTGCGCGTCATCAATAGAGATGTCGCCTTCGATGTTGCGTCGGGCGGTTTCGAATAGATACTTGGACGGAGTCAGTCCGTCGACTTGTTGCAGGCCAATTGCGGCGGACCATGCTGAAGACTTATCCCTTTTGGTGGGTGGTACATTGCGGACATAGTTTTCAAAATCTATTTCGAACTTTTTCTTCACCATAATCCGTAAATATAGCCTCCAATCCCCGTGTTTTCAACGCCAATCCCCGTGTTTTTGGGGTGAATCCCCGTATTTTTGCCTCCAATCCCCGCGTTTTTACGTCCAATTCGCCATATTTCGAGGCCTTTTCATTGACAAACTGTCAACGGAAAGTTCTTGACCGCTATGCGTTTTTCACATGAATTAGGGTATTTTTGAGGCAGGGAAAAGGAAAAAGGGATGAAGTGTAAGTTTTTCACTGTTATTTTGGCTATGGCCGCCATTTCGGATGCGGCCGTGAATTTGGGCGTTAGCCTTGGCGATAGCATTAGGCCGGTGACCCACGTGGCGACGGGTTCGCTTTACGGTATTACCGAGACGCTCCCCAGCGACATCGATAAGGATTTGGCTCCGCTTAAGCCCAACGTATTTTTGGCCCCTGCACGTAGTGGTAATGGTCGTCAGCAGGGGATTGGTGGCGCGTTTCTCGTAGCCCCTCGAGTGGAAGCGATTGGTGCCAAGGTACAGATTCGTCTTGCCGATGTCTTGCCCGGTTGGCCATACAAGTTCCAGAGTATGGAGCACTGGAAATCCGAGGTCACCTCTGTCATCAAGGACAAGCTTGCGTCTAGCAACAAGAATTTCGATGGTTACGAAATCTGGAATGAACCTAACGACACCTGGAAATCTACAAGCATTGATTTTAATTCGGGGTTGTGGAAAGAAACCTACCAGCTTATTCGTCAATTGGATCCGAGCGCAAAGATTGTCGGCCCTTCGTATTCGTGGTACAATTCTTCAAAGATGGAAGAGTTTGTCAAGTACTGTTCGCAGAACAACTGTATGCCCGATGTTATCAGTTGGCATCAGTGGGGAAGTGGAGGTCTTGTAGGTGCTATCGAAAACTATCGCAATCTGGAAAAGAAGTACAATGTAACGCCCCGTGCGATTAGTATTAACGAGTATTCTTCGACAGAACATACCGAAGAAGGTTGCCCGGGTGTTTCTGTACCCTTCATCGCGAAGTTTGAACGCCATGGTGTTGAAAGTGCCATGATATCGTGGTGGTTTGTACCGCTTCCAGGAAGGCTCGGGAGCCTGCTCACTGCAGATAATGAACGCGGTGGCGGATGGTGGCTTTACAAGTGGTATGGCGACATGAGCGGCTATATGGCCAAGGTGACGCCCCCGAACGACAAGAGCGATGGGGTAGATGGCTTTGCGGCACTTGACAAGAAAAAGGGTTTTGCAAGCATCGTACTCGGCGGTAACACCTTGGGCGAAGTGAATGTGAACATTGCAGGTATTCCGGAAGCATTCGGAAAAAAGGTGAATGTGAGCGTGGAATATGTGGTGTGGGAAGATAAGGATAAGCCAGTCTCTTCGACAACGTTGGAATCTAGCAAGGAATACGATGTAGACGGTGGCAAAATCACGGTTCCTGTAAATATCAAGAATGTGAAGTACGGTTACCGCGTGTATGTGACTCCGATTATTCCGCAAGGCCCTTACAAAGATGTTGCGATAAGCATTCCCGGAAAAGTGGAAGCTGAAAATTACGATGTTGGTGGGGCGGGCAAGGCCTATTTTGACAAGGATGACGAAAACAAGGGCAAGGAATACCGCGAAGATGCCGTAGATGTTGTGAAGGCCGGTGACGGCTATGCCATTGGTTACACGCAGGAAGGCGAATGGCTTGAATATACGGTGAATGTGGCCAAGGAACAGGATTACGTGCTGACGGTTCGCTATGCGACAAAGTCAGAAAATGCGGGAGTCAAGCTATACGTTGACGATGTGGCGGTTACAGAAGATATCATCGTTCCGCAAGGTAATGACTGGGATACTTATGCTGTCCATGATGCGGGCCTTGTGAAACTCCCTAAAGGCGAGCATATACTCAAAATGGAAATCTTGGGGAACTATGTCAATATAGATTGGCTGAACTTTGAAGACACTAGCCATGTGGCTGGCGCAGCTACTGACTCGACTTCTGAGAAAGTTGTCAGCGCCAAGAAGGATTCCACGGGCACTCCGGAAAAAGAGCCTGCGGCTTTGCATGCGCTACGCTTTGCCACAACCTCTAGCAACTATCTTGTGTTCGATATGCAGGGTCGGCTTATCTCGAAGATTAAGGCGGCAGGTGCTGAAGAATTGCGAGCGAAGACGAGAGCTTCCGTGAAGCGCTCGGGAACCTATCTGGTTAAGCCCCTAAGGGGTGGACGGATAATGCGAATTACGGTCAGGTAATTGAGCATTATTCGTACAATCCCTTGCTGAAGTAGCGGTCGCCGCGGTCGGGAGCTACGAACACGATGTTTCCGCGGGCACCCGAGACGATGAGCTTCTTGGCTGCGGTGAATGCCGCGCCCGAAGAGGAGCCCGCAAAGATTCCTTCTTTCTGGGCGAGTTCGCGAGAGCCGGTAAAGGCGTCGTCATCGTTGATTTTGATGACCTGATCCACCAGCGACATGTCCATGGTATCGGCGATAAAATCGTTGCCGATTCCTTCGATGTTGTAGTCGCCATGTTCGCCGCCGCCCATGGTAGAGCCTATGGGGTCTGCCAGCACGCCCTTGATGCTTGGGTTGCGTTCCTTGAGGGCCTTGAGAATGCCGCTGTAAGTGCCGCCGCTGCCTGCGCCTGCCACTACGTAGTCTATGTGACCGTCCAGGTCTTCGTAGATTTCGGGGCCGGTGGTTTCGTAATGGGCGAGGGGGTTGGCCATATTGTGGAACTGCCGAAGCGAAACAGAATCGGGAATCTGTTTCAAAAGTTCTTCGGCCTTCTTTTCGGCTCCTAGCATGCCTTCTTCACGGGGAGTGTTGATGAGTTCAGCACCGAGGGCGCGCAGGAGCGTCTGTTTTTCTTGGGAGAACTTGGTGGGCACCACGAATACCACGCGGATGCCGCGGTTGAGGGCCGCGAAGGCGATGCCGAGGCCAGTGTTGCCCGCGGTCGCCTCGACGATGGTTCCGCCCGGTTTGAGCGTTCCCTTTGCGAGGGCGTCGTTTACCATGTAAAGGCCGGTGCGGTCCTTCACACTGCCCGAGGGGTTCCAGAGTTCCAGTTTGGCAAAGAGGTTCACGCCTTCGGGGAGGCCTACATGGGTGAGTTTTACCAGCGGAGTCTTGCCGATTAAAGATTGCATTGATTCGTAATAATGCATGGTTACACTCCTTTCGCCGAATTGGACGGTGCGGCTGCCGCATTGATGCCGGCATTCAAATCTAAAATGATGTCGTCAACTTTTTCGATACCCACGGACAGGCGGATCAGTCCGTCGGTAATGCCCACCTTCTCGCGGATTTCCTTCGGAATGGAGGCGTGGGTCATGGTGGCCGGATGGCATACGAGACTTTCGACGCCGCCTAAGCTTTCGGCAAGTGAAATCAGCTTGAGACCCTTGAAGAATTTCTTGATGTCATAATCTTCGCGCAGTTCGAACGAAATCATGGCACCGCCGTTCTTGGCCTGTTTCTTGTTGATTTCGTAACCCTGAGCGGTAGGGAGACCCGGATAATAGACGTGCTTTACGGCTTCGTGGTTCTCCAGGTAGCGGGCGATGCGTTTTGCGTTTTCGGTATGGCGATCGAGGCGCACGCCAAGAGTCTTGATGCCGCGAATCAAAAGGAAAGAATCGAAGGGGCCGAGCACAGCGCCCACGGCGTTCTGCGTGAAGGCAAGGCGTTCCGCAATTTCCTTGTTGTTGGTCACCGCAAGGCCTGCCACCAAGTCGCTATGGCCGCCCAGATACTTGGTCGCGCTATGCACCACAATGTCGGCACCCAGTTCTAGCGGACGCTGCAGATAGGGAGTCATGAAGGTGTTGTCCACAATGGTCAAGATGCCATGTTTCTTGGCAATGGCGGCAACGCCTGCCAAGTCCGTCACAGTCAGGAGCGGATTTGCGGGGCTTTCCACAAAGAAAGCCTTCACGTCGGGAGTCACCTTGGTATCCAACGTCGCCAAGTCGGTAGTATCTTCGATGGAGTAGGTAATGCCCAGGTTCTTGAAAACCTTGTCCAGAACGCGGAAGGTTCCGCCGTACACATTGCTGGAAATAATAATCTTGTCGCCCTTGTTAAATAGGGTAAGTACCGTTGAGGTGGCCGCCATGCCGCTTGCAAAGGCGAAGCCTGCCACACCGCCTTCCAGTTCTGCAATCAGGGCTTCCAGGGCTGCGCGCGTGGGGTTGCCCGTGCGGGAATATTCCCAGCCCGTATTTTCACCAAGGCCCGCCTGCTTGTAGGTGGAAGTCTGGTAGATGGGTACGTTGACAGCTCCCGTGACCTTGTCGCCATCGATGCCGCCGTGAATGAGTTTTGTTTCGATATACTTTGAAGTTGACATTTTGAAAATCCTTTGGCGCGTCGCGCCGTCTTAAAAGTTTGAATAAAAAATCCCGCTCCGGAGACACAACCGAGCGGGAATCTGTTTTAGATAAAAGTCTAGAAACTAGTCGCCCGCCCGACATCGACAATGACACCAACAGCATATGTTTGCAAAGTTTGTAGTCATAATTGTATTTGTTTTTGTTATTTCCTATTATTTCGATAGGAAATAAGATAGATAATTCTTTTTCCTTTGTCATCCAGTTTTGCCGTTATTTGGTTATACTATTTTCTTGTAACTGGCTATAGATTTAAACTATGGCGCACATTTTCTATAGCGTGCGTTCGAATTCCGCCAGGAACTTGCGGCCCTGTTCCCATTCGCCCAGGTTGCAATCCGAATTGATGTGGCCAAGGGCTCCTGCGTTGAACAGCTTGGCTCCCCACGACTTGGCAAAGAATTCTACACGGGCGTAGGTCATGTACGGATCGTTTTCACTACCCACGATGCATGTGGGTACCGGAAGCTTGCCTAAGGGCATGGGGGCAAAGTTGCTGATGGATTCCACCACGTCGGTATCGGCGGGGGCTACCAGGAAGGCTCCCTTGATATTTGCCGGAAGTTCGTGTCTTTCTTGTGCCTGCAAGAGCCAGAATACGGTGGTCACGCTTCCCAGGCTATGGGTGACCAGAATGGTGTCGCCTTTCAGCTGCTTGACGGTTTCGTCGAGAGTTTCTACCCATTCTTCTTTTTGCGGCTTGTCCCAGCAGCGCTGGTAAACACGGGATGCGTTGGGCAGGCTTTTTGCCCAGAAGGTCTGCCAGTGGCTCGGACCGGAATTATTCAATCCAGGGACTATCAAATAGTTCATGTTGGACCCCTTTTTCACAAGTGAAAAATAAAAAAAGGCGCTCCCGAAAAAGGACTTCGAATCTCCCGGGAGCGCCAGCTTGTACGGAGAGTACAAACTTATTTGATGTCTTTTCTCCAGGTGGCGGGCTTGAACTCGCCAACAATGGGGAGAAGACGCTGGTCCACGTCGATTTTCAGTACCGAGTTGAAGTTGTTGGTAGCGATCATCTGGGCCGCAAAGCCTACGATGGCCACAATCTCGGAATCATTGTAGAACTTGCGCAGTTCATCGAAGTAGGAATCCGGCACGGCGGTGGGGTCCTTTACGATTTGCCTTGCAAGTTTCACGAGAATCTCCTCGTTCTTCTCGTATTCGAATCCATTCGGATCGATTCCGAGGGCCTTCAGGTCGCTGATGAAGAACAGCGAGCAGAGCTGGCAGCTGTTGGTAGTAGAAACGGCGTGGGCGTACACAGTGGCGGCACGCTGGCCGATGATTTCTACGAGACGCCCCCAGCTGGTGTACCATCCCATGAAGGCATCAAACGTTGCGTAGTCCTGCAGCAGCGCACGCTTCATGTTGGTAATCTTGCCGGTAGAGATCAGCTTTTCATAGGCTTCCTTGGCCTTGCCCTGAGCTTCGTCAACAGATTCGATAAATTTTACTCTTGCCATATTTTGCACTCTCCGTTGGTGTGATGGCACCGTTTTTTGTTGCGCAAAATATAGAAGCGGTTTTTCGCTCTGTCCAATATTTAATTCTTATGCAGAGTTATCAGTTTTTTCTATAGAGGCCGTGGCGGGCGGTCCCGATTTGGCGTTTTTTACGGTTCGCGACCGAGTACTGCACGGGCCAACTGGTCGGCACAGGAGGTGGGCTTGCTTCCGCAGGTGTTGCCCAGGAGCTTTGCTGCGATATCTTCGGCACTCATGCCTTCGCAGAGCTTCGCGATGGCCTTCAGGTTGCCGTTGCAGCCACCTGTGAAGCGGATATTGCGGATCTTGTCGCCGTCACGGGTGAACTGGATGGTGGTGGCGCAGGTGCCTTTTGTCTTGAATGTCTCTTCCATGTAGTACCTCTTGCAAAAATATAATTTGTAAATTATGACCTATGAAGTTAAATGCGGTTTTCTTTGCATTTGTTTTAGGGGTTTTGTCCTTGGCCCAGGCGGCGGACACCTTGGAGGTGTTTGTGCTGTTGGTGGATTTCAAGGAGGAACAGCCCGACAACTCGCTGACTACGGGCAATGGCAAGTTCAATTCTGATACTAAGGTAACCTATAAGCTGGACCCTTCGGGGGTTCGTGCCAATCCCAATTATTGGCTTAGGCATTTCGAGTTTGTGAACGCTTTTTACCAGGCGGCCAGCGGTGGCAAGCTTGCGGTTCGGGCCCGGGTTTTCCCGGAAAACTCCCTGTACACCCTGGATAAACCCATCATGGGTTATAATAGGACCAGCAAGAGCAAGGGTGAAAAGACCGCGGAATACGACGAGGACCGCAGCAGGCTTTACCTGAACTTCATTTACGATGCGGTGGCCAAGGCCCATTCCTCTAGCCAGTCGCCCTTCAAGGTTCCCCTTTCCAAGAACCCGAATGTGAAACGCTCCTACATGATTGCCCATGCGGGGGCCAGCCGTCTGCTGGATGGCGGGAGCATGGGCACCCGTAATGCGGATACGCCGGGTGATTTTCTGGACATTTACGTGAATAAGGACGCATGGATGTACCTGATGCCAGACTCCGCGAAAGTGAAGAGCGTGCGGCCTGTGATGGGCGTGGGCGAGAACGGTGATACGGTGACGACCGCCCTTGCCCTGGAAGGCGCGGTAGATACCTTGCGATCTATCATGGTGGTGTCGGAGACGGCATCCCAGGATGGCCTGAACTGGGGTGTCAATGGAATTATCGCGAACCAGGTGGGCCGCGAACTTGGGCTGCCCAACACTTACGATGTGGTGAAGGGAATCAGCCGCTTGGGTTATTATGACCTGATGGATTTTGCAGGCTACAATGCGGGTAACGGATTCTTGCCGGCGCTGCCTGGGGCCTGGGACAGACTCTATATGGGCTGGGGAAAGGTGAAGGAAGTTCGCCCCACGGCAGGTCACCCGGTAACGGTGGAAATTGCTGCGGCAGGTAGCGGACTCGGCACTGAAATCGTGAAGGTTCCCTTGAATGGTAGTGAATACCTGCTGATTGAGAACCGTCAGCGTAGCTGGAACAAAGACGGCACGGTGGAGGTGGGATACGTCAAGGATGCCGGCGCCCAGACAGAACCGCAAAAGATTACGGTTCCGGTGGATAGCATCTCCAAGCTTTTCGAGGACAGCGTTTGCGTGAAGGGCAAGTGCAAACCTAACGGAAAGCAGTTGAGCGGATTTATCTTGAAACCTTCCTCTTTTGACGCGGGCCTGCCTGCTAGCGGCATTGCGGTTTGGAAGGTAAATGACTGGTACTTGCGCGAAACCTTGAAGTACGGTGTAGCGAATTTTTGGGGTGGTGATACCCTGCGCGACCACCAGTTCGGAATATCGCTCATAGAGTCCGATGGGGTTCTCAGCATCGGCAAATCCTTCAAGAATGCTTTGGGCGAAGATACCTACGATTATGGCTCCGGAACGGATTTGTTGCCCCATGTGCGCATCCCTGCAAAGGATTCCAAGGAGAAGTTCGATACGGTTTGGTCCATTGGCGCTACCGGATATGCCAACACCATGACGACTCAGGGGGGCTATACGGGAATCGAGATTACGGTGATGAAGCCTAAGTTGAGCAAGGCAGGTGGTGAGCCGCCTTCTTATTCCTATCGCAAGGAAAAGACCTCCAATGCCTTCATGGGCGACAGCGTGGTAAACTTTGCAACCCCCATTATCAAGGTTATGATAAGCATTGACGACGGCAGTATCGAAGGGAGCAAGTTCCCTCGGGAGATTGGCTTGAATTCGGCGGTGCGAGGCGCGGTATTTATAGATGACCCAGAACACGAGGGTGAAAAGATTATCGTGGTGGGCGCCGAAGACGGAACTCTGCAGGCCTTCAATGCCCTGGGCGACACGCTGTTCGTGGCGGATACGGTGATAACCAAGAAGTCCCTGACCCGCGACAGTGCGAAGGTCGAAGTGCCGTTGTACCGCATGGGTCCGAGCAACGGAGCGTTGGTGGGTATGGCCAGCGACGGCAAGGACGTTTACAGCCTGCACAGGAAAAAGCTGGTGAGGACCCGCTTTGTAGGCGGCATCCCAATACAAGATGAAATTGCGGTAGATTCCGCTACGGCAGGGCCTGTCATTCACGATGGAAAAATCTGGATCGCCAGCCGCGAAGGCGTGGTAATGTACGATGCGGTCAAGTTTGAAAAGAAGTCGACAATAAACGTTCATGAGTCCAATTCGTCCGCATCAAAAATTTATACGGATATGGCCTATTGTAGGCAGGATGCTGGCAAAGGTGTCGAGGAAGTTTTTGCCCAGGTGTCCAACGATGGAGAGCTCTTTACGACACAGGGATGGATCAAGCTGAACGGAAAATCTGGCGAGACATTCCGCATCGCCTGTACCGATATGGATCGGGACGACAAGGTGGATATCATTGCTGTAGGTAGTCGCGGGACAGTTGTGGCTGTGAATTATGATGAATCCAAGAAGAGTCTAGTGACCCGCTGGACAAAAAGCTACAAGCGTGGAGCTACAGGCTCTAGCGGCCTCCCAGATGAAACATCGGGTATTGCCATCGGTGATATCAACGGAGACAAGTATCCTGAAATTGTCTTCCTTGGCGACAATCTTGTCTATGCCCTGGACCGTTCGGGCCTGCCTATAGCAGGATTCCCTGCGAAGATTAGCCGCGGGACTCCGATTTATGGATTCTTCAGCGACCCGATTCTTGTGGATGTGAACGGTGATGCCGACCCTGAAATTCTGGTGCCCAGCAATGACGGCCTGGTTTATGCCTATACCGGCAAGGGCAAGGCCTTAACGGAAAAGGACGGGTTCCCGCTGGCAGCTGGAAGCTTTGAGTACGTAGAGTCTACAAAGCAGCTGAAGCCCATGAGCATCTTCGTTGCAGATGCCGTTCCTGGTACAAAGTCGGCTGGACCCGAAATTTATGCCCTGCATCGTGGCAAGCTCTCGGCGTTCCGTTTGCGGAAGGCCTCTACAGGGGCGGCTGAATCCTTGGCGGCTTGGACGCTCCCTGCCGGCGGAAACGAAAGGACGGGGTTCTTCGACGCTTCTAGGCTTGGCGCTCCCGAGGCTTCAAAGCTGAAGGACGAGATTCGGGAATTCTTCGTGTACCCAAACCCTGTGCGTGGCGGAGAAGCCAAGGCCCGATTCGAAATCGGGAACAATGCCAAGACGGTCACTCTGGAGATTTACGACATTACGGGCTACTGCGTCTATCAGCAGAAAATGTCCGGCGTAGAGGCCGGTCGGAACCAGTTCGAGAACCTGGACTTGAAAGCCCTGGGCAGCGATGTCTATACGGTTCGCTTGCAGGTGAAGTTCAGCTCCGGCAAGACCAAGCAGAAGCTGTACCGCATTGGCGTGGTGAGGTAATATGAAATTACTTGAAAGTTTTTTGTTGGTGTCTTTCTTCGCCGCTTTTTTTGCCGCCTGTTCTGCAAGTGGTGGCGAGGAGACTTTTGCGCCGAAGTTCCCAGACGAGAACGAAGGTACTGCCAAATCTTCGGGCAGCAATGGCTCTTCGGGTTCTGCCGATCCTGAATCTTCTAGTGGTGCGGTTGAGGATTCTACTTTGGCGTGGGTTACAATTCCTGCGACTGCCATTATTCGGGGCACTGCGACCTATTCTATTTCTAGCTTTGAGATTACCACCACCGAAGTGACTAGGGGCCTTTACACCAAGGTTATGGGCGATATTCCTCAGCAGGCGAACGAAGGTGCAGATTTTCCGGTAGAGTACGTGAACTGGTACCAAGCCGTTCTTTTCTGCAACGCCTATTCCAAGCTGCTCGGTCGAGATACGGCCTATGTCTATACTTCTGTTGGAGACGAGTCTTACCTGAAAGACCTTTCCATTGACTACTCCGCCAAGGGAGCTGTTCGCTTGCCTACGGAAAGCGAATGGGAAGTTGCCGCTCGTGGCGGCACCGCCAGCACCTATTACTGGGGTACAGAAGAAGCAAAAAATTATGCTTATTACGGACAAAGTAAAGGTCCTGTGGCGGTGGCCCAATATTTGTCCAATGAATATGGTCTCTACGACATGGCAGGGAATGTGGCAGAATGGGTGAATGACTGGTATGGTTCGTATGAGAACAAGGATATAGCGGATCCCACCGGTGCCGAGACAGGAACAACTCGTGTTGTACGCGGGGGTGGTTTCCAGGAGGCAATCAAGGATTGTGCTCCTAGCAAACGTGATAATAAGGCTCCCCTGTATAAGAGCCATACTTTGGGCTTTCGGATAGCCCGCTCTGTAAAATAGTCCATGTAAATTTTTTAGATTTTAGCCCATGAAGATTTCTAGATGGATTCTCCTATTTGGGCTGTTTTTGCTTCTTGGCTGTTCCAAGGAGGAAAGTGCCCCTGCACCGCTGCCTCCCCTGAAGAAGATTGAGGTTCCCGAGGGAGCAGTGGGCTTTTATTCAGGTCGGCTCCCTTGCGACAATTGCAAGGCGAAGGTTGTGAAGGCCCAGCTGAAAGAAGACAGTTCTGTGGTGTTTATACAGAATATGGTCAGGGGTGCTACTCCCGATTCCATCGACACGGATACGTTGACGGGCCGCTTTACCATGGCTGGTGACAAGATGACCATGGAGCTTTCCGAAGGCAAGGTCCGTTACCATTTCCAGCAGGGGTCCTATGGTTCTTTTGCCCTGCTTACAGGAGCGGGCACGGTCTACAAGGATCAGGACGGCTTTAAGGCCGAACTGATCAGAATCTATATCAATCCTTTGAGAACTGCTAGTGATACCACGAAAGTTGATTCAGCGAAAGCAGATACGTCAAAGGCAGTAGAGGACAAGTGATGCAGTGTACGGCACTGATTGTAGATGATGAACCCCTTGCCCGTGTGCGCATGCGTTCCCTGCTTGCGCCCTATTCCTCCGAGATTGAAATTGTGGGGGAGGCTGCTTCCGGTGCAGAAGCCATTGAGAAAATCGGTCAGCTTTTGCCCGATGTGGTGTTTTTGGATATCCAGCTGAATGACATGGATGCTTTCGAGGCGTTGAAATCCCTGGAAGAGGACATGCCGCTGATCGTGTTTACCACGGCCTACGACAATTTTGCGCTGCGGGCCTATGAAGAGAATACGGTCGATTATTTGCTGAAGCCAGTGGAGCCTGCCCGTCTGGAAAAGACGGTGGAGAAATTGCGAAAACGGCTTGACCAGGTGTCGGAAGAAAACCAGCTGCCCGAAAATTTCTCCTGGGACGCCTTTAAGCAGGTGATGTGGCCCGCCAATAACTACTTGCAACGCATTCAGGTGAAAATTGGCGATAGGATTTTGCTGGTGAATGTGGATGAAATCATCCGTTTCCAGAGCGAGGAAAAGTATACGACGGTCTATACCTTGAGCGGCCCGTATGTGATTGACACTCCTCTTGTAGATTTGGAAAAGAAGCTAGACCCGCGGCAGTTCGTGCGAATTCACCGCGCACATCTGGTGGCTATCGACTACATCGCCGAAATCAGAAAAACTGATATGGGCCGGCTGAACGTGGTACTGCGGGACAAGGACCATAGCCAGCTGCTGGTCAGTAGAAATTTTGTGAAGAAGGTGCGTAGCCTTTAATTGAGTTTTGTATGGAAAATTCACCGAAACAGTTTTCGCTGAAAAATTTTTTGAAGGGCTTGACACGGGAAATTATCGTCCCGGTGGTATTGGCTCTGATTGTTATCCAGTATGTAATTCAGGCGTTCCAGATTCCCAGCGGCTCTATGGAAGATTCCCTGCATACGGGGGACTTTCTGCTGGGCCTCAAGTTTACCTATGGTTCGCCCATTCCTTTCAGTAACCAGCATTTCCCGGGCTATACGCTACCTAAGAAGGGCGATGTGGTGATTTTCCGTTACCCAGGTGAGCCTGAATATCCGGACAACAATCCTAGCCGTTATACCCATCTGTTTAACGCCCTGATGTTTGGGAATTTCTACTGGGATCACGAACCCGAAGAGGGGCAGCCCCACTTGGTCCACTATGCGGATGGTCCCAAGGATTACATCAAGCGTTGTGTCGGCGTGAGTGGCGATACTCTGGCGGTTCACAAGGGCGTGCTTTACCTGAACGGCGTTCGTCAGGATACCCTCCCTGGACATGGCAAGTATACCTCTACGTTCCGGACCAAGTCCCCCAAGGATGAGCGGGAGACCTTTGTGGTTCCGTCGGTAGGGGATGTGTTCTACGTAGATTCCTTGCCGCTTGAAAAGTTGTGGTGGCTCCGCTCCCTGGTGTTGCAGGAAAACCCCGACAGTCATGTGGAACTGGACCTTTCGCTGTGGATAGATGGCGTAGAGAACAATAATTACGAATTTGAGAATTTCTTTATTCCGGTAGAAAGTGACCGCAGTCTCTTGATAAACGACATGTTGCGTTACAACCGTACGGTTCTGCAACAGCGCTTGACCCAGGGCGACACGATTTATGGTACCATGAGTTTTGCCTATTTCAAGGAGCTTTCGAGAATCGGGTTCTTGCCAATGCTGGACCCGCACCAGAAGGGCGGCATGATGCGTCCGGTGAGCTACATTGGGTTTGACGCCTCGGTGCTGCGGGATTTGGAAGGGAACGTGGCGCTGTTGAATAATCCATCGGTCGACACAACAACCGCCGCGGATAGTCTCGTTGTGGATTCCGCTGCTGTTGATACGTCGGTTACCCCTGCGCAACAGACTGCTTCAAAGTTCGAGATTCGCCGCCGCCTGCTGGTAGATGGTAAGCCTATCGAAAGCTACACCATTAAGAGTCCGCAGTTCTTTATGATGGGTGATAACCGTGACAATTCCGCTGACAGCCGCTACTGGGGCTTTGTCTCCCTCCGCAATGTTCGCGCGAAGGCCTTCGTGATTTATTTCTCCTTTGAAAACGAGGACCAGAAATTTGCCCTGGGTAACCCCTTCACCTGGTGGCGTATACCGTTTAACATTCGCTGGAGCCGTATAGGCAAGGTGATACCCCTGATTTGATATGAAGTTTAGGACTGCTGCATATTGCTTTTGGACCGTTCTTGCGTTTGCTTGCGCAGGACTTATCGCCTGTGCAACCCAGGTAGCGCCTGGTGGCGGTCCCGAAGACAAGCTGCCTCCCCGGATTGCGGCGGTCTATCCGGCCCCGGGTACCACGAACCACCCTAACGAGCTTTACATCAAGCTGGAATTCGACGAGTGGATTAACCCCAGCATTCCGAGAAACGCCGTGTCTATCTCGCCGCCTATCGAAAAGAAGATGCGTTTCGAGGTTAGTGGCAAGACCCTGGAGCTGACGTCTCGCGGGCTTCTGGATACGGGCACTACCTATACGGTGACCTTTGCTAGCGGTATCAAGGACCTGCATGGCAACGCCCTTGCAAAACCTTTCCAGGTGGTGTTCTCAACGGGAGCGCATATTGATTCTCTGAAGCTTTCGGGTCGTGTCATGGTGCTCGATTCGATGACAAAGAAGAAATTGTATCCGAGTGTAGGCCTGTTCTTGATGGGCCCGGAACGCGAAGGAATCCGTTACCTGCAGAAGTATAGGGACACTACCACCAACTTGCTGGATTCCCTTCCCATGCTTGCAAAAGAACCGCCTCTGTATACCACTCTTGTGGATAGTGCCGGAGTTTTTGAGTTGACGGGTCTCAAGCCTGGACGTTATCGTGTGGCGACTTTTTTGGATGTGAATGGAAACCAGAAAATAGAGCCTTCTGTGGAACCGGTTGGTTTTTGGGAAAAGGATATTGTGCTGACGGAAGGAATGACCGATACCCTGTGGATTCCCTTGGCCGATCAGGATACCAGCTACTTGGAGCTGGAATCGGTTACTCAGCCTTTTGCCAATATTCTAGAGGCGACTTTTACAAGGCCTGTTTACTTTGATTCCCTTTTCAGGGATACGTCCAACTGCTCTCTTACCTCCAATGCCGACGGGAAAAAGCTGTTCCCCTCCAAGGTCTACCTGGGGGCTTCTTCCAAGAAACCGCAGTTCTATTTTAGCGAAAAGCCTAAGAAGGAAGTGGTTTACAAGTTTACCTGTCTTGCAGCAAAGGATTCTCTGTTCCGCCCCTTGGATACGCTTCGAAACTATGTGGAATGGGAATGGCAGGAAGTGGCAAAGGATACTTTAGCACCAAGCGTTTCTTCTGCAAAGTTCACGTCTAGAACCAAGGCAGTTTTCCCTCACGATTCCCTGATTATTTCGTATGACAAGCCCTTTGGTGATAGTCTCACGCAGGCGTTCTACATCGCTATCAACAAGGATACGACGCTGATGCAGGTGGAGCCCATTGATCCTGTTCGTCTGTTGGTTAAGCGGAATGACGAGTGGCCTACGGACGTGGCCATTGAGGTTTTGGAAGGTTACAACGATACGACCCTTGCGGCGGCAGATAGCAATGGTGTTCGCGATACGGTTATCACCCTCAAGTATAAGCGGCTGACCCGCGTGGAATCGGTGTCCAAGTTGAAGTTGGCCTCCCTCAAGGGTGCTGTCCCGGGTGGTAATGCCCAGGTTGCCGTGCGCCTGACTTCGATTGAGACGAAAGAGGCTCGGGTGGCAAAATGCGATGGTTCCGGAAAATTTGCATTCCCTGATTTGGAAGAGGGGACCTTCTTTATCGAGTACTACTATCCCGAACAAAGCCGGAACACTCCTGATGCGGGTAAGCTTGCGCCATTCAGGTTTGGGCAGGCCTGGCGCGCCCCCAGCGATACGCTTAAGATTTCCAAGGGCGAGAACGACCTGAACAAGTTGATTCCCAATTTGCCGACATTGCCAAAGAAGTGAGATTCTTATGAACATTCCTACTTTTGTTGCTATCGATCTGGAAACCACCGGCCTTGAATTTGACAAGGATGAAATCATCGAGGTTGCCTTGATGCGCTTCCAGGACGGGAGCCCTGCGGAATCTATGGATTACCTAGTCCGTCCGGCATCTGTGAAGCTTCGCCCCTTTATCGAGAGCCTTACGGGAATAACACAGAAAGAACTTGATGCTTCCGAAGATTTTGCAACTTTGGCTGGAAAAATTCGCAGCTTTATCGGCGATAGCCCTATCGTGGCCCACAATGCAAATTTTGATGCCCGTTTTATAAAGAGCGCTTTTGAAAAGGTGGGAATCGATTTTGAAAACCATCCTGTATGGGATTCCCTGACCCTTTCGAGAATCGCCTTCCAGGATGTTCCCAACCATCGCCTGGATACGCTGGTGGCATCCCTCGGGATCGAGCATAGCCGCGCCCATCGTGCGCTTCCCGACGCCGAAGCTTGCGGCAAGCTTTTCGTGAGGGCCTTCGAGAAGATTGCGTCTATGGATTCCTGGCTCATGAATGCCCTCACGAAGGTCAGCGCCGAGACCCATTGGGAAAAACTTTTCGGACCCGCTGCCGGTGCCACAGAATTTTGCCCGTCTTACAAGATTCCTGAGGTTTCTGGTGAACAGGGAGTGCCTTTACCAGCGAAGGGTAAGCGTGTCTCCGAATTTTTCGATGAGGGCGGGCTCCTCTCCAAGCAGATTCCGGAATTTACCTACCGCAAGAACCAGGCGGAATACGCCTCCATTGCTGAACGTAACATGTACAAGGGAGGCCTTTGCGTTATAGAGGCTCCTACGGGTTCCGGAAAGTCTATGGCCTATCTGATTGCTGCAGCCAACAAGGCGGTGGCAGGGGAGCGTGTGGTTGTCAGTACCGCTACCCGGGCGCTCCAGGAACAGCTCTGGAATCATGACATCCCGCAGATAGAACCTTTGTTTGACGGCAAGCTGAAAGTGGCTATCCTGAAGGGTCGCGACAATTATTTGTGCCTGCGCAAGTTCGAACAGCTTCTGGAATGTTCCGCCGGTCTTTTGCAGAGCGAAGAGCGGGATTCCTTTATGGCGCTGCTCCCCTGGGTCGAACGGACCACTACCGGTGACATCAACGAATGCACCTCCTTTAACCACAACCGCAATCGCGTACTATGGTCCAAGCTTTCTAGCAGTGCTTCTACTTGCGAAGGCGAAAAGTGTGTCCATTACGCACACTGCCCTGCCATGGTGGCAAAGCGTCGCGCTGCCGCTTCTAACATGTTGCTGGTGAATCATGCCCTGTTCATGGCAGACTTAAAGTTGGATTTCGCCCTGCTGCCCACCTACGAACATATCGTCTTTGACGAAGCCCACAGGCTTCCGGAAGTCAGTAACCAGGCCCAGGGCAGGCTGGTATCCTTCTTCGGTTACAGGAACATCGCAAAGACATTGGTGCCTTCGCGCCAGCGCAAGGACGGCCTTATCGCCGAAATAGAAAGCCGGATTCCCGCCGAAGAGACGGCGCTCATCAACGCTTGTGAAGAACTGATTAACGCCTTGAACGAAACGGAAAAATGCCTGCACCGCCTCTTCATGAAGATAGGCAAGCGCATAGGCAAGCTCAAGACGGACAAGACAGGTCTTATTTACAGGAACGGGATTCTGGCGGAATACGATGCAGATCCCAAGCCTTTTGTGGATCAGTTCCTAGTATCGAAAGCCCAGGCTGACAAATTGTTTGATTCCCTTGCTGTGGTCCCTGCGACAAAGGGCCTGGTGAAAGATGCCCGCGGTGCCATGGAAGATTTGGCCCGCTTTATGGCGGACTTTGAATTCTTGGTGAAGGCGGGTCGTGCTGACTGGGTGTTCTACCTAGAAGAACCTTTCAATCCGCATACCCTTAAGATGCATGCCTATCCGCTTCATTCCGGCGATACCTGGAAGGAGAAGTTCTACCCTTGGATCAAGTCGGCGCTGTTCACCTCGGCCACCTTGGCGGTTCAGGGCGATCTTTCTTACTTCGTTCAGAAGATGGGCATGAACATGGATTCTCCTCAGAAGCGGCCCTTCTTGAAGGTGTTCCCGGATACTTCTGCGGTGGAGTCCCGCAGTTCGGTGATGGTGGCGAAGTTCTTGCCCAAGCCGTCTGCTCCAGAATACGGCAATGCCTTGAATGATACATTGCTGCAACTTTTGCCGACGGTGGAAGAAAATACCTTGGTGCTCTTTACTAGTGTGGCCACCATGATGAAGGCCCAGGCTGTACTTGCTCCTGCCTTTGCTGAAAAGAACAAGCTTCTGTTGTGCCAGCATGTGGACGGTTCTCTGGATGGTCTTGTCTCTATGTTCCGCAAGTCCAGGGGTGCCTGCCTGCTTGGCTGCCAGACTCTTTGGGAAGGTGTGGATTTCCCGGGTGATGCGCTGAAGCTTCTGGTGATTACCAAACTTCCGTTCCCCAATCCTTCTGACCCGTTGGTGGCGGGAATTTCTGCCGACATGAAAACTCGGGGCGAGAATACCTTCAAGAATTATTTCGTTCCCGAAGCCTATATGGAACTCCGTCAAGGACTTGGTCGCCTGATCCGCACAGAATCCGATTCTGGAAAGATTGTGATTCTCGATAACCGCGTTGTGAATGAGGCCTACGGAAAGACCTTCATGCGTATCTGGAACAACAAGCAGCAGGTGGCGCAGTCTATTGACGATGTTGCCGCATTTGTTTCTTAATTGACGTAAGGTCCATTTTTTACTAAATTTGCGTCCCTATTTGAGGGGATGCTTTATGATGGATTTGACTGTATTTTTTGAAGGGATGTCCAAGCCCATGTTGCGTGATGTTCACGCCTTGGCTTATGGCAAAAAAGGTTTGCTGAACAATGCCCTGATACAGTCCGAGGTTCTGTCTTTCTATTCCAGCCATGAACGCTTGCAGTCTATTCGCCAGAAATTGGAACCCTGGCAGCGCCATTGCCTGGACTTGATTTACTTGAGCGGATCCCGTGGACTTTCTTATAATGAACTCAGGCTTTCTGTCCCTGCGGCAAAGAGTGCTGAATTACAGAAATTCCTGGTATCCCTCTGCCGGCAGTATCTGGTGTGGCGCTCCTCTAATCCGAATGTTGCGGTCTATTATGGCTTTCGCAATTTTGAGGAATGTATCAAGTTTATTCCCGAACCTGTAGAGCCTTCTAAGGGAATGCATGTTGGTTACAGCACCCTGCTGGACTGGCATGTTTGCAAGGTACTTGGGCTTGCCCAGCGTGGCGAACTGAAGGTAAACGGTAATGGCAGTATCCATCGTCGTGGCAGGCAGCTCTGCCTGGATTCCTTTACGTCTGCTTCCAAGTTGTGGTTAAGCGCTGCCGAGACAGAACTGGTTTTGATTTTCAGTTTCTTGACCCAGAACCGCTGGCTGGAATTAGTGGGCACGAATCTGTATCCTTCTGCTAAGGCGCTGGAGTTCTTGAAGAAGAACAGTTTCCGCCTGCATCAGGATATTTTGTCTTGGTGGCTGTGCACCCGCTTCCAGAAAGACCGCAAACTCTGCAAGAGCATTTTCAAGCATCTTTCTACAGTTACCTCTATTCAAGACGCTGCACAGATTTTCTGGGTTCTTGACCCCACATTCCGCATTCTCGACAAGAGCAAGCACTTGGGTTGGGACAATTTGCCGAGACCCCTGAAAGAGGCTTGGCTCTTGGGCCTTGTGGACTTTACCCTTTCCGATCAGAAGGGCGTGCACAAGATTGAGCAGGTGTCGCTGAATGCCAGCGGTCTGGAATGGCTGGAATCTTCCGTGATGCCTATGCCCGAGGCTTCTGTTTCAGTGCTCCCCAACTTCGACATTGTGGCCTCTGTCGGTACTTCTCCGAGAATCTTGTTTGTTCTTTCGACTCTTGCAACCTCCAAGAACGACGAGACCTTCCTCTGCTTCAACCTAGACAAGGATACCTACCTTTCTGGACTCCGGAGCGGTTTCCCTGAATCGGAAGTGGAACATTTCCGTAATTGTGTCAAGACTCCCGACAATGTCTCCTCTACATTGGACGAATGGAATGGTTCCTTCTATGGGGCCCGTATTCGTACGGTGCGCTTGTTGAAGATTGATGATAAGAAAACGCTGAACGAACTTTCGTCTTTCCCGCAGTTTATGGAAAATGTGGAAGAGTTCATTCCTGGTTACGGCTTTTTGATTAAGCAGGAACAAGAGGCCAGCGTGTTCAGCATCTTGGAAAGTTTTGGCTTCTGCCCCAATGCAACCCGTACATCAGAAAATGCAGAAAAGGCGCCTATAGAAGAGTGGCGCAAGGACTTTGCTATTCCCCATTACGAAATGGGAGCTCCGGACTATGAACTCCGTGGCGGTCAAGATGAATCTTCCCTGCAGTCCTCGTTGGATGCCACCAAGTATGGAAGCCTTTACCGCAAGTTGGATACGTTTGACCTGGTGAAGGTTCTGCGCTATGCAAAGATGACAGGTACCATGCTGGGAGCTCAGGTTAAAGACCCTGGTAAGCGTTCCGACAAGATGAAGGAAATAACTTTCTTTGTCCATTCGCTGCACTTGTCTAAGCCGCCGTTCAATGCTGAAATTCAGGAAGTAGGTAGCGAGACAGATTATCCCTTGCTTCTTTCTTTTATTCAAGAAGTCAAGGTCATGCAGAAAAAGTCTGTGTAGTGTAGGCTCCTGCGCCTATCAGGGCAGTGTTTGGGCGTAGCCTGCGATGTCCACCATTTCGTCCAGCGTGAGCTCGTCGTAAAACGGTTCCATGCCCTCCCGGGTCTCGTCACCGAAATTCATCTGGTACCAGAATGTGGGCATGTCGTCCCGGGCTCTTTGCCCCAGGTAGGTGGGCTTTGCTTCTAACGGCGTGAAATTGACCCGCCTGCCGTCGAGATTGTGGCAGCCCCTGCAGTTCTGGTAAAAGAGCTTTTCGCCTCGCTTCAGGTCGGCGCCCTTTATCTTTCCGTCTTTGTCCAAGAGTTTGTAGACCAGGTAGGCCATGCGCTTGTCTTCTCTGGTGAGGGTGTCTCCGGGAGAGCCTGGCTCAGGCGCGTTTCCTGCAGGTGCCGGATCGCCAAGAACCAGGCCGTAGCCTGCAAGACAGAGGGCGATCCCAAGGGTTCTAAACGAACGGCGCATGGGGAGAATATAGTAATTAGGGGGTAGGATTTACGCCTAGCCTTGCTTGGCGGCAATAGAGGAGCGGTGCTTCGAAATTTTTATAGCGACGCTTTTTCGTGAGGAGGTCTGCTTGACGGTGGGCAGGGCCTTGTTAGATTGGTCAAGATTGAAGGCCTGGCAGCGTGCAGGAACGGCGGCGCCAAATACCCATGCCTGTTCCACGAGGGCCTTGCAGTTTCTCGTCACATTGATCGATTGATTGGGGATTGCCCGCGTATTTTCGGCAGAAGCGAATGTTGCGGCGACCAGTGCGAAGATAACCAAAAGCTTTTTCATTTTTTTGAACTCCTTGTTCTTTTTTGAATTTCTTGTTTCTTATGCCCCTAATATACCTTTGCAAATTCATAAAGTCAAATACATAATTTTCATTGAAACGATAGATTTTAGTTATAGAATTTAGGGGCTAGGTGTTAGGGGCTAGGATCTAGGGGTTAGGGGTTTGAGGTCGCTTCGCTTTGAGGTGTGAGCTCGGTCGCCAAAGGCTCCCTTTGAGGTTCGTGCCTCATATCTCATACCACACGCCTCACGCCTCGAACCTCACACCTCACAACTCGCCACTCACAACTCATAACTCACTCCCCCCCCTCCTGTCTCTCATTTTATATATTGTTCAGCACAAATGAACACGGAAAAAACGCACATCTCCTTTGCCGCTCTCTTGCTTTTGGCGTTCGGCTTTTTCACCTTCTCTTTCGGAGGTCCTATGAATCATCCCCTGTTGGAAAACGTTCTCTTGACGGGACGCTGGCAAGTTTCGCCCCAGGCCCTTACCGCAAGCGCTCCCGGAGTCATGGTCCAGTTTAGTGCCTCTGCGTCGGAACTGTCCTTTGACCTGGAGGGGGAGGCCCGTTACCGTCTGGACATTGACGGCAAGGAGTCGGAGCACTTTACTATCGATGCCCGCGAGACCCACAAGGTGAAGGTGGCTGGCGACGGAGTCCACCAGTTCCGCCTGATAAAGATTAGCGAGTCCAATCCTGGCAAGATAAGTCTCTATGGTATTGATCTTGGAAAGGGCGGCAAGTTCGGACCTAAACCCAAGGCGTCCAACCGCCGTATCGAGTTTATTGGCGATTCCTTCAGCGTGGGTTATGGTAACATGGCGGGTGGTCCTGAAGATGGGACTGTCTTTGAAAAGACGGATGCTTCCCGTGGCTATGCTTTCCTACTGGCGGATGGTTACAAGGCTGATTTCCAGATTAATGCGGTGAGTGGCCGTGGCCTTGTCCGCAATTACGACTGGATTGTCCCTGACTGGACCTTGAGCAATCTCTACGATTATACGCTCTTTGGAGTCATGGAACTGGGAGAGAAGTCCGAACTTTGGAATTTCCAGTCCTTTCACCCGCAGGTTATCGTGATTTTTGTGGGCATCAATGATTTTCAGGGAAATCCGCCCCATGCGGACCCTGCCGCATTCAAGGCGGCCTACGTCGCCCTGTTGGACAAGCTCCGCAAGTTACACCCGGGTGTGAAGTTCTTGCTGGTATCTACCAAGACCTGGCCTGACGACTCCATGACCCCTGCTGTACAGCAGGTTTTCGAGGAACAGAAGGCCAAGGGATTCAAGGATTTGGAATACAAGCTGGTCATGACAGAGAATACCGCCCTCCATGGTCACCCCTCTGCCCATTCCCAGGAGGAACTTGCTCAGACACTCCGGTTCACCATAGGCCGTTTGGGAGGCTTTTTGAGCAGGTAAATAATTGTTTTCGGAATAGTTTTGTATTATTTCAAGAGAAGGTTTAATGGAATTTTTTAGATGTCTTGGTTAATGGAAAAGGTATACGCCCTGTTCAGGATGAACATCCTGATTTTTGTGCTTCTTGCTGCCACCGTTATCGCCCTCACGGCCTACCAGAAGGGCCTGAACGACATCATGTTCTTGAACCTGTCCGACTACCCTTACATCATTGCTCAGACAGATTCTGCAGATGGTGGTAATTCTGCCGTAAAGTTGATCCGTACGGATTCTTCCGTGGTGGTGGACTACGAACTGCGCGAAGGTTATGCCTATCCCTTCGCCGGTATCAAGATTTTGCTTGGAGATGGCAGAACCAAGGGTTTGGACATTTCCCATTACGACAGCATTTTTGTTTGGGTAAAGCCCCGTGGCGAGGGAACGGTCCGCCTTTACATGCGCAGCTATGATCCTTCCATTTACCGCGAGGATGACGAGACTTCCCTGAAGTTCAACGAACTGGAATTCTTCCCGCTAGAAGAAACCTATCCTGCTGTGTTCGTTCCTCAGGAATTCCGCGTGGCCAGCTGGTGGGTAGCCCAGAACGAAATTAACGTCCACAAGGCCCGTGTTGACCTGTCCAATGTGCCTCTGATTGAAATCCAGACGGGAACCAACGCTCCCCTGGGTTATGGTACCATGGAAATCCGCGGGCTTCGCTTCAAGGGCAAGAAAATTGCCTGGGCGGACCTGGTAACGATCATCGTCGCCATCTGGTTTGTGACCTTCTTGATTATCCTGATCATCCGCTTCTTTGACTATAGCCGTGAACGCGCTGCCAACAAGAAGAAGCGTGAGGAGCTTGAAAAGAACCTGAAGGCCTTGGAAATCGAGAAGACCGAATACGAAAAGTCCAGCAAGGAAGATCCGCTTACCGGTTGCTTAAACCGCGCCGGTTTCAGCAGCGTGCTTATGCGGGAACAGGAAAACCTGGTGAAGAACGGAAGTCCCGTTTCCTTCGTGATTCTGGATATCGACCATTTCAAGGACGTGAACGACACCTGGGGCCACAATGTGGGTGACGAGGTGTTGGTGAACCTTACCAAGCTTATCCAGGGCAAGATCCGCAATACCGATGCCCTGGTCCGTTGGGGTGGCGAAGAGTTTGTGATCCTATGTGGTGACACGCCTATCCAGAACGCCCAGTTCCTGGCCGAGAAACTCCGTCATGCCATTGAAACTACTCAGCTTATCAAGCAGCAGGTGGTTACCTGCTCCTTCGGTATCGCCGAGATGATTGCTGGCGAAGATCCCAAGCGCCTGTTCGATCGTGCGGACAAGGCCTTGTATGCTTCCAAGGAAGGTGGCCGCAACCGCGTGACTAGCGCCACCTTCAAGAGATCCTAGAACAGGAATCCGCCGAAGCGGACAATCACTCCTGCAAACACCACGCTCACCATAGTCATGAGCTTGATGAGGATATTCAGGGAAGGTCCTGCGGTATCCTTGAACGGGTCGCCTACGGTATCGCCGACGACGGCGGCCTTGTGTGTATCGGAGCCCTTGCCGCCGTAGTTCCCTTTCTCTACGAACTTCTTCGCGTTGTCCCAGGCGCCGCCTGCGTTGTTCAGCATGGTGGCGAGGGCGAACCCGCACGCAAGGCCGCCCACTAAAAGACCGAACACGCCTGCCACTCCCATGAACAGCCCCACCAGTACAGGAACGATGACCGCCAGCAGCGACGGGATGACCATCTCGTGCTGGGCGCCTACGGTGGAAATTTCTACGCAGCGGGCATAGTCCGGCTGGGCGGTTCCTTCCATGATTCCCGCAATTTCCCGGAACTGACGACGGACCTCTTCGACCATGGCGCTGGCGGCGCGGCCCACTGCCTTGATGGTGAGGGCGCAGAATACAAAAGCCATCATGGCGCCGATGAAGATGCCGCCCAGCAAGAGCGGATTCATCAGGTTCAGGTTGTAGATGTTCATGAAGTCTACGTAGTTCGCCTTGCTGGCCACAAGTCCGATAAGCTCGCCGCTGGCAGAGACGGCCCGGTTCCCGCCGTCGAGAATTTTTGCTCCGTCAACACCTGCGACGGCGTTCACCAGGTCTTGACTGTGGTTTGCAAAGGTGACGGAACCTACGTTCCAGAGGCCCTTGGCAGACGAGGCTAGGTGTCCAATCCAGATCTTGATTTCTTCGACGTAAGACGCCAGCAGGGCCATGGCGGTAAGGGCCGCCGAGCCGATGGCGAATCCCTTGCCTGTGGCGGCGGTGGTGTTGCCTAACATGTCCAGCTCGTCGGTGCGGGCGCGCACACTGGCGTCAAGGCCTGCCATCTCGGCGTTACCACCTGCGTTGTCGGCGATAGGCCCGAAGGCATCCGTTGCAAGGGTGATGCCCAGAGTGCTAAGCATACCTACAGCCGCAAAGCCCACGCCGTAAAGGCCCATGGCCATGTTCTCGAAACCGCCGGCGCAGCCGAAGGCGGCGATGATGCCAATCACGATGGTCACTACGGGGAGTCCGGTAGAGAACATGCCCACCGAGATGCCGTCGATGATGGTGGTGGCGGGTCCAAGCTTTGCCTGTCCCGCGATGCCCCTGGTGGGCTTGTAGGCGTCGGAGGTGTAGTATTCCGTGAACTGCCCGATAAGCACGCCTGCCGCAAGTCCAGAAAGTACGGCGCCAAAGATGCCCAGCTCGATAAAGCCGAGCTTTACCATGATGAGCAAGGCAATGAGAATCATGATAGAAGAACCCAGGGTTCCCGTAAGCAGGGAATGCAAAAGGTTCTTGGTGGTGGCGTCTTCCTTGGTGCGGACCATGAAGATGCCGATGACTGAAAGTACGATGCCTACGGCCGCTACTACCATGGGGGCAAGCACGTAGTTAAGCCCTCCGGGGAGTGCCGCGCCAAGAGCCGCTGTCGCTAAGATAGAGCCACAGTAAGATTCGTAAAGGTCGGCACCCATGCCCGCTACGTCGCCTACGTTATCGCCTACGTTGTCGGCGATGGTGGCCGGGTTTCTGGGGTCGTCTTCAGGAATGCCCGCTTCTACTTTGCCCACAAGGTCGGCACCCACGTCGGCCGCCTTGGTGTAGATTCCGCCGCCCACACGGGCAAACAGGGCCTGCAGGGAGGCGCCCATTCCAAAGGTCAGCATGGTCGTGGTGATTTCTACTGTCTTGCCGTGGAGCCATACGTCATTTTGCAATAGCGAATCGCTCCATCCGCCTAACGCTAGTTTGTTTGCGATGCTGGCACCAAATCCGAAGATATTGTGGTCGTAGATGTAGTTCAGCAAAATAAACCAGGCAGAAATATCCAGCAGGCCAAAGCCCACTACCACAAGGCCCATGACGGCCCCGCTACGAAACGCGATGACAAGCCCTCGGTTCAGACTGCTCATGGCGCCCTGTGCCGTTCGGGAACTGGCGTAGGTCGCCGTCTTCATTCCCAAAAAACCGCACAGGCCGCTGAAGAAACCGCCGGTGAGGAACGCTACAGGTACAAAGGGATTCTGGATACCCATGAAGGCGAGCACCACGAACACGGCGAACAGCACCGCGAAAACGATGGAGACGGTCTTGTATTGGCGCCTCAGGTAGGCGAATGCCCCTACCCGCACAAAGTGGGCGATGGCTTTCATTTTATGGTTGCCGTCGGGGGCCTTTTTCATGGCCCTGTAGAACAGGTAGGCCATAGCGAGAGCAAAGAGGGCGGCAACGGGAACAAGGAACCAAAAACTGGGAATCGTAGTCATGGGAACCTCCTATTGGAAATCTATCTCCAAAAAGCGAAAAAAGCACAAATGTTCTGTTTATTTGCGACAAAAAACTGAAAAATGGGGATAAAAAAGGCAAAAATTAACGCCCTCTTTTGCAGAGGGCGTTAAAGAGAGATTATTGAACTATCAATTTTGAAATTCTACTACGGCAGGGTGAACTGCTTCAGGAAGTTCCAGGCGATAGACGGGCACGGGTCATCGTGACCGCTTCCGTTACAGGATGCGGTTCCCATGTTCGTGCAAAGGCCTACCTTGACGTTGCCTTTGCAAGTATTGTAAACCTCACAACCATTGGCATCATTTGTTGCGCTTCCTGTACAACCGTTAATGCTAGCCCATTTTGCGAAGTTTTCTTTAGCTCCTAAGAAGGTAATAGGCTTTCCGGGAACCACCTGAGAAGCGCTATTTTGATATTGATAATTGACGATGCCGTCACTGGTTCCGCGGAAATTCATTATGGGAATAGGACGTACAGGATTACAGCCTACGCCATCTACTACTTCCTTTGAAAGGTCGAATGAAGCCGGAGCGACAGCAGCATAGATGTCGGCCATGAAGCAGGCAACATAGTTGGACATACCTCCTCCCATGGAGAATCCGGTGGCGTAAATACGGGTCCCGTCGATATAGGCCTCTTTGCGGGTGGCCTCGATAAATTTACGGCTGAAGGTGATGTCGTCGGCATCGGTACAGCAGGGGCCCACATTCCAGGCGCGCGCGTAACCACCACCCATAAAGTTTTGCATGGGGCTTTCTTCACCTTCGGGGTAAATAATGATGACAGCGTCATTACGAGTCACGTTTTCGTATAGGGCATCGCCGGACCTCATATCTGCTGATCCATTGTGAACTGACCCCAAAAAGTTGGACATTTAAAAATTAGGTTATATTCGCCCTATTTATTCGATATTGAACAGGACTCATCCCGTTTAATCGAGCTTTTATCCGTTCATTGTTGTAATAGTCGATGTATTTCACCAGCTCCT
>JAFVGH010000096.1 GCA_017475045.1 Fibrobacter sp. | reverse complement strand
TCGTTTCCACGGAAAAGAGAATCTAAATCCGTTGGAGAAGCGGCCCACGCCAAAGCAAACAAAGAGGCAATAATTAAAAACTTTCGCATGCTATGAAATATAGAAAAAGCTAAGGATAAATGTGTAAACTGACCCCGGCATAAGGCCGGGGTGACAGGTGAAGCGCAAGGCCGGGGTGACAAGACAAAAAGAATCGTTACTGGATCCTTCACATTCGTTCAGGATGACGACAAGGCGAATGCCGGGGTGACAAGACAAAAGAACCGTGACTGGATCCTTCACATTCGTTCAGGATGACAACAAGGCGAAGGCCGGGGTGACAAGACAAAAGAACCGTGACTGGTTCCTTCACATTCGTTCGGGATGACGACAAGGCGAATGCCGGGGTGACAAGACAAAAGAACCGTGACTGGATCCTTCACATTCGTTCAGGATGACAACAAGGCGAAGGCCGGGGTGACAGGTGATGCTGGATTGCGATACAAAAAAGCCTCCCGAATGGGAGGCTTTTTAAATTCTATCGAAGTCGATTACTTGCTATTTTCGATATTCATGTTGCCAATAACCTTCGTGTTATGGCGGACACCCCACATCTCGGTCTTGTCGTTCTTGTTCTTCTTACCGAAGTTAGCAAGCTGGACGTAAGTCTTCAACTTGGCAACGTAGGCTCCAGAACCCACGAGGCGATCCTTGTTGGACTTCATGTTCCATACGATGAAGAAGTTCTTCGGCTTATCAACGCAGTTCTTGCCTTCGAAGAAGTACTTGCCATTTTCTTTCTTGTTCATGGCGTCATCGCAGTAGATGCGGCCCTTCTTGGTCACAACATGAGAACCGAGGTTCGTGAAGAACTGGAGTTCGTAGTTGAAGAAGACAGAAGCATAGTTGTTACCGATTGCAGCCTGCGTCGTCGTATCCTGAACAATCAAGGCGCTCATATCGCTCTTGACGAACCAGCCATGCGGCACAAAGCCGTAATTGGCGAGATTCGGATCAACAGAGGCATCCTTATTGATCATAGCCTTCTTGAAGTCGCTTTCATCCTTATAGGCATCGAAGGTGAATGCTTCGATATCCGGAAGCTTAGCGTATTCAGACGGTGTGAGCGGAATACTTCCGATAGCATCCGGCATAAGTCTTACAGCGTAATCTTTCACGGCACCCGTAATCAAAGCCCACGGAGACGGAACACGGACGCTCGGGTCCGAATCGTAGGCCGGAGCAATGTTCCAATTGTATTCATCAGCAGGACGGAGCCCTTCGGCACCCGGCATAGAATCTGTAACAGCCTTATAGTTAGATTGGTCCATGACAAGACCAGTGCCATTGATACCCCTAAAGTGGATGTAGTCACCCGCCTGCGGGAATTCAGAAGCCTGGCTGTAAAGGATGGTCTGGTTAGAATCGAGCTGTCTTCCATAAGACACACCCGAAGCAATCGGAATGTACTCTACAAAATGATGTTCCTTAGCGGCATTAATGTAGAAGGAGAACACGTTATCTCCCTGCTGAGCACCTTCACTCGTCTTCTCGACGTTTTCAGAGAACTTAATCTTCAGCTGAGCGGTCGAACCCTTGGCGGTGTCGGTAACGGCCCTTGCAGAGATGATAATCGGGGCAATACGGTCGAGAAGGACGCCCGAGTATTCCGAAGTCACAACCACTCCACGAGCCGAGTATGTAGCCCAAGACTTAACCTTAGCCGAGCCATCAGTATAAGTCTTCACATCCTTGGAAAGTTTCTTACCACCAAGAGTAATTCTCGGGATACAGGTGGAATCCGTCTTAGCACCCTTAGCAGTACCGCAAGCAGCACCCTTCACGACTTCATCATGTTCAAAGAGCACGGAATCCTTGTCACTTTCCCAGAACACAGCAACCTTATCCGGGAGAGAGTCCTTATGGAATTCACGATGGTAGTAAACGACCACGGAGTCGCCAATACCGTCGAGGTATTCCTTTTCGGGACTGAAGTACGGAGGCGGAACATTTATAGTAGCCTCGGACGGTGCGCCATGGACGTCAAAGATGTCTGCAAACAGCGGATACGGAACCGGCGGTTCAGTGAACTGCATATTGTCATAAGTTGCCTGCATGAGTGCTGGGCTCGGGCCAACAACATGGAGCGTAGCAGTACCCTTGCAAGCAGGACCTTCGCTCACTCTGCAATATTCCTTGGAGGACTGAATCGTAACCTTGGCGCGACCATTCACGACTTCACCGCCAGCAATGATTCTTACACCATCAGAGGTCTTGGAACCCTGCGTGAGCTTGAAGTTGCAATCCGTGCACGGAGAATCGTCACCATTAAGGGCAACCACATAGAATTCATAGGCAGAACCCTTCATGCGGACCGGATCGGAATCCTTGTCTCCCGTCACAACCTTGAACGTAGTTTCGGAATCCACGAACACGAGACGCGGCACGAAGAACTTGATTTCGGCCTTGCGAGCGCTGCCGTTCACATTGACATGAACCGTTTCGACAGCTTTGGTATCCATTTCATCGAACGGAATCGTCACGTAAATGGTATCGATACCACCATCACCGACAGTGCGCTTCGAAGTCGGGCTGAACGGCGTAAGCTTGCCGCCCTCCATGGCAAAGAACTGGGCCTTGGCGTTATCCACCTGCAAGCTGTATTCAGACCCCGGAGACATTTGCATTTCGAGAGGATCTTTACAATCCGCAGCGTTAGGGCTGCACGGATCAATCATCGGAGCGACATAGAGCGGAATCATCTGGTCGATGTCCGGAGTGCCATCTTCCTTCAACTGGGAAGCCATGGCCTGAGACTTGAACAAATACGGGAGGCTGTGGTTGCCGTTTTCATCAACGGTAACGGCTTCGCGGTTAGCGACGGCGAGAGAACCCTTGATGTTGATTTCGATGGGCTTCTGGTCAGTACCAATCTTGATGATAAGGAAGTACTTACCGCTCGGCAATGCAGCCTTGAGCTTATCCTCATTGATAATCGGAGTGGACGGTTCAGAAACGTCAATACCGCCATCATACGGTTTCGGGTTTGCAGCGAAATCGTCGGCACTATACTTTGTCTTGGTCGGATCCTGTCCGCTCTTGTCCGTCGAGAAGATATAGGTAATCGGTTCGGTAATGTCCTTACCGCACTTGAGTTCTTCTCCGCCACCGCCCAAAGCGGCACCGCAAGAACCACCACCGGACTTCTTGTAGCAGATTTTGAAGATGTTATCACCTTTTTCAATGAAGGCCTTTGTATCCTGCTTACCTTCAGGAATAATACCGGTCGTCTGTTCGATGAACATGTTCGTCTTGATATGGACGTTACTCATCGTCGTACGACGGTCGCAGAAGTAGATATCGATGTCATAGGACTTGCCGACTTCGGCATTCGGCATGAACTTATCCAAATCGACATAGCCCGGAGCGGCAAGGTGAGTACCACCAAGGTCCACAGCAAGCTTGTTATCAATAAAGACCCAAATATCGTCGTCACCACGGAAGCTGAACTTCAAGCCGTTTCTGAAACGGAAGTTAGCATGAGATTCAAAGCAGAAATGCTGGTTACGGCCGCCCTTTGTAAGAGCCTTACTGTCATCATCTCCAGAGGTCCAACGATAAGTAGAAGCGGTTGCTGTACCCGGATTTTCTGTACCTCCAGTATATCTCGGCCATCCTTCTGGAGAGGGCAGACCTTCGCAGCCCCAGGCCCAACCATCACCGACCCAGGTAACACCGAGCTTTCTCGAAATCTGGGTAGCAATAGCGTTAGTACCAATTGTAAATTCGGAACCGGCAGCAAACAAACCATCGCAGTCAACGCCGCCATCCCAGCCAGGGCCATTACACATCAAATCGCTCTTCGGAACGCCTTCTTTTTCGTCAATCGTACGAAGGCCGAGCGGAGTCGTTGACGGTTCCTGGTCACCGCAGAAATAGACCGGACCTTCAGCCTTGCGCTTGGTTTCAGCAGCAGGCAGACGTTCAGACATCATCTTGTCTGCATCAGGCTCTTTTTCGGCCGGATAGAAACCACCCGGAACAGTAGCACCGGGACTCTGGTAGTAATCCGATTCAAATTCAAACTTGCCATCGGCCGCCTGTTCAAAAGGCATGTTGAAGCAATACTGTTCGTTGACACCCTGCGTAAAGTTAAACATAGCGGCAAAAGCTTCATCAGCCTGAGCACCGAAGCACTTCTTACCCGTAGAAGTCAACTTCATCTTCTTGGTCTTCGGGTCAAGCGTAGATTCCACCATTCCTTTGGTCACGCCAATACAGGGCATTTCAGCCGTAGCCGAAGAAAGCACCTGGAACTTAGCACTTGGCGAATAGCAAGCGTTAGCGTGAGCCTGCTCAGGAGTCTGCCCAGCATTCCAGTCCGGGTTGCAAGTAAATGCACCATGCAAGCTAGCATCGGTATCGTAAATTATAGCAGCCAAGTCATAACCACACTTGCCCGTCACATCAGGGCGTTTTACGTACCAGCCCTGGTTTGAGCTGGGGAGTTTCTGAGATTCTTCGGCATCAGCCACGAAATAAAGCGCTTTGTTATAGCCCGGTTCAGTCGAATAAATTTCAAACAACCCTTCCAAAGCAATGGGCGTGGCAGCACCTTCTTCCCAGGCGCCGTTCATACCGATAGCGTCTTCCATCTTGGGATCATCGTTTCTGTGAATGACAACACTTTCCGGGAATTTTTCATCAATATAACGCCTGTAGTACCAACCGCAGTTTGCACCATCATTGTACAACGCAACTTCTTTTGTCTTGCCACTGGCATCGGTTTCACTGATGTAAGGTTCAGCACTCTTCCAAGTCGTATTGTTAGGCAAGAAGATGTAGAAGTCATAAACCTTCGGTTCTTCGTAGGTGATATAAGTCTTGCCAGACTTCTTGATATCCGGATGGTCCTGAATCCAGACTTCGCCACCATCGACCCAAGATTTATTACCCGTTTCAAACGTAC
>JAFVGH010000095.1 GCA_017475045.1 Fibrobacter sp. | reverse complement strand
TCAAGCATTTTCGCGCAGGTCTCTTGTATCTTTGGGGTGGGCGCAGTGGCAAGGTTATACTCAATGCGCTCAATCTCGTTTTCCTTCTTTGTGAGGTTCGCCTTGATGGATGCAACCTCATCTTGACCGTTCTTATTAAGGATAGGAAACGCTTTTCTCAACTGTGCCTCCAGCATCTCTTGAGCAGCAAACGATGTCGTGCCCAACCACTCCTCAAAAGACCCATTGACCTTCTTTGTAGAAGCATTGCACTTGCACCCTTTGCGGCTACACACATAGTACCCAATATCCCTCCCAAAACGCTTACGCATCTTGGTACTCAACGATGCCGTGAGGTTATGACCGCAGTGAGGGCAACGGATGATACCCAGTAACGGTGCGTACTCTTTATCCATCTTCGCCTCGTAACCCCGGGTGTGGGTCTGTAAAACGATGTCATTGACCTTTAAGAAATCCTCCAACGACACCAATGGTTCCTGTGGACCCTTGATAACATCTCCTTCAAGAAACGGATGGGAGAAATACCCGGCATAGAAGACATTGCGGAAGATGGATGACCAGCGCTGTTTCTGCAAATCCAGCCCCATCGCCTTCATCCTTACACGAACCTCCTCGTTACTCAAATTCTCGTTTGCCTTCATCTTAAACGCCATCCTTATCAGTTCTCCTTCAGCATTCACCGTGATGGTCTGCTGCTTCTTAGTGGTCTTCATATCATAACCCCGTGGCGGGGCTTGAATCCATCGACCTTCCCTCAGGGCTTTGGCACCGTTGTCCTTGACAGATTGAGAATTCACCATGTTGGAATGCTCTGCTTGCAGGAGTTCAAATCGTTGCATCATCTTTCCGTCAGCTGTTCTGGCATCATAGGATGATGTCGCAGAGAACAAAGGAATACCCCTATCCATCAGTTCATCAACGATGGAGAATGACTTCGTCCCCGTACGAGAGAATCGACTTGTAGAGTACACAATTACAGCGTCAATACGATTCTTCTTGTCCTTAACATACTTCAGCATTTCATTAAAGCGCTTGCGTGTCACATCGCTTTTGGCGCTTTCGTGTTCCCCTTGGAAGCATTTAACAACCTCGTAGCTATGTTTGCTCGCCCATTCATAGCAACGCTCCAACTGCGTCTCTGGACTGAATCCATCCTCTTGCTCCTTGCTGCTCACCCTTTGATAGATGACTGCCCGTCCTCCTACCTTCAATGTTTTCTTCTTTCCTTTCCCAAATGATTTCAACTCTTCCATATCTTTACTCATTGTTTTTCAAGTAATTGTATTTAAGTTTCGCAAGTAGCTAAAAAACGAAAAATGCTAAGGTTGACATCTCTGAGAAATATTGCATATCTCATTGATTATCACTATATTAGTGTCGCCAAACAACGTAATATAGCACCCCTTAGCATGAACAAAGATAGGCATATAATCTCGGAACTCAACAGCTTTTTTGCTGAAAGTAACAATACGAAGGCGATCCAGGGAATCATGACCGTAATGTCTCACATCACGCTTAACCACAGGCAAATGGACTTTGCCAAGGCTGCGAACTGCAAGTTCACAGCCAGCCAGGTCCTTGAGCTGATGGTCCTGTTCCCGTTCTTTGCCATCAAAAATAGTCTCAACTTCGCCGGTAGCGTCCTCGGTCAGATGTTCACCTGCAAGAAAGACATGTTCTACAGGTTCCTGTCCAACGAGGACATCAACTGGCGGCAAGTAGTGTACAGCTTCAACCGTAGGCTCCTGAGCCGCATCGCCATGCGGAGCGACTCCGTCAAAAGCACGGATACCCACTGCCTGATTGCGGATGACACCGACTTTCCGAAGACCGGCCGCAAGGGAGAGCTCCTTGGCCGTATCTTCTCCCATATCAAGCACGCGAGCATCCTTGGCTACAAAGGACTGTTCCTCCTGTTCACGGATGGAAAGACGCAGACCTTCGTGGACTTCACACTCCAGGGTGAAATGGGGAAGAAACCCGCCAAGCCGCAGGGCCTGACACAGAAGCAACTGGATGCCAGATACAGCAAGGAGCGCGATGCGGACAGCCGCGCCGCAAAGCGGTCTGAGGAATACTTCCAGAGCAAGATCGACAATCTCATCCGTATGGTAAAACGCGCCATCCTTGAAGGGATAAGGTTCGATTACCTCCTGGTGGACAGTTGGTTCACCAGCAAGGAACTGGTGAAGTTCGTGCGTTCCAGGCATATCGGATGCCATCTTCTGGGCATGATCAAATTGTCCAAGACCAAGTATGACACGGCCGATGGGGCCATGACGGCGAATGCCATCATAGCCAGGGAATCCAAGCGGAAGGGCCATGTCAAATACTCCAGACATTATCGTTTATATTACTGTGAGGTGGCGGCCACATTTGCCGGAACACCCGTTAAACTCTTTTTCTATCGCAATGGCAAGAAGGGCGATTGGAATGCGCTGCTTTCCACAAATACCGCCCTTGGCGCCTATGAAGCGTACAAAATATACTCTATGCGCTGGGCCATCGAAGTCTCGTTCGCCGAGGCCAAAAGGCTTCTCAATCTTGGAAAATGCCAATGCCGTGACTTTGCGTCCCAGATTGCATCCATCTCGCTCTGTATGCTGCAGTACAACATCCTCGGATATGTCAAACGATATGAGTCATACGAGACCATCGGTGGCGTGTTCCGCGATGTGACGCAGGCATCCGTTGAACTGACCGTCACCGAGAAGATCTGGGGGATCCTCATGGATGTTCTCCAAACCATCGCGGAAGCCTTCCACTTCGACCAGGACGAGATGATGCGTGCCATCATTAACAACAATAACAAAGAACTTAATGCCGTCCGAAAGGCCTTCGAGGCCCTACAACCGGCGGCCTAAATCACTTGCGAAACTTAAATTATTAATCGTTCAAAAATATCGTTTTTTTCCGTTTTCCGCAAATTTTTCGCTTCCTTTGATGCAAGGTTCGGGCCACGGGTGGGTTTTCTTTCCGGAATCCAAAGAATGGAACATGATGAAAAAGTCGATACTGCTTGCGCTGGCGGGCCTTCTGGGCCTGGTTTCCTGCTCGGTCTACGAGGTGAGCCCGGGCGAGACGGACGGGATGTATTCCATGGACAAGATGGAGGGCAGTGCTCCCATGGGCTTTCCGCCCGGCGGCCAGGGACGGCCCGGCGGAAAGGCCGGCGTCCTCACGGCCGGTGAATGGAACGACCTGGCCCACTGGGACTTCTGGAGCGGGCTGATGGTTTCGAAAGACTACAGCGGCATGTCGGAGTTCTGGCGGATGTACACGCCGCGCCGGGTGGCCGTCCGCGTCGCGGACGCCGCCGGCAAGCGGCTCCCCGCCCTTCGCATCACCCTGGAGCAGACCAGAAAGTCCTCTGGAGCACGCTCACGGACAACCAGGGCGAAGCGGACCTTTGGGTGGATCCGTTCCACGCCCAGGCGGGCACGGATAACCTGGTCCTCACCATCGACGGAAAGCCCCAGGCATCGGCCCCGAAACTCTCCCCCTGGAACGTCCAGCAGGAAGAGGCCGAGGTGAACTTCTACATCCTGGACAAGGCCAAGGCGGCGGAAAAACGCGCCGACATCGCCTTCATCGTGGATGCCACCGGCTCCATGGGCGACGAGATCGACTTCCTCAAGAAGGACCTCATGGACATCCTGGACCGCGCCAAAAGCGGCCTGGGCGAAGTCGAACTCCGCACCGCCGCCGTCTTCTACCGGGATACGGAGGATGAGTACGTGACCAAATTCTCCCCCTTCACGGACGACTACCGCAAGACCATCCAATATATCGCCATGCAGCACGCCACCGGCGGCGGCGACCTCCCGGAAGCCGTCCATACGGCCCTGGAAACCGGCCTGCAGAACCTCGCCTGGAACACCTCGGCCCGCGCCCGCATCGCCTTCCTCGTCCTGGACGCCCCCGCCCACAAGGGCCACCAGGGCGTCGTCGAAAGCCTCCAGGCCTCCGTCCGCGAGTACGCCAAGCAAGGCATCAAGCTCATCCCCGTCTTCTGCAGCAGCCCCTCCAAAGACTGCGAGTTCATGTGCCGCTTCTTCGCCGTCCTCACCGGCGGCACCTA
>JAFVGH010000094.1 GCA_017475045.1 Fibrobacter sp. | reverse complement strand
TCCTCAGTTCTACTTCCGCACCACCGACGTGACCGGCACCATCCAGCTCCCTGAAGGTGTCGAGATGGTTACCCCGGGTGACACCGTTACCATCCACGTGAACCTGATCGCCCCCATCGCCATGGAAAAGCAGCTCCGCTTCGCTATCCGTGAAGGTGGCCGTACCGTTGGTGCTGGCTCTGTAACCGAAATCATCAAGTAATAGAGTAAGACATGCCTAGAGAACTCATCGTGCTCGAATGCACAGAATGCAATCAGCGCAACTATGATTGCGACAAGAACAAGCGTCTTCACCCCTCCCGCGTGGAGTACAAGAAGTACTGCCGGTTCTGCCGCAAGCATACCGTTCACAAGGAATCCAAGTAAGGAATTCGACATAGGTCGGTAGCTCAATTGGTAGAGTCACGGTCTCCAAAACCGTTGGTTGGGGGTTCGAGTCCCTCCCGACCTGCTCGCTTCCTCAGGAGTCATTATGCGTAAGATCCAGCAATATGTGAAAGAGTCTATCCAGGAATTGCAGAAGGTCACTTGGCCTACTTGGGAAGAACTCAAGGGTTCGACTCTCGTGGTGATGCTCTTCAGCGTCATTATGGGTTGTTATATTGCCGGTCTTGATGTTGGTCTCTCTTGGGTTATCGACAAGATTATGGGGAGGGGCTAGCAAATGAAACGCTGGTACGCCATCCATACCTTCTCGGGCCAAGAAAACAATATCAAAAAGCACATCGAGCAGATGATTGAACGCGAAGGCGTTCAAGACAAGTTCGGACAGATTATCGTACCGACGCGTGAAGTGGTCAGCAATGTCCGCGGCAAGCGTCGTACTTCTATTCAGAACCTTTTTCCTGCTTATATCATCATTGAAATGGAGCTGGACGAGCTCACCCAGCACCTGGTGTCGACCATCAATGGCGTCACCCATTTCGCCGGAATGACCCGGACTAGCCGGGTCCCCATTCCGCTTCAACAGAGCGAGGTCGATCGTCTCCTGGGAGTCAATCCTGAAGATTCCATTGGAGGCGAGATCCAAATCCCGTACACTATTGGCGATAATGTCTGCATCAAGGAAGGTCCTTTCAAGGGCTTTGTGGGCGTCGTAGATGAGATTATGGAAGACAAGACCAAGATCAAGGTCATGGTTTCCGTTTTCGGTCGTTCTACGCCTGTGGAACTCGGCTTCAACCAGGTCGAGTCCGCTGACGCTTAATGGTACGGTTTTTGCAACGGAGATAACACAGTGGCAAAGAAAATCACAGGTTATATTAAGCTCCAGATTCCCGCCGGCGCCGCTAACCCGGCTCCCCCGGTAGGTCCCGCCCTTGGTCAGAAGGGTGTGAACATCATGGAGTTCTGCAAACAGTTTAACGCTAAGACCCAGAACGACAAGGGAATGATTATCCCGGTCGTTATTACGGTCTATGCTGACAAGAGCTTTACCTTCATCACGAAGGTATCGCCGGTCCCGGCCCTCATCAAGAAGGCTGCCGGAATCGAGAGCGGCTCTGGTGAACCCAACCGTAAAAAGGTTGCAAAGATCACCAAGGCCCAGGTCCAGGATATCGCCCAAAAGAAGATGCCGGATCTAAACACAATCGACCTCGAAGCCGCTATGCGCATGGTTGCGGGCACTGCTCGTTCCATGGGCGTTGAAGTGGTTGACTGAGGCAGGTAATTCACCGTTACGTATCTGACAGGAAAATTTCATGTTCAGAGGAAAAAAATACAAGAAGGTTGCCGAAGCTTTCGACCGTAACAAGGCTTATGGTCTGAGCGAAGCAATCGAAATCCTAAAAAAGTCCGAGGTGAAGTTCGACCAGACGGTCGAAGTGCACTTCAACCTCGGTGTGGACCCAAAACATTCCGACCAAGTGGTTCGTGGCACGGTTGTGCTGCCGCATGGTACCGGTCGTCAGGTCCGCGTTCTCGTGTTCTGCAAGGACAATAACATTGAAGTTGCAAAGAACGCAGGCGCTGACTATGCTGGCGGTGCTGACTTGGTTCAGAAGATACAGGAAGGATGGCTGGAATTCGATTCCGTCGTTGCTACTCCCGACATGATGCCGGTGATTAGTAAGGTGGCTCGTGTTCTCGGTCCTCGTGGTATGATGCCGAGCCCCAAGGCTGGTACGGTGACTGTTAACGTCGCCCAGACCGTCAAGGAACTCAAGGCCGGTAAGATTCAGTACCGCGTTGACAAGGGCGCCAACGTCCACGCTCCTGTAGGCAAGCTCTCCTTCAGTGTCGAACAGCTGGCTGAAAATGCCAAGACCGTTATCGACTCTGTGGTTAAGAACAAGCCCCAGTCTTCTAAGGGCACTTACATCAAGAGCCTCACTCTGACGGCTACGATGGCCCCGGGCATCAAACTTGATATGGCACTGACGCGCTAGGAGGAACCATGAAAGCTGTAGTTAAAAAACAACAGACCGTGGACGCTCTCGTCGAGTCGTTCAAGGACGCCACCGCCGTCTATCTGCTCAATTTCCAGGGCATCACTGTCGAAAAGGACAATGCCCTGCGTAAGGCTCTCGCTGCAAAGGGAGTTAAGTACCACGCTGTGAAGAACACTCTTCTGAAGCGCGTGCTTGCCGCCCTCAAGGTTGAAGGTCTCGATGACCAGCTGACCGGAGCAACATCCGTGATGGTTGGTTTCGAAGAAGATCCTCTTCTGCCTGCCCGCGAAATTGAAGCATTCCACAAAGCAAATCCTGATTTCTTGGTCGCCAAGAGCATCTACCTCGATGGTAAGCCGATGCCTGGCTCCGAAGTCGTGAACCTCGCTAAGATCCCGGATCGTAAGGGAATGATCGCTATGATCGTCTCTATGGCTCTCGGACCGGGCTCCACGATTGCCGGTCAAATCAAGACCCTCCAGGAAAAGCTGGAAAAAGAATCGGGTTCCGAAGCCGCAGCTCCTGAAGCTGCCGCAGCACCGGAAGCTTAACAACAAACCACAAACCAAAACTTTTAAACGGAATAATCGGAGAAACACATCATGGCAACTGATATCAAGGCACTGGGCGATCAAATTGTTGGTCTTACCCTTCTCGAAGCCAAGGCTTTGGCTGACTACCTCAAGGAAACTCACGGCATCGAAGCTGCTGCCGGTGGCGCTGTCGTAATGGCCGCCGCTGCTGCTGCTCCTGCTGAAGAGAAGACTGAATTCGACGTGATCCTCGTCGAATGCGGCGCTCAGAAGATGAACGTCCTTAAGGAAGTTCGCGCTATCACCGGTCTCGGCCTCGCCGAAGCCAAGAAGGTCGTTGAGACTGCTAACAGCGTCATCAAGGAAGCCGCTCCTAAGGCCGACGCCGAAGCTCTCAAGAAGAAACTCGAAGAACTCGGAGCAAAGGTTACCCTCAAGTAATGCTCTCAGTTCTTTGAACTGCTCTTTCCAATCGCCTGCACGCGAGTGCGGGCTTTTGGTGTTTTTATCTAATCAGGCCCTTCACCGGATGAGGTATTTCTAATGACAACGGAGCGAAAGAGTTATTCCTCCAACAGATTCCAGCTGGAACTTCCCTACTTGATCGAAGTCCAGAAGGCATCGTACGAGCAATTCCTTCAGGCCAACATTCCTCAAGAAAAGAGGATGAAAGTCGGTCTGGAGCGGGTTTTCCAGGACATCTTCCCGATTACCGACCAGAATGGTCTCTATTCCCTGGAATACGAAAAGTACTATTTCGGCATCCCGAAATACAGCATCCCTGAATGTCGCGAGCGTGGGCTCACCTATAGCATGGAGCTCTACGCGACGCTGGCCCTCCGCATTTTCGAGAAAGATGGCGAAGACCGCAAGCTGAAGGAAGAAGTCAAGAACGACGTCTTGATTTGCGAACTTCCCATCATGACCGAAAACGGCACCTTTATCGTCAATGGTGCTGAACGCGTGGTCGTGTCCCAGCTGCACCGTTCTCCTGGTGTGAGCTTCGACGAAGAAATGCAACCCAACGGTCGTTCCGACTACAAGAGCCGTATCATTCCTCATCGCGGTGCTTGGGTGGAATTCAATACCGAAGGTGACGTTCTTTACCTGATCATCGACCGTAAGAAGAAGCTTGCGGCTACTGCCATGCTTCGTAGCATCGGCTTCGAAACCACGCAGGATATCTTGAACCTGTTCTACAAGAAGACCGAAGAAGTCTCCGTGCAGGACCTGGCGAACGAATTTGACGAAAACGGCAAGTCTGTGCTTATCGACCGTATCATCTTCAGCGATGTGGTGGACTCTTCTACCGGCGAAGTGATTGTCGAGGCCAACACCGTTATTGATGACAAGAAGCTGGAATGCTTGCTTGAAAACAAGGTGGAAAAGGTTACTCTCCTCTCTAAGGAAGAAGAAAACCTGCTCATCCACTACACCTTGGCTGCCGATAAGACTAAGTCCAAGGGTGAAGCTCTCCGCGCCATCTACTCGGTGACTCACCAGCAGCAGGACGAAGCTCCTAACGACGAAGCTGCACGCCTTTACTTTGAAGGCCTGTTCCTGAACGATCCCCGCAAGTACGACTTGGGCGAGGTGGGTCGCTACCGCTTGAACAACAAGGTTTACACTCAGGAAATCCTCGGTATCCTCAAGACTGTTTCCGAACAGTTCAACATGCAGGACCTGAAGATTCCGAGCCTCTCTACCATGACCATGAGCAAGGCAGACTTCCTTGCCATCATCGAATACATGGTGGGTCTCTATGACGGAGCCTCCGGATACGCCCTGGACGATATCGACCACTTGGGCAACCGCCGCACCCGTTCTGTGGGCGAACTTTTGGCGGGCCAGATTTCCGTTGGCCTTTCCCGTATGTCTCGCGTGATCCGCGAGAACCTTTCTCTCCATTCCGACGAAGAGCAGACCACTCCTCGTGACTTGGTGAACACCCGCATGGTGTCCTCCGTGGTCCAGTCCTTCTTCGGTTCTTCTCAGCTTTCTCAGTTCATGGACCAGATGAACCCGCTTTCTGAGCTCACTCACAAGCGTCGTCTCTCTGCTCTCGGTCCCGGTGGTCTTTCTCGCGAACGCGCCGGCTTCGAAGTCCGTGACGTTCACTATACCCACTACGGCCGTCTCTGCCCGATCGAGACTCCTGAAGGACCGAACATCGGTCTTATCAACTCTCTCGCTTCTTTCGCCGTGGTGAACCACTTTGGCTTTATTGAAACCCCGTACCGTATTGTGGGCTTGGTGGAATTTGCCGATGCCAATGGCAACAAGTGCATGTTCCCCGAAGAAAAGTGGCACTTTGGCATTTTCAAGGGCTTTGTCCATGATCCCCACCTGTTTGTGCAGCTGGAACTTTCCAAGAAGGAAATGGACGAAGTCCGCATGAATCTGGACAATCGCCAGCGTGACCTGTTCGATAGCTTTGTGAACAAGGTTTTCGAAATCAAGGACGCTGACGGCAATACCTCTTACTGCAAGAACGGCTTTGTCTTGGATAGCTTCAATGGCAAGCCCGACTACGTGCAGAAGGGTTCTGCGGTTGAACAGATCGTTTCTGACTTTATCACTTATCTCACCGCCGACGAAGAAGATTCCTTCAAGGTGGCTCCGGCTTCTACCGAGCTCACCGAAGACAACCGCTTCAAGGAAGAATACGTCATCGTCCGCGACAAGAGCGAATACCCGCACCTGCTTCGTCAGGACAGCATCGCTATTGGCGATACCGAGACGGACCACATTGATCTTATGGACGTGGCTCCGATGCAGATCGTGTCCGTGGCTGCAGGTCTTATCCCGTTCCTGGAACATGACGATGCTAACCGCGCCTTGATGGGCTCTAACATGCAGCGTCAGGCTGTGCCTCTGCTCCGTGCCGAAGCCCCCGTGGTGGGTACCGGCCTGGAACGCCGTGCCGCCCTTGACTCGGGTACGGTGGTTCGCGCCAAGCACGACGGTAAGGTGACCTTCGTGGACGCCCGCACCGTTACCGTGCAGCGTGGCAACATGGTGAATGGCAACTTTGAGCCCCTCACCGGCCTCGGCGAGAATTTTGAATTCCTCGGCAAGGATCCTATTGACAACTACACGCTCCGCAAGTTCGAGCGTTCTAACCAGGATTCCTGCATCAACCAGAAGCCTATCGTGAATGTGGGTGACTTCGTCAAGGCTGGCGACGTGCTTGCCGACGGCGTGTCTACCGACCACGGTGAACTGGCTCTGGGTAAGAACATCCTTATCGGCTTCCTCCCCTGGAACGGTTACAACTACGAAGACGCCGTTATCATCTCTGAAGAACTGGCCATCAAGGATACCTTTACTTCTATCCATATCGAAGAGTACGAGCTGGAAGTTCGCGACACCAAGCGTGGCCCCGAAGAGCTCACTCGTGAAATCCCCAACGTGGGCGAAGAAGCTCTCCGTAATCTGGACGAAAACGGCGTGATCCGCGTGGGTGCCGAAGTCAATGCCGACGATATTCTCGTTGGTAAGGTGACCCCGAAGGGCGAAACGGAACTTACTCCGGAAGAACGCTTGCTCCGCGCCATCTTCGGCGAAAAGGCCGGTGATGTTCGCGATTCTTCTCTGAAGGCTCCTCCGGGAATGAAGGGCGTCGTGCTCGAAACCCGCGTCTTCAGCAAGAAGGACAAGAGCGACAAGAAGAGCAAGGAAAAGGATGCGGAGACCATCGAAGAAATCCGCTCCAATTTCCAGGCCCAGATTGACAAGATCAAGGCTGCTTGCCGCGAACACTTGTTCGAACTCCTGGCTGGCAAGGCCGCCGGCAAGGTGATGGACAACGAAACTCACGAGCTCCTGATCCGCGAAGGTCAGATTTACAACGAGCAGAACCTCGCCATGCTGGACGTGACCAAGGTTTCTCCGGCCTCTACGTTTGTGACCGGTGACGATGAACTCCAGGAAATGGTGCTCTCTCTCGTTCTCGTTGCTCGCGACAACCTCGATACCCTTACCCGCACCATGGAAAAGGAAATCGACAAGGTCACGAAGGGCGACGAACTCAAGCCCGGCGTTCTCAAGAGCGTCAAGGTTTACATTGCTAAGAAGCGCTGCCTCTCCATCGGTGACAAGATGGCCGGTCGTCACGGTAACAAGGGTGTGGTCTCCAAGATCGTGCCTGTGGAAGACATGCCGTTCACCGAAGATGGTCGTCCGCTCCAGATTCTTCTGAACCCCCTGGGCGTGCCTTCTCGTATGAACATCGGTCAGGTGCTTGAAGTTCACCTGGGCTGGGCAGCTAAGACTCTCGGCTTCAAGGTTTCTACCCCCGTGTTTGACGGTGCAAAGTTCGAAGACATTTGCAAGGAACTGGAAAAGGCTTACCAGAAGAACCCCATTGTCAACTACGAGATGGATCCGGACAACAACAAGATTATCGGTAAGGCCAAACTCTATGATGGCCGTACCGGTGAAGCTTTCTTGAACCCGGTGACCATCGGTTACATGTACTACCTGAAGCTGGGCCACTTGGTAGACGACAAGATTCACGCTCGTTCTATCGGTAGCTACGCCCTGGTGACGCAGCAGCCCCTTGGCGGTAAGAGCCAGTTCGGTGGTCAGCGCTTCGGTGAAATGGAAGTGTGGGCTATGGAAGCTTACGGTGCTGCTTACACCTTGCAGGAACTCCTCACCGTCAAGTCTGACGATGTTACTGGACGTTCTATGGTGTATGACGCCATTGTTCATGGCAAGAACACTCCGAAGCCCGGCATTCCCGAATCCTTCAACGTTATGATTCGCGAAGTTCATTCTTTGGGTCTTGACATCGAGACCACTGGAGATAGGTAATATGTCTGAAGAAATGATTGAACAGACTGAAAATACTGGCGATATTTCCATACATCTCGCCGCTCCGGACCTGATCCGTTATTGGTCGTATGGTGAAGTGACCAAGCCGGAAACCATCAACTACCGCTCCTTCAAGCCTGAGCGCGATGGTCTTTTCTGCGAAAAGATCTTTGGACCGGTCAAGAACTGGGAATGTAACTGCGGTAAGTTCAAGCGCGTGCGCTACAAGGGCGTTATCTGCGACCGTTGCGGTGTGGAAGTAACCCACTCCAAGGTCCGTCGTGAACGCATGGGCCATATTGAACTTTCCATTCCTCTGGCTCATACCTGGTTCGTGAAGAACCAGCCCTGTGTCATCGGTGCCCTTTTGAACCTGAACACCAAGGACCTGGAACACGTTATCTACTACGAAAAGTACGTAGTGATCGATCCGGGTGACACCGACTTGGAAGAACGCGCCCTTATTGACGAGGCCCAGTATCAGGATCTGGTGGCCGAAGGCCGTAAGTTCGACGCCAAGATGGGTGCTTCTGCTATCAAGCAGTTGCTGGACCGTCTTGACCTGACCAAGCTTTCTGAGGAACTCCGTCTTCAGGCTACTTCTAAGTCCAAGACCAAGCGCGACGAATCCGTGAAGCGCCTGAAGATCGTGGAAGCTTTCAAGAAGTCCCAGATGGAAAGCTTCCGTAGCTATTACAACAATCCCGATGGCTCCCGCGATGCGGGTAAGGCTTGGCTCAAGGGCCTGGCTGAAGCTGTTGCCGAATTCAAGGCTGATTACGAGACCAAGCACGACAACTTTGTGCTGGCCGACGCCTACGAAGAATTCCGCCGCAAGTATCCGAACGAAGTTCGCCTGCTTGCCAACCAGCCGTCTTGGATGATTCTGGACGTGCTTCCGGTGATTCCGCCTGATCTGCGTCCTCTCGTTCCGCTGGAAGGTGGCCGTTTCGCTACTTCTGACTTGAACGAACTTTATCGCCGTGTCATCAACCGTAACAACCGCTTGAAAAAGTTGATTGACATCCGTGCTCCTAACGTGATTTTGTGCAACGAAAAGCGCATGCTGCAGGAGGCCGTGGACCAGCTGTTCGACAGTGGTCGTCGCAGTGCCCGTGCAGGTGGCGCCCGTCCGCTCAAGAGCCTCGCTGAACTGTTGAAGGGTAAGCAGGGCCGCTTCCGTATGAACTTGCTCGGTAAGCGTGTGGACTACTCCGGCCGTTCCGTGATCGTGGTCGGCCCGGAACTGAAAATGCACCAGTGCGGTCTTCCGAAGCGTATGGCTTTGGAACTGTATAAGCCTTTCATTATCCAGCGCTTGGAAGAAGATGGTATTGTCTATACCCTCAAGTCTGCCAAGAAGTACGTTGATGCTGAACGCCCTGAAGTGTGGGATATCCTCGAAGAAATCATCGAGGACCACCCGGTGATGCTTAACCGTGCTCCTACGCTGCACCGCTTGGGTATCCAGGCCTTCTATCCGAAACTGATCGAAGGTAACGCCATCCGCCTGCACCCCCTCGTCTGTACCGCATTCAACGCGGACTTCGACGGTGACCAGATGGCTGTGCACCTCCCGCTGTCTTTTGAGACCCAGCTGGAATGCCGCGTGCTCATGCTTTCTTCCAACAACATCCTGCACCCCGCTTCCGGTCAGCCTATCGCTGTGCCGGGCCAGGATATCGTGCTCGGTCTGTATTACCTGACCAAGCCCCGTCCGGGTCGCAAGGGCGAAGGCATGCATTTCTACGACCCCGCCGAAGCCGTCCGTGCTTACGAAAACGGCGTGGTGGATCTGAACGCTAACGTTTACCTGCGTCTCCCTGCCGGTCGCAAGATCTACATGGGTGCCCTGGAGAAGGATTGCGTCTGCCTGCGTGAAAGCGCTGACGACAACGGCAATATCGAAGTCTCCGTCAAGGCTGGTGAAAAGATCAAGTTCCTCACCTTGAAGGACGTGAACGTTATCAAGACCACTGTCGGTCGTATCATCTTTAACGAATTTGTTCCTCCTGAACTGGGCTACGCTAACGAGACCTTCGGCAAGAAGGTGATTGCGAAGTCCATTGATGATTTGTATCGCCGTACCGGTAACCGCGTGACCGTGGATTACCTGGATAACCTGAAGGCTAACGGTTACCAGTGGGCAACCCGTGCTGGTTCTTCTGTGGCTATCGCCGAAATGGTGATCCCTGAAGAGAAGCAGGCCATGCTGGATGCCGCCACCGAAAAGGTCAACCAGATTCGTAGCCTCTACGAAGACGGTGTCATTACCGATGGTGAACGTTATAACCAGATTATTGACGTGTGGTCCAAGACCACATCTGACGTTGCTGCCAAGCAGTGGGATTTGCTTTCCCACGATCGTGACGGATTCAACCCCGTCTACATGATGGCCGACTCCGGCGCTCGTGGTAGCCGTGAACAGATTAAGCAGCTGTCCGGTATGCGTGGTCTGATGCAGAAGCCTATCAAGCAGCTGGGCGGTCAGGAAGTTATCGAGAACCCGATTAAGTCCTGCTTCCGTGAAGGCCTGAACGTGATGGAATACTTCATTTCGTCTCACGGTGCCCGTAAGGGTCTGGCCGATACTGCTCTTAAGACGGCTGACGCTGGTTACTTGACTCGTCGTCTTGTTGACGTGGGTCAGGACCTCGTTGTTACCGAAGCTGACTGCGGCACTACCCAGGGTATCGAAGTTTCCGCCTTCAAGGATGGTGACGATACCGTGATTCCTCTGGAAGAACGTCTGCTGGGTCGCGCTCCCATTGAAGATATCAAGCATCCTGTGACCGGCGAAGTGATTGTGAAGGCTGGCGAGCTCGTTACCGAACGCGACCTGCCGAAGATTTCCGCTTCCGGTCTGGAACACATCACCATGCGTTCCGTGCTTACCTGCGAATCCCGCAACGGTGTCTGCGCCAAGTGCTATGGCCGTATGCTGGCTTCCGGTCGTCCGGTTGACCTGGGCGAAGCCGTGGGTGTGCTCGCTGCACAGTCCATCGGTGAACCGGGTACGCAGCTTACCCTTCGTACCTTCCATATCGGTGGTGCTTCTTCTCGTCTCACTGTCGAGAACAACAAGAAGGCTTCCGTGGATGGCCACATCGAACTCGAACAGGTGGAAACCGTCGATCATGATGGCCAGAAGGTTGTGGTGAGCCGCATGGGCGAACTGGTGATCTTCGATACTACAGGAATTAACAAGGGTCGTTACCAGATTCCGTATGGCGCCATCCTGAAGGTCGCCAACAACGACACTGTCCAGAAGGGACAGGAAATGTTCGAATGGGATCCGTATAACAGCCCCATTATCAGTAACGTGGCCGGTACAATCAAGTTTATCGACTTGGTGGAAAACGCTACGTTCCGCGTCGAAAAGGACGAAGTGACTGAAGTCGAAACTTGGATTGTCATTAGCGACAAGCGCGGTAAGCGCCGCCCCGCTATCAGCATCATGGATGCAGGCAACAACAAGATTGGCCACTTCATGCTCCCCGACGGTGCTATTTTGACGGTAAAGGACGGGGATTCCGTGACCATCGGTCAGACCGTGGCCAAGCTGCCCCGTGCCGCTGGTAAGACCCGCGACATTACGGGTGGTCTTCCCCGCGTGGCTGAACTCTTCGAAGCTCGCTGCCCGAAGAACAAGGCCTTTATCGCCCCCATTGACGGTCTCGTCTCTTACGGCGACGACGTCCGTGGAAACCAGAAAGTTATCATTCAGATGGACGACAAGAAGGAGGAAGTGCTGGTTCCCCATGGCGTGCATCTGGCGGTCAATGAAGGTGACCGTGTCCGTGCTGGTCAGAAAATCAGCGAAGGTAGCGTGGATCCCCACGATATCCTCGACGTTCTTGGACCCGAAGATGTCCAGCGTCACTTGGTGAACGAAATTCAGGCGGTGTACCGCCTGCAGGGTGTGGCTATCGCAGATAAGCACATCGAATGTATCGTGCGCCAGATGATGCGTAAGGTGAAGGTCAAGGATGCCGGTGATTCTGAACTGCTTCCGGACGAAGAAATCTCCAAGGCACGTCTTCGCGCTATCAACGATCAGTTGATTGCGGCTGGCAAGACGCCGGCGACCTTTACGCCGATGCTCCTTGGTATCACGAAGGCCTCTTTGGCGACAGACAGCTTCATCTCTGCCTGCTCGTTCCAGGAGACCACCAAGATCCTTACCCGCGCTTCCATCGAAGGTAGCGTGGACCCGCTCATGGGCCTTAAGGAAAACGTGATTATGGGTCGTCTGATTCCGTGCGGAACCGGTGCCCGCCACCTGAGGAACGTCCAGGTGGTCGATGCCGATGCCGAGGCGGAAGAAAGGAAACGCTTGCAAGCGGTACAGGCCGAACACTACAGCACCGACGGCGCTATCCAGATGCTGGATAACGAAATCGGGACTTCTGACGAAGAAGAAATGGAGTAATTCGGACCCGTACTTGAAAACTTTGGAAAAAAAACTATATTTGCACTCCAAAATCTAGGAGATTAATAGTGCCTACTATTCAACAGCTCGTCCGTAACGGACGCGAACAAATCAGCAACAAGACCGCTTCTGTGGCCTTGAAGTCCTGCCCGCAAAAGCGTGGCGTCTGCACCCGTGTGTACACCAGCACCCCGAAGAAGCCGAACTCTGCTCTTCGTAAGATCGCTCGTGTGCGCTTGTCCAACAAGATGGAAGTTACCGCCTACATCCCCGGTGAAGGCCATAACCTCCAGGAACACTCCATTGTGCTCATCCGCGGTGGTCGTGTGAAGGACGTTCCCGGTGTTCGTTACCACATCATTCGTGGCGCCCTGGATACCCAGGCCGTCAATGGTCGTCAGAACGGCCGTTCCAAGTATGGTGTTAAGAAGAAAGGCGCCGCTCCGGCAAAGAAGTAAGGAAGTAGAATATGTCTAGAAGAAGAAAGGCTCTCCATCGCTCTATCCTCCCGGATCCGCGTTACAAGTCCACTCTCGTTACCGAACTCGTCGGTGTGGTGCTCAAGCAGGGCAAGAAGACCATCGCTGAACAGATCGTCTACACTGCTCTCGAAAAGCTTGGCCAGAAGCTCGAAGGTCCCGAGACTCCGCTCGAGAAGTTCGAAATCTGCCTCGACAATATCAAGCCCAAGGTCGAAGTTAAGTCTCGCCGCGTCGGTGGTGCCAACTACCAGGTTCCTATGGAAGTTGCCCCGGACCGCGCCAAGGCTCTCGCCCTCCGCTGGCTGCTCGATGCCGCCCGTAGCCGTAACGAAGCCAACATGGCTGACCGTCTGGCTGCCGAACTGGTTGCTGCCAAGAACGGCGAAGGCAACGCTGTCCGCAAGAAGAACGACACGCACAAGATGGCCGAAGCCAACAAGGCTTTCGCTCACTTCCGTTTCTAATTCTTGTTTAGCACAGAATTATCCTAGAGAAGGGTCCCGTTTAAACGGGACCTTTTCTGTTATTTTTACATTTGAAAAAATAAATGGGGTTTTATCATGGGTGTTAAAAAGAAATCTCTGATCTTAATTGCTGCGTCTTTTCTCCTCGTCGCTTGCAGCAACGTTTCCAGCGGATCGACGGACGATAACGATGCGGCTCCTGTCGTTGGAAATGTGACGCCGGCATTCCTGAAGCCGGGCGATAAGGTGGCCTTGCTTTCGCCTTCGTACAGCACGCCCGATTCCAATATCCAGAAGACGGCTGAGGCTATAAAGGCCTGGGGTTTTGTGCCCGAGATTGGTAAGAATGTGGGCAAGTTGGACGCTGGTAAGTATGCAGGTACGGTTCAGGAACGCGCCGATGACTTTATTGCAGCCCTCAAGGACACGAGCATCAAGGCGATTCTCTGTAACCGCGGTGGCTACGGCACTATCCAGCTGGTGGACTACATCGACCAGAAACTGGTGAAGGACAATCCCAAGTGGCTGATTGGGTTCAGCGACATTACCACGCTACACGCCATGGAAACAAAGGCTGGCGTGATGAGTATTCATGGTACTATGAGCTCGTTTATCGCAAAGACCGGTGGCACCGATGACAACAGCACACTTGTGCGGGACTTGCTCAAGGGAACGGTGCCCACGTACAAGGTGCCGAAGCATAAGCTTAACCAGACAGGCAAAGCTGAGGGCATTTTGGTGGGCGGCAACATGGCAACTTTCGTTCCGCTGGTGGGTGCAAGCGATATCGATGTTTTTTCGAACGATGGGATTATCCTCTTTATGGAAGAGGTGGGCGAGTCGTTCCATAATATCGACCGCATGTTCAATAGCCTTGAATTGCACGGCGTGATGGAAAATGTGAAGGGGGTTATCCTGGGCGAGTTCGTAGAGTCGGAATCCGACGCGGATTTGAAATTTGAAACGGCCGAGGAACTGCTCTCCAAGTATTTGAAGAAGTACAATATCCCGGTTATATGCGGGTTCCCGGCGGGTCATGACGATGTGAATGTGCCGATCGTGATGGGGGCGAAGGTCAAGATGGATGTTACCACCGACGGCGCCACCCTTGCTTTCGATATGGAGGGAGAAAAGAAGACCGTGAATACGGACAAGCTGACCAACGAGTCCAAGCTTTCGAAGGCTATCCGGAAGCTTCTCGCAGGAAAGATTTTCTCTATTGAGGAATAACGACCCTTACGGATTCAATATTCTTCCTACGGGAAGAAAGCTTAATGGTGATGGATATAAGAATGCGGACAAATCACGTGCATTCTTTTGGACATCTACGGCATATCTCAATAGACCTCTTTACATCTCATTCACTTCTAAAAACTCAGGAATGTTGGCTTACCCCGGTAATTTTAGCGTTGGACTTGCCATCCGTTGCATAAAGAAGTAGAAGCATCGCCGTCAAATCAATCAAAAAAATCCCGGAAGGAGAATCTTTCGGGATTTTTTGTTGTTTGGATTGGAGGGATGTTTATTGTTTAATGGAAAGCTTGTAAATGCTCCGTGTACTTGCCTCGGGTGCGTCAATGGCGTGTACGCCCGGAGTAAAGTGCTGCACGGCGCTCTGCCACAAAATGCGGCCCTGGTAGTCGAACTGCACGACACTTGCCTTTATGGGCTTGCTTGTTTGCATGTAGAGCTTGCCGTCTTGCAGGCGAAAGGAGTTGCCGGTGGCCCTCCCGTTAATTATGATACCCGTGTTATCGCTCAAAGAACTTGAGCTTATGTCCTGGCTGCTGGAAGAGGTGGGCTCCATCGCCTTCATCTTGGCGATGCCGGCCTTCCAAGCGTCCACGGCCTCCTGCGAGGTGTTGAGCGCCCAGTCGCCTTCGTTCGCTTCCTTGCTCTGGCTGAACCACATCACCGCGAAAACGCGGGAGAAGTCCGTGGCGAAGTGCTCGAACATGTCGGTAATCCATTCGGCCTTGTTTCCGCCCAGTTCGGAACTGGAGATTTCGGCGATGAACAGCGGTTTGTCGATGTTCGCGAGCGCGTTGTAGGCCTTCTTGAAAACCTGCGAGAACGTCTGCCAGCTGGACCAGCTCTGGCATTTGCCCCAGTTGTAGCCGTCGATGGAGATGTAGTCCACGTATTCGTCGCCGGGGTAGTTGCCCGTGAGCGTGGTTCCGCTGCCCTGGTTCGAGGCGTTGGTGGTCCATACCCACTTGACGTTAGTGACGTTTTCTTCGCGGAATATTTTCACGATGTGGCGGAATGCTTCGGCCACGTTTGCGTCGGTGTTGCCGGCATCCTTTTTGCCAACGCCCCAGTCGTACCAGTCGCCGTTTGCCTCGTGGAGCGGCCTGAGCCAGATTTCTTCGCCGTAGTTCTTGACGCCCTTGGCATAGTCACGGATGTATTCGTCAGCTTTGCCGTCGACCAGGTCTTGGGCGTTGTAGCCGTTTGCCATCCAGGTGACCACCAGCGTGGAGCCGTTGTCCTTGGCGACGTTCGCGTACTCTTCGGTCGCGTTCCAGTCGTTGATGTCGAAAAGTGCAAAGTAGCTGATGAGGTCGAGGTGCGTGCCCTGTAAATCCTGGAACGCCTGCACATTCTGCTGCGTGGGCTGCGGATACTGACCCGGACCACCGACCCAGGCGCCGACTTGAAAAGCTAATGTGGTCATAGGCAGGACCCCCAGAGCGAATAAGAATTTTTTGAACATAATGGACTCCTTTTGGCCAAAGTTGCCCCAAATCCCGTGTACTGATAAATTACTTAGAATATTGACTAAAGGATTTGTTAATTTTTTGATTGTTGTGCCAAAGTGTATCTAGTGTTATCTATTTAAGGGCATATAATGACCGTTGAATCCTTTTGCAATTGGCTGGAATCGTCTGGATTTAAGGACGGAGAGAGGCTTCCCTCCGTCCGGGAGGTGTCGAAATCCTTGGGGACCTCCACTTTTACGGTGTTTCGTGCATACAAGAAGATGGTTGGGCTTGGAAAGGTGTATGGGGAGCACGGTAACGGTTATTTTTGGGGTCGTAAGCCCGAAATTGCAGTTGCCCTCCACGAGCGCGAAGGGGCACGCCTAGAACGCCTGCTGTTAGATGCTTGGAAATCTGGCAAGATTTCTGCGGATAGCCCTCTCCCTTCGATCAAGGATTTGTGCTTGGCCTACGAGGCTTCGGCGGGCACGGTGCGGCGCACCCTCGAGGCGCTGCGGGACAGGGGGGTGCTTGAACGTAAGGGCCGCGGGCGATACTATTTTGCCAGCACGAGGTCTACGGCTGGCACAAAGGAAATTCTGCTTATTATGCGGTGTAACCCGGGTGGAGATTTCAACTGCCTCGGTGAACGGGAACTCGTGTTCATGCAGAAGGTGTATGCGGAGGCCCACCATAACAACCTTAAGGTTCGGGCGCTAGGGTATTTCGAAAAGGGCAGGTTGTTTCTGGATGCGGGCGGCAACCGCGTAGACATGGAAAGCTGCCGCCAGTTCTTTGGAGCCGTCGTCTCGACGATGCTGGTGTTCAACATAAGCAAACTCTTTGCCCTGCTTGCCTGCACGCGGTTCCCTATTTCGGTGTGGTGGGAGCACCCGCTATACGACATTCCCCGTGCGTTGAAAAAAGAAAGGCGCTACGCGTTCTTCAATTTGGCCTTTGGCGATTTCCCGGGGCGCGCGGTGGGACATTTCCTGAAAGACAAGGGTATGGAACGTGTCGCCTTTATTTCGCCTTACCACATGAGCATGTGGTCGAGGGACCGCCTGAAAGGACTCAAGAAGGTGGGGCTCGAGGTAATCGAAGCGACCGATGCGAGCCATGCGAGTCATTTTGATTTTATGCAGGAGAGGGGGGCGCCCGAACTTTTCAGCCGTATTTTGCTTAAGCTGGTGAAAGAGATCCCGCCTGTAGATGCGTGGGTCGTATCTAACGACAGGGTAGGGGTGGAACTTTTGTCGCTTGTGGAGCTGGGCAAACTTAGGCGCCCGCCTTACATGGTGTCATTCGACAATTCTAACGACAGCTACCGCAACCGCCTGGATTCCTTCGAGTTCAGCCTCGATGCGCTCGCGGAACAGTCCGTGTTTCACCTGGTATCCCCTGGTGTTACTTTGTACAAAAAAGACGATTTCCGCGAGCTTTCGGGGCATGTGGTGGAAAAGTAAAGCCGGGCGTTACGGGCTGGCGTCTGAAGCCCGCTAGAAGGGGTAGTGAGCAACAGGGTGCGAACGAGGGGAAAACCTTCCCCTTTTAGCCCACGTTTTCTTTCGCCTATCGTCTTTCGTCTTTCGTCTAATTTCTATATTTTACACCGCAAAATTTTTCACACTAAACCAAAAGGCTAAAAAATGGCTTCTAAAATTAAATCCGTTGTTGCCCGCCAGATCCTCGACTCTCGCGGCAATCCCTCTCTCGAAGTTGATGTTACCCTCGAAAACGGCGTGAAGGGTCACGCTGCTGTCCCGAGCGGTGCTTCTACCGGCGAACGCGAAGCTTGCGAACTCCGCGACGGCGACAAGAAGACCTACTGCGGCAAGGGCACGCTCACTG
>JAFVGH010000093.1 GCA_017475045.1 Fibrobacter sp. | reverse complement strand
TGTTGTGCCTAATAAATGTAGCCAAAAATATCAGTAGCTTTTATTTCATATGAAAAACTTCTCGGGGGTCTGCCAAGCGGCAGGGGCCGACAAGCCCCTGAGAGCGTTCTTCATTTGGATTACAAACATAGTTACTTTATTATCCACCATTTGGTAGAAACTTATCATCACATTCGATATGCCAGGGCCGGACGGTTCGAAGATCCGGTCGTTGAGCCTTTTGCAGGAGCCGTGGAAGATAGTGGGCCCCTGACCGCCTGTCCCCAGAATTCATTCCGTCTGAGTTTTCTGATGGGCGGCCATGATGAACTTACGCAAACTGAGGATTGCCATTTTCTGAGTATTTATACCCCTTCCAGGAAGGGCGCACGTCCTGTATTGGTGTGGATTCACGGAGGAGCCTATCTGGCCGGAAGCGGAGAAGAAGCGGCCTATGACGGCTCCATGCTTGCCGAAGATGGTGATATCGTTGTAGTGACCAGTCTTACCCCATTTCGTACACCATAAAGCCATTTCCTGTACCAAACCATTGTTCCGTACTATTTCGTACACCAGAAGACTCTCTTATGTACCAAACTATATTATTCTTTGTAATTCCTAAAGAATATGTATTTTTATCGGCAAAACAAGACTGAATAAATGAAACCCCTCGGATTCCTCAGAGTCGCGGCAGCAATGCCGCGTGTGCACGTTGCGGACCCGGCGGCCAATGCCCGGGAAATCATCCATCTATGCAATAGTATGGCAGACGAGCATCCCTCAGTGGTCGTCTTCCCTGAATTATGCGTCACCGGCTATACCTGCGCCGACCTGTTCGGGCAGAGCCATCTGCTGGATGACGCAGAAGAGGCGGTGGAGGCCATCCTGGCCGCCAGCGCCAAGATGGAGGCAATGATAGTCATAGGCGCCCCAGTCCGCCACTCAGGCAGGATCTTCAACTGCGCACTCGCCATAAGGAGCGGCCGCATTCTGGGAATTGTCCCGAAAACCTATATGGCCGGCAACGGCGAATTCTACGAGCCGAGGTGGTTCGCCTCTGCCCGTGTACTTTCCCCAGCAGGCGTTCGCATCCGCTACGCCGGACAGGATGACATACTGCTCGGAACCCGCCAACTGTTCCGTATCGGGGAAGCACTTGCCGCAATAGAGATTTGCCAGGACCTCTGGGTCCCTATCCCTCCGTGTTCTCAGGCAGCAGTCGCTGGAGCCCAGTTAATCCTGAACCTTTCCGCCAGCAATGAATACCTCTTCAAGCAGGAATACCGTAAAACCCTGATCGGAGCGACATCCTCACGCCTCTATGCCGCCTATGTCTATGCTTCATGCGCTGAGGGAGAATCAACCCAAGACCTTGTCTGGGCTGGCGCCTCTCTTATCTACGAGAACGGCACCCTGCTTGCCGAGAGCGAACGCTTCGCCCGAGGCAGCCGCTTCATCTGCGCCGACGTCGATATCCAGCGTCTGGAAACACTCCGCATCAAAGAGCACTCTTTCGGCTTCGAGGGCCCCGTGCCCAGCTTCGTCATCAACGATGCCGGAACTGCCGCCGATACTGACTTCGAAGCAAAGCTTCTCCGTTTCGTGGAACCTCATCCATTCGTTCCCCAGGGGGATATGGAGGCTCTAGGGATGCGATGCCGGGAAATTCTCGCCGCACAGGTTGTTGGACTTGTCACCCGCCTGGAACACATCCACTGCAAGAAAGCCGTGATCGGGGTGTCAGGTGGTTTAGACTCCACCCTTGCCCTGCTTGTCACAGCATTGGCATTCGACCGTCTCGACCTGCCTCGCAAGAATATAATAGGTGTCACTATGCCTGGTTTCGGCACTACTCCAAGGACTCGCGACAATTCCGTAGACCTGATGCACGAACTCGGCACTACAAAGCGCGAGGTTTCAATCGTACCTGCCGTCCGTCAGCACTTCTCCGACATAGGCCAGGACGAATCAAATCACGATCTTACATATGAGAACTCCCAGGCGCGCGAACGTACGCAGATTCTGATGGACATCGCCGGAAAGGAAGGAGGTATAGTCGTAGGTACTGGTGACCTCTCAGAACTCGCCCTCGGCTGGTGCACCTACAATGGTGACCATATGTCAATGTACGGAGTTAACGCCTCCGTCCCCAAAACTCTCGTGCGCACTCTTGTACGATGGGCCGCTGACAATAAGTTCGGCGCCGACAATGGTCTGCACGATACCCTTCTGGACATAGTGGACACCCCTATCAGCCCAGAACTGCTGCCTGCTGACAAAGACGGGAATATTGAGCAGATCACTGAGAATACGGTCGGTCCTTACGAACTCCACGACTTTTTCCTGTATAATTTCTTCCGTATTGGAGCAGGTCCAGACAAACTGCTGTTCCTGGCACGCAAGGCCTTCAAAGGAATATATGACGACATTACTATTCGCAAATGGCTGGAGACTTTCATGAAACGGTTCTTCAACCAGCAGTTCAAGCGATCCTGCCTTCCTGACGGCCCTAAAGTCGGCAGCGTCTCCCTGTCTCCGCGCGGGGACTGGCGGATGCCGTCTGACCTGGAGACTTACTGGAAGCCTGAAGATTAGGTAAAACGATTTATTAAAAAAGACGATACATATCCCTTCGTGGCATTGAAACTGGGGCGGACAGAGAGAGCCGGAAATCTTTTCCACCACATTATCGGGTGGATTGCTACGCAGATAGGCGTAATCATTCCGTCGAGAAGCTATGTCAGAAAACTGAAAAATAACGGAATCAAAACCGAAACCGTTGCTTTAGACTGGCGGCCGGACGCTTCTTTTTTCGGGGCTTGCCACTGTCTGGAACTGATGCTCCTTTTCGGCAATTGGGTAAGGTGGAAAGGAACGGGAATGCTTGGTGATACTACCCAGGAACAGTGGGAACAGAAGGGGAAAGAGGTGCGAAAGAAATGGATAGGTTTTATAAGGTAAATTCCCGTTTATTCGCCTGAATACTGATGATTGTTTCCCTTCATACCTGGTCTGATAATGACCGTGAATCACTGATCGTGCTGTGCAACGCCGTTGATAGAACCTTCCTGTCGGGCCGGCTGCCGTATCCATACACTGAAGCGGATGCTGATTGGTGGCTTGGGATGGTGGCGGAAAATGAAGGCAAGGAGGGTGCCTGGCGGGCTATCGTCATGGACGG
>JAFVGH010000092.1 GCA_017475045.1 Fibrobacter sp. | reverse complement strand
TTGAAGCTGTGCCAACCGCTCCTGTTCACACTTCACCTTGAACTGCGTGACCGTCAGATGTTCCTCGGAACTGCCACGCTCTCCACGCTCCAAGTCCGTGTAGCCAGCGGAGCGCATCTGCTGAAAGAAATCATCCTGCAAGACGCTGTACGACTTTCTCAGAACAGGCTTGCCCTTTGCTGTTCGTAATGGCTCCCCGGTGGCCTCGTCTACTGAGGGCTGGGACGCCCACTTTTTGCTCATGCTGACCTGCATAACGGTTTCTTTGACCTTGCCCACCAGAGATTTGTCCTTGCACCGCTTTGTCCAGCGGATTTCCTTCTCCACCACCGGGATATAGACCACATGGAGGTGGTAGTGGTACACGTCCTCTCCCAGCGCCTCGGACATAGCCCGGTTGCGTTCGTCGGCGTGCATGACCGCCGACAAAATATACTGCTCTCCACCTACGATTTTGATTGCGGATTTGTAAGCGTCGGTGTAAAATTGTTTTGCGAAGTCATAGCCGCCGTGATTGTAGAAGTAGGCGGAGTTCACATCAAAGACCAACTCACCGTATCGAAATGCGTCCGCCTTAATGCCACGGGTGGAGATCACACCATCGGCCTCCATTTGGGAGAACATCTCCTGATACCCTGCAGATGGGGCCTTGAAATGGACATTGAGCGGCGTCCGCTCTGGTACAATGTCCTGGTTGACATAGGAATCCTTCTCACGCTCGTTGTGCTGCTGGGTGTTGCCGATCTTGGTTTCGGTCAGCCTCATATTTCTTGCGTTGGTACGGTCAATACCGTCGCCTCTCGCCATAGGCAAAAATCCTCCTGTTTCAGATGTTTGGTTGTTGAAAATGGACGGGGGTTCGGGGGAGTCACTTCCTGCGGGAAGTGTAATAACCCACTATGACACTTTCGCCCCGTTGGTGCGAAAGTGCCGTGGGCTCTCCCGAGGGGGTGCGGGGGCTTTGCCCCCGGCAACTGCGGTTGCCTCCCCCAGCAGGGCCGCCCTTTGAAAAGGGCACCCTGCACCCCGCCTAAACTTTTCCACTCGCCGTTGGGCAGGTGGAAAGGCACAGCCTTTCCACCACCCGGCAAGTGTCCTCCGTGGGCCAAATGTCAAGGGGTTCGGGTTGTATTGCCTTGCGGCAATCTCCACCCGTAGGTATGCCCCCTTGACATTTGACCCCGCTCCCCCGTGACAGCCGTGACGACCGTGACGATGTTTTAGACACCGCCCCCGCTCTCAAAAAAGCCGTCACAGCCGTCACGGTCGTCACGCCTGGGGAGGCTCCAGCGTCAGGCTGATGCTTCTCCCGGCGTGGGTACGAGTGTTCTCATAACGGATATGATACTCCGTCGCCAGTTTCCCAGCCCGGACATTCAGCCGCATAGCCAAGGCGTTAGGCTTCATATCCACTTGCAGGACCGCTGCCAACTCCGTGGCTGTACCGCTCCAGGACGGCCTCTCCGCCGTAATAAAAGCGGCTACGGCCTCCAGCACCGGGTCGGGGGGTTCTACCCACAACTCCGTTTCCATCCGCTCCAGTGTCCATGTCAGGTGTTCCTTGTCCTTGGTGAGATAGAGCCGCTGGTCTTGCTGGTCACGTCCTACCACATCCAGAATGGCGGTGTCGTCCGTCCGCTTCTCCTTCTGAAGAAGAAAGGCCCCATCCGCCGCACCCGACAGGCCATTGGTGCCGGAGATCATATCAAACTTGTCGTCGGCCTGCTGTTTCCGAGTGTGATGTACCAGCAGGAGGCAGACGCCGCAGGCATCAGCGAGGCGTTTCAGCTTGCCCACCACCTCGTAATCGTTGGCGTAGCTGTACTTATCCCCGCCAGCCTCCCGGATTTTCTGGAGGGTGTCAATGATAATCAGCTTGGTGTCGGGGTGTTCCTGCACGAACCGCTTTAGCTGTTCCTCCAGCCCGCTGCCGACCTGCTTGGCACAGATGGAAAAGAGAAGGTCGTTGGTGCCGTCCATGCCGAACATCCGGTAAAGCCGCTCCTGCAAGCGACGGTGATCGTCCTCCAGCGCCAGATAGAGGACAGTCCCCTTGTGAACGGGATAGTCCCACAGGGGGAGGCCCATGCTGACGTGGTAGGCAAGCTGGGCCATCAGGAACGACTTGCCCACCTTGGGTGCTCCCGCAAAGAGGTACGTCCCCGGATAGAGCAGACCGTCAATGACGGGCGGTCTGCTCTGATAGACGTTCTCGTACAACTCGTTCATGGAAATCGTGGGGAGATACGCCGGGTCGTTCATGCGCTGCATTTTGCGCAGCAGTTCCGCATAATTTTTTTCAGGGGGATTGTTTTCTGTCGTTTCCTCTGTTATACTTGCAGTAGGTGTTTGTGAAATGGGCTGTTCCCCGTCTGCGCCAACAGACGGAACCGGGACAGTCCTTTTCGTTTCCTTGGAATCCAAATCTATCAATCCTCCTTCATGCCGCCCATGATGGCGGCGATCATCTGAATGGTGTCCAGCAGTTCATCATCCACGCCAGCCCCATCCTCGGCCCGCCGCAGTTCGTCCAGAACGGCGGCAAGCTGGTCACGCAGGGCCTTGTAGACCTTGGGATTACCCTGTACCACTACTTCCCGGCACAGGAGGCGTCTTGTGATGTAGTCCTGCTTTGTCAGGCCGGAGAGCCGCACAGCGGCCTCGATCTGTTCATCTTCCTCCGGGGACACCCGGAAGGCCACGGTCTTGTTCCTCCAGCGATTTTTGTTGTCTCGGTTTTTCAGTGACATGGTTACGTTCCCATCCTTTCAAAGTCCAGCTTGTCCGCCATCTCCGTCTGCCTTGTAGGAAACAGATGGGCGTAGCGGTAGGTGATGTCGATACTCTCATGCCCCACCCGGTCAGCGATTGCCAGGGCGGTGAAGCCCATATCAATCAGCAGGGAAATGTGTGAATGTCGGAGGTCGTGAATCCTGATCCGCTTCACTCCCGCCGCTTTCGCACCTCTGTCCATTTCATGGTGGAGATAGTGCTTGCTGACAGGGAAAATCCGTTCATCCGCCCCGGCGCTGTAAAACATCTTTAAGTAGTCCTCCATCTCTCCACAGAGGAATTTGGGCATCTTAATGACACGGTTGCTCTTTTTCGTCTTGGGGGTGGTAATCACGTCCTTGCCCTTGAGCCGCTGATAGGATTTGCTGATGGACACTGTACCCGCCTCAAAGTCGAAGTCTGTTGGGGTGAGGGCCAGCAGTTCCCCCTCCCGGATACCGCACCAGTAGAGCATTTCAAAGGCATAGTAGGAGAGGGGCTTGTCCATCATGGCGTCGGCAAATTTCAGATACTCTTCCTTCGTCCAGAACAGCATTTCACGCCGTTCTTCCACCCCCATGTTCCCGGCCTTGGCCGCAGGATTGACCTGGAGGCCGTAGTAGCGGACAGCATGGTTAAAGAGGGCACTTAACTGATTGTGGACGGTTTTGAGATAGGTAGGGGAATAGGGTTTTCCCTTGGCGTCCGTCAACCCTCGGATCACGTTCTGCCAGTCCATCACGTCCTTGGCGGTGATTTCCGACAGTTTGCGCTTTCCAAAATACGGAAGGATTTTCTTTTGGATGATGCTCTCTTTTGTCAGCCAGGTGTTCAGCTTCAGCTTGGGCTTCATATCCTTCTCATAGAGCTGGGCGAAGCTCTCAAAGGTCATGTTCACATCGGCCTGCTTCTGCATCAGAAACTCCCGTTCCCACGCCTGGGCCTCTTTCTTGGTGGCAAAGCCACGCTTTAACTTCTGCTGGCGCTCCCCTTTCCAGTCCGTATAGCGGAACTGGACGTACCAAGTGCCGTTGGTCTTGTTCTTAAACGCCGCCATAGGTTAATCACTCCTTTCGCTCTGGCCTCTTGTGCCATAAAATTTTTCGTGGAAGAATTTGCGGTCGATCCGGCCTGAAATGGTAATACAGCCCGTCTTTTTCAACTCCGCATTCATGGAACGAATCAGCTTATAGGCATAGGGGACAGAAACCCCTAATTCCTCCGCTACCTCGTCCACCCGCATGAACATAGTGCTTGCCATTGTGCGCTCACCTCCTTTCACGGCTCGAAAACTAAGCCTTTATGCTTAATCTATTATAACTAAGCAAATTTGCTTTGTCAAGTGGCTTGCGGAATAATTTTTAACTTTTTTGTTTAAGATACTCTTGACTGTTACTAAGCGAATATGTTATACTACTTTCGACAGAAACCACCAGATAGGAGTTGGCATTTATGGCAATAGGAGAGCGCATCCATTTTTTCCGCACCCTCCGGGGTATGACACAGAAGTATCTTGGTATGGCGGTGGGCTTTCCAGAGCGTTCCGCCGATGTTCGTCTGGCACAGTACGAAACAGGCACCCGGACGCCGAAGGCCGATTTGACCGCTGCCCTGGCTCATACTTTAGATGTATCGCCCCAGGCGTTGAGCGTCCCGGACATAGACAACTACATAGGTTTGGCCCATACGCTGTTCGCCTTGGAGGATGTTTACAGTCTGAAAGTGATAGAGGCGGATGGACGTGCCTGCCTGCAAGCAGATATTTTCCAGGGAGGCCGTCAAGCCAGTGAGTTGAACAAAATCTTGATTGCGTGGCGGGAACAGGCGGCGAAGTTGGAGGCCGGGGAGATCACCAAGGAGGACTATGACCGCTGGCGGTACAACTACCCCAAGTATGACACCACCCAGCGGTGGGCCAAAGTCCCCTCGAAGGAATTAAGCGATGCTCTGATAAAAGGATTGAAGAAACAGAGAAAAGACAAATAGCAAAAAAGGTCTTGCCGACTGGTGAAAGTCAGCAAGACCTTTTTCTTAGGATATGGAGGATTTACCCGCAAGCCACCCGTTATACGGGAGTGAACAAAGTAAATCCGGTTTTGGTATCTGCTATCAATTTGCTATCAAATGCCCCGTTTCCGCTTTAAGACCCCAGTGTTTTCAAGGCTTTGCGGGTTTTGTCAGTTATTCCCACTCGATCAAGGCTATAGGGTTTGCTATTTCTTTGTTTCTTTCAACCCTAATGTTAAAGCAGTTAAGCTAAACAACAAAATTGCAGATTAACTTGCCAAAATTCAGCCCCAAGATATTGCAATCTGTGAGAAATTAGGAAAATCTTAATGTTTTCTCATGAAATAATAAGGATGTGCTGTGTTTGACTTTGATAATATAATATAATAATAGGCTGCTCTAACCTGTTACTTAATTAAGTGTCTTAGCAGTTTTCACAGGAGGTTTATATGAGTTCTGGCTATTTGCATTCTTCCACTGCACTGGATCTTGGGAACCTCGGAGTCATTGCACCCCATAAAGCGAAGTATTATGATCGCTATAACATGAGCTGGCTAATCGGAGCCGCTAATGCCGGGACGCAACTTAAGTATGTGACATTCTGGCACGAAGGGGAAGAATATCCCAATCATCAATTCTCGCAATGGTACCAGGGAAAGCCGTTTTCAGTAAATGGTCGAACTTATATAACCGCTGAGCAGTATATGATGTCTGAAAAAGCGCTCCTCTTCAAGGATCTGTATCATTACGGATTAATCATGGAGGAGTCATCCCCTAAGAAATGCAAGGATTTGGGTCGATTGGTTTCAGGCTTTGATTCAAGCATATGGGATGACGCATTACGAGAAATCATTTTCCATGGGAATCTTGGAAAATTCCAGAGTGATATCACTCTCGTGGATGCTCTTCTAGAGACGGAGAATGCTGT
>JAFVGH010000091.1 GCA_017475045.1 Fibrobacter sp. | reverse complement strand
TCAATGATGGTTATCGTGTGCAGAAATAACTTTGGAAAGTTCATATCTTGCTGCATCGGCAAGTAAAATCCGCATACAAACAGTATACATCCATCACAAAACCGCTATATCTTTTTGATAATCAGCCGAAAACCGCAAAATCTTTTGTTGGATAGTGATGGTTGTTTTGGGTTGTTTTTGGGGGATTTATACCTTTTTTCTACCACATTTCTACCACGCGTGGTAGAAGATTTTGAGCTTCGATGCCAAAGTTTGTAATTTTGCAGTTTTTTACATAGTTTTACAAACATAACCCCATTAGACGGGGTAAATGGCATCACGGAGGTTCTGAGAATCGTTCTTGACTGAAAATGTAAAAAGTGTAAACTCTTTCTCCCTTACGAAGTACTTGTAGTCAGTCACCAGGTCCGTGTCTACTTCTCGCCAGCAGTACAGAACTCGGGTCGTTTCTTTCACAATCGTCGGTTTTTATTACCCACAATTTCCGGAAAAATTTTCCCATAATCTCCGGTTTTTTATATCTTTGCATCTAAAGGCGTAGGATATGGATACATACAAACCAAGAATAGCCGACTCTGTCCTTGCGAGAAAACTCGCCGGTAAAGGCGCTGTGCTCATTGAAGGCCCCAAGTGGTGCGGAAAGACGACTACTGCTGAGCAGCAGGCAAAAAGTGTCATCTATATGGATGATCCTAAGAAAGTGAAAGAAAACCTTCTCAAAGCGGATCTGGCTCCTCAGGAACTGCTGGAAGGAGATCATCCGCGTCTGCTTGATGAATGGCAAATAGCCCCACAACTATGGGATACCATCCGCTTTGACGTGGACCATCGTACCGGAAACGGCCATTACATCCTGACCGGTTCCTCTGTTCCCGTTGAAGAGGAGGAAGACGAAGAGAAGCAGGAAGAGAAGCAGGAAGAGAACAAGAAGATGCGCCACTCCGGTACTGGCAGGTACGGCTGGGTAAAGATGCGCCCGATGGCGCTTTATGAATCCGGAGAGTCCAACGGTTCCATCAGTCTGAAGGAACTCTTCAATGCTCCGGAGAAGATATATGCCAAGAGCAATCTCTCCCGTGAAGAGCTTGCCTTCGTCCTTTGTCGCGGAGGATGGCCGGCAGCGATAGACTTGGAAAGAGACATCGCCCTGGACCAGGCTTTCGACTATGTGGATTCCGTGGCCAAGAAGGATATGAACCGCGTGGTAGACAAGGTCCGCCGCAATCCGGAACGTGTGCGCCAGCTGATGCGCTCGTATGCCAGGAACGTGGCTTCCCAGGCCCCATATGAGACAATCGCGGCAGATATGCAGGCAAACGAGCCCAAAGGGATGGATGCTGAAACCGTCTCTGCCTACATTGAGGCGCTTCGGAAACTCTTTGTGATTGAGGAATCCAAGGCCTGGAATCCCAACCTCCGGTCCAAGAGCGCTATCCGTACCACCAATACAAGGTACTACTCAGATCCGTCTATCGGTACCGCGGCGCTAGGCATTGGCCCCGGAGACCTGCTGTCGGATTTCAGCACGTTCGGTCTTCACTTTGAGGGACTGGCCGTGCGCGACCTCCGGACCTATGCATCCGGTATGCTTGGAGAAGTTTATCACTATCGCGATTCTGAAGGGCTTGAATGCGATGCCATCGTTCATCTGCGTGACGGGAGTTACGGCCTCATCGAGATCAAGATTGGTGGTGAGAGCCTTATCAATGACGGCGCGGAAACGCTCATAAAGCTACGTGGCAAGATTGATCCTACGAAGATGAAGAATCCATCCTTCTTGATGGTTCTCGTGGGTATCGGAGAAATTGCATACCGCCGCGATGATGGAGTATACGTGGTTCCGATAGGGTGTCTGAAAGACTAGTTTTTCAGTTTGAAGCATACATCGGGTGATATGAAAGTCAGCACATTAAAGCAGGTATGGCACCTTAGACAGTGGCACTGGGTGCTTTCATATAGCCTAATCCGTGGCGGTATGAGAAGCCCCTTCCGCTTCGCCATCATACTGTCCGTACTGCTGCTTGTATCCTGTTCTGTGGTGGAACGCCAGCACCTGTACCGCGAAGCCGTGAGCGAGCAGGCTCTGGCTGAGGAGGCTATGAAAGCCGGTGATACCGAGAAGGCCATCAAGCATTTCCGCAAGGCATACGTAGCTTATGTTGACAGCGGGCATGAGGAGGCCTGGCCAGAAGTACTGAGCGGCATATATTTGACTGACGGGTGGAACAAACTCACCGAACGTGCACAGCAGGATATCTTCGAGTCCACCAGGGCCAACCTGATGACGCAGGCGAGGCTTCAGCGGCAGAGGTTGCGCCATACGAGGATGCTGGCACTTGCAGGGCTTCTCCTGGCAGCCGCTGCCGCCGTCATCCTCGTGCTATCGCAGCGCAAGCGCCGCCTGGAGACCGAGCGTGAACTACTCCAGGCCAGGCTGGAACTGCAGGCTGAACGCGAGCGGCCGGTGACTCCGGCCCTAGCCCTTGCCCTCCGTTCTTATGAGCAGCTCTGCAGCCGCTATTCCCCTGAAGGGGACAATGCCGCTCTCCTGCGCGAGTTCCGCCAGCAACTTGACGACCTGCGGGACGACCGCGTGTTCCGGCAGGAACTGGAGGCGGCCCTCGAGACCTCGGATTCGGGACTGCCCGGACTCATTCGATCGTTGCCGGACCTCAAGGACAGCGACCGGCGCCTGATGCTGTATATCGCCGGCGGCCTGCCGACATATCTGATTGCCGCAATCTTCGGCAAGACCAGGCCGGCCGTCAACATGCAGATTTCCCGGCTACGCCGCCAGATCGAGTCAATGGATGCTAGGATTCAATCCCGCATGCTGAAGTATTTCGACAAACGCTCTTCTGGGCGACCGAAAAAATAGCAACATTATCTATACAAAAACCGCCTTGCACTGCATTGGGAGCCACTTTTGGCATTTTAAAAAGAAACGCCCGTTGCGCGATGTTTCTCGTTTTTCTATTTTTGTT
>JAFVGH010000090.1 GCA_017475045.1 Fibrobacter sp. | reverse complement strand
GGCTCCCGCCACCGTCTTCGCCGCTTCCAGGGCCCATGCGGGAACATTCCCGGCCGCACGCTCCGCATAAGTCGCAGGCGTCAGCGGGGCGATATCCATTTTCGTGAGGTCGTACCGAACGATCTCGTATCGTTTGGAAAGCGTCTCGATGATGGGCTCCGCAATCCGCCGCGTCCGGGACTCTTCCCCCCGGATGCATGCGTCGATCACAACGAGTTTCTTCATCGGTCGGAATCGGATGCTAGAATTTAACCTCGATCGGAGCGATCCGGAGCAAAGTGTTCCGGACGATGGACAGATTCTTGTCCGTCTTCTTGACGAAGGTCTTTCCGTCCGAGTTGGTGACCGTCAGTGTGAAACCCTTTTCAAAGTCCGTCGGAGGGACCACGATCCAGAACAACGTGGCGTCTTCTTTGGCAGCTTTCAGTTCGACGGGCTTTTCGCAAATGAGCGTGATGGTGTCGTCCCCGGATTTCTCCGCGTTGGGATCCATCTTGATGACCGGAACCTCACCGATGACGGGAGACCAGGTCGCCTTGCCCGACAGAAGTTCGTCGTTGTTTCCTTCAAGCGTGACGGAAGAAACGGAAGCGCCTTCTCCATAGAACTTCAGCACGAGGTATCCGCACGCATTCTTGAAAATCAACTGCTCGTCTTCCGTGCAGGAGATCATTGTATTGGCACCGGGTCCGAAGGAACCTTCCCGGTAAGTCTGTTCGGCCGGAAGGATCACCTTGAGCACACCGCTGTTACTGATTTTGCTATCATCCGAATAAGGATATACTGCACAGACGAAATTCAGGTCATTTCCGGTTCCGAAAGGATCCTCGTATTTCTCGAAGGTCCCCTCTCTGTCGCCGGTTTCCCCCGTAAACACGTAGATTTGATTCAGGGTAACCTTGTTAAAGAGAGAAATCCAGTCATTAGCGTCCCAATGCAACTTGATCTTTTCATCGACATAGACTCTCGTATCTGGATCGTTATACGATTCCAAGCTGGCATAGAACACCTTATCTTTCGGGGAAACGATGCCCTTCATGTCCGGTTCCTGGACGGAACACGACATAACCAGCAGGCAAATCAATGCCTGTAAAAAGAGAAGTTTTTTCATAAGACGCAATCGGTGACGCGGTTAATGATATTTAGATCTCGATTTCCTGACCCGGGTCGTCGGGGTTCTCCGTATTACCCGAAAGGATGGTGTTTTCGAGAGTAAGTTTCAGCTCTTCTGCCTCGGGGCGTTCGTAATTGGTTTTCATATATTTGTATAGTTTTAAATTCGCGATAAAAACAATTTATCTGCAAATATAAAAAAACTTGACGAGAAACAAGAAAGTAACCGAAAATTACTGATTCTTGACCGTCCATCCCTGCGGGATGCCGCTCGTGCCGGTCGGCCATGAATTCATGGACGAGGCCTTGGTAAATGTACCGGATGAACTCACGTTATTGACCCAGTTATTCAGACAACCCGTAGCGGAGGTGTTTGTCGCAAGGCATTTGATGGACGACAGCTTTGAGCAGTTTTGGAACATATACTGATAGGAATGGTCCGCCAATGTCGTTGCCGAAAGCATTGGTGAGGCCGTCAACGATGAACAACCGGAAAACATCTTGGAATAACAATAAGAAGCCAATGTCGTTGCCGGAAGCGCCGGAGCATTCGTCAGCGAGGAACAATCCTGGAACATGTTGGAATAGCAATAAGGGGCCAATGCCGTAGCGGGAAGTTCCGGTGCGGAAGTCAGTGAGGAGCAGCTCTGGAACATGTTGGAATAGCAGTAGTTGGCCATGGTCGTGGCGGGGAGGGACGGTGCTGATTTGAGCGATGAGCACAGGCAGAACATCATGGAATAGCAGTATTTTGCCAGGGTGGTGGCAGGAAGCTTCGGCGCTGATTCCAAGGAGCCGCATCCGAAGAACATGTTTCGATAGCAATAGTCGGCCAAAGTCTTTGCGGGAAGATCCGGACCCTTTTTCAGGGAAGTGCAATTATAGAACAGGCCTTCGAAACAGTTATTTGTCAGGCCCGATGCCGGCAACACCAGTTTCTCCGCCGATATCAGGTTGGAACACTGGTAGAATAAACGGTCGAACACATAGGTCGAAGACAAGGACGCCGACTCGAAACTATCTCCGGCAACAAGACTCATGATATTGCCTTTCACGTTAAACTGGCACGTGCTCGTGAAATTATTGTAAGTGAAGTTTCCTGTCGCATACCGGGCATTATTCCCCCTGAATCTGACGACATCTCCCTTTGAAACATTGAAAGATGCGCCATTTGTCGTAGAGGTCAGTTTCCTCCAGCTTCCACCGTTGATACTGTATTCAATCGTTCTTGCGAAATCGTTCGAAGTTACTTTCCATGTGATCGTTCCACCTTCGACAATCTCAAAGGTTAGATATTGGCCGGCATATTCGGACTGGTGCGCTTTCGGCAGCTGGGCCTCGATGGCCGCGATCCGGAGCACGCCGTTCCGGGCGATGGACAGACTCGCGGAGGTCTCCTTGACGTAAACGTTTCCGTCCGGATCCGTCACCGTCAGCTTGAAACCCTTGGTGAAGTTCGTCGGAGGAACCACCATCCAGAAGATCGTGGCGTCTTCCTTCGTCGTTCCTACATCCACCGGATTCTCACAGTTGAGCGTGATGGAAGTACCCGCCGTCGATGACATGGTGATGTTCGGATCGGCCCCGACAGAAGGTCTCACAGTCGCCTTTCCGGACAGGCGCTCTCCGTTGTTTCCCTC
>JAFVGH010000089.1 GCA_017475045.1 Fibrobacter sp. | reverse complement strand
TGATTAGAGCGTCGCGATGACGTCCGGTTCCTTCACGATGAGGTAGTTTTCGCCGTCGACGGTGACTTCGGTGCCGCTGTACTTGCCGTAGAGCACCACATCGCCCACCTTGACTTCCATCGGGACGATTTCGCCCTTGTCGTTCTTGCGGCCCGGGCCCACGGCCACGACCTTGCCCTGCATGGGCTTTTCCTTGGCGTTATCGGGGATGAAGAGACCCGAGGAGGTCTTCTGTTCGGCTTCTGCCGGCTTGACAACGATTCGATCTGCTAAAGGCTTAATCATTTTATTGTTCCTTTTTTAGAGTTTTTTTGTTTCGCCCTACATTTAGCAATTTCTGTGCCAAACAAAGAAAAAGCGGAAATCAACCAGAATTACGGGATTTTTTTGGCAAAAGATTTGCTAATTAGGGAGAGAACCCACCTAAATCCCGCCTTCGCCCCGATAACGATGTTTAATTTTGAAACATTGTTTTTAAGCGTTTCATTTTTGATCAGCCCCGAAGTCGCTTTATGTAGTCCATACTGCGGACTGCATCCGCCGCCATCAGGGCTTCCCTCCTGGAAAGCTGTTCCAGCCTTTCTTCCATACTATGATACTCCCGTTCATAGATGGAATGAAACTTCTCCATCATTTCTGCTGGAGAAATACCCAAACCCCTAGCCAAAAGACAAAAACTTTCAAATGACGGAATGCACATGCCTCGCTCCATCATGGAAATAAATTGTCTCGTGAGGCCTGATTCCAGGGATAACTGGTGTTGAGATATAAATGACTCCTTTCTCGTTCGCAGCACCAGTTTCTGGAAGGCCTTGCAAAAGATGTCATGGTTATGAGTCATGACGCCAATTTTATCTATTCACGGATAAAATCGTGCAAACAATACTTACCAATTTGATACAATTTTGATAAAATTTTGATTACAGAAGGAAAGGGTGACTCCAGGCTCTCGCCTCAACTCAGAATAAAAGAAGAGTCCCCCTCTTCATGAGGGGGACCCTTCTTTATGCGGGTGCCAGGACTCGAACCTGGAGCAGGGTGACGACCGGACTAGCCCAAATTCTCGTATAAAAGGCCGGACTGGCTAGTCCTCTCGCAACCGCCCCAGTTCAATAACTGGGGCTTTGTTGCTCACAAAGGCCCCAGGTTCTTCGTCCCGAAGCAAACAAAAAAAAGAAAGGGCCGACCGAATGGTCGACCCTTCCTTTTATGCGGGTGCCAGGACTCGAACCTGGAGCCTTTTGGTTCGTAGCCAAACGCTCTATCCAGTTGGGCTACATCCGCATTGGTGCCCCAAATATAGCATTATCGGGCCCTATGTCAAGGGATTTTGTTTAAAAAACTTGAAAGAATTACTAAATTTGGGAAATAAATTTCAGTTTCGCGCAGAAATATAAAATGCTCAAAAACATTATATTAAAGATACTCGCTAAGCTCAAGGCAGCCTATTTCCAGAAGAAAGTCATCCTTTGGCTATTCATATTGTTCCTGCCGGTCATCCTCGTTGGCGCAGCCGTAGTCGTCACCTACAACCACTTTTTGCCGGAACTTCCCTCCCTTTCCCAGCTAGAGCAGATTAACCCGAAACTGGTCACCAACATCTACGACATGAATGGAAAGATTGCCCACGAATATTACGTGGAGCGTCGCGAATGGGTCAGTTTCGACTCCATTCCCGAAAACGCCATCCATGCCGTGATGGCCACCGAAGACAGGGAATTCTACAACCACTGGGGCATGAACGTCTGGGCCATTCCCTCTGCCATCATGGAAAGTGTCTCCAGTGGCAAAAAACTCCGCGGAGCCTCTACACTCACCCAGCAGCTCACCAAACTTTTATTCCTTACGCCGGAACGTTCCATTTCCCGTAAAATCAAGGAGGCCATGACGGCCATCCGTATCGAGCAGACCTACACTAAAGAAGAAATTCTTGAGTTCTACATGAACGAGGTGTACCTGTCCGCCGGAAACTATGGTTTCCAGGCCGCCGGCAAGTACTACTTCGGTCGCCCGCTGGACAGCCTCACCATTCCCGAATTGGCAGTGCTGGCAGGCATGCTCCAGCGTCCCGAGGCCTACCGCCCCGACAGACACCCCAAGGCATCCCTTGAACGTCGCAACACCGTGCTGTTCGCCATGATGGACGCGGGCTATATCAGCAAGGAAGACTATCGTAAGTACATAGACACACCTATCACTCTCGCCGAAAAGGAAGAAGAGAAGGGCGCAGGCCTCTACTTCTACGAAGAGATCCGTAAGTACATGGAAAAGAAATACGGCGAGAACTCCCTGTACGCCGATGGCGTTTCCATTTTCTCGACTATCGACCCCGATATCCAGGCCTACGCCGACAGCGTGGCCCAGGTCCAGGTAGAAAAAGTCCGCCGCCGCATCAAGTACCGCGCCACACGCCGTCTGTTCCTCGCGAACAAGTACGATATGCCCGAAGACAGCGTTGTCGCCCACTTCGACAGCATCTATACCCTGTTCAAGAAAGACTACCTGGCCAACGATACCAATCCCGACCCCAAGAAGCGCAGGTTCCCGGACAGTATCTTGTACCACCATGCCGAAGTGGCGGCCATCCTGATCGAAAACGAGACCGGCGCCATACGCGCCATGGTAGGCGGAAGCGACTGGAACAGCTCCCGCTGGAATCGCGCGGTGCAGTCCCTGCGCCAGCCGGGCTCCAGCTTCAAGCCTATTGTGTATGCCACCGCCATGGACAACGGGGCTTCCCCCTGCGACTCCGTGAACGACCAGCCCGTCACCATCCCCGACCCCGACGACAAGGACAAGAACAAGGTCTGGCGTCCGGCAAACTTCGGTCACGACTTTGAAGGAATGATGACGCTCCGCAAGGCCCTCTACAAGTCCAAGAACCTGCCTGCCATTCTCACCGGCATGAAATACGGACTCAGCAACGTGGTGAATTACGCCCGCAAGTTCGGTATCGTGAAGGCACCACTCCTTGCTGTACCTAGCCTCGCCCTGGGTTCTGTGGGCGCTACCCTGATGGAAATGACTTCGGCCTATACAGTATTCCCCAACGGCGGTAACAGAATTGAACCCTACATGATCGAATCCATCGTGGACAAGAATGGCGAGACCATCGAAAAGAACATGAAGGTGGAGCACGAAGTGCTCCGGGCCCCCAGCGCCTACCTGATGGTGGACATGCTAAAAGACGTGAACGTCCGCGGAACGGCGGCAAGAGTCTGGGCCAGCGGCTTTACCCACCCCAGCGGCGGAAAGACGGGCACCACCAACGACTACACCGACGCCTGGTACATCGGATTCACCAAGCAGTACACCATGGGCGTGTGGATCGGCTCCGACAGCCCGGGCACCATGGGCGCGGGCCACACCGGCACCGAAGACGCCCTGCCTGTTTGGCTTGCGGTCATGACCGAACTCCACAAGGACCTTCCGAGACTCCCCTTCCCCGTGCCTGCAGGCGTTTCCAGCAGGGGCATCTGCAACTACACCGGCAAGGTGGCCGGAGAGTTCTGTTCCGAAAAGACCTACTGCCTCTACACCGCAGGTTACGCCCCTACCGAAGTCTGCGACGGCAACCATTTCGAGGTGAAGACAAAGTCTGCAGACGATGCAACCCTGTTCAGCAACAAGGGTGCAGCGGAGTCCTCTACCGGGCCTAAAAAGACCCGGAAAATGTTCTAGGAATCAGTCCTGAATTTCGACAAGAAAACGCCTGAAATCCGCTAGATATCAAGGGTTTGAGCATACTCAACCCTTAACAAAATCTTATATTTTTTCTATCTTTGCGGTGCTATGGATTGGCCCCACAACATAAAGACCCTTACAGGCGACGAGCTCAAGGCTTGGCTCAGAGAGCAAGACGAGAAGCCCTTCCGTGCGGACCAAATCCAGAAGTGGCTTTTTTGCCAGCAGGTCAAGAGCTACGACGAGATGGTGAACATCTCCCCCGCCCTTAGAGAAAAGCTTGCGGGCCAGTTCAGCCTCCGCGCCCTTACCGAAGAGACCCGCATGGAATCCGTCGACGGTACAGTCAAGTGGCTCTTTAGGACCCACGACGGCCACCATATCGAAACGGTAATGATTCCCGCCAACGGACGTTTCTCGGTATGCGTTTCCACCCAAGTGGGCTGCGCTATGAACTGCGCCTTCTGCCGCACCGCTAAAATGGGGTTCACAAGAAACCTGGAAGCCGGTGAGATTCTCGAAGAGATCATCAATGTGAACTGGTACCTGAAGGACACGGGCGCTATCGATGCAGACGGCAAGGTGGCCCAGGTCACCAACATCATCTTCATGGGCATGGGCGAACCGCTGAACAACCTGGAAAACGTCCACCGGGTCTGCTGCACGCTCCACAACCAGAGCCTGTTCAACATGGGCTCCAAGCGCATGACGGTGAGCACCAGCGGCGTGGTTCCCAAAATCAAGGAACTGGTGGACCGTAACACCCCCTGCTGCCTCGCCGTAAGCCTCAACAGCACCAACAACGAATACCGCTCCTCCGTGATGCCGGTAAACAAGACCTGGCCCATCGAAAAGCTTTTGGAAGCGGTAGACGAATATATCCGCCGCACCGACAACTATGTGACTTTTGAGTTCGTCCTCATCAAGGACATCACCTGCACCCCCAAGGCCGCCAAGGAGCTTATCCGCATCTGCGCCCCCCGCCGCGTGAAGGTGAACGCCATCGTATTAAACGACGGGGACGACCCAACACTCCACGCACCCACTCCCGAAGAGATAGAAGATTTCCTCGCCAAGGTGCGTGCCGCCGAAATTCAAATAACGATCCGTAACCCGAGGGGCCGAGACATCTTGGCCGCCTGCGGGCAACTTGCGTACAAAAAGGAAGGTACAACATGTTAACGCAAAACCTCCCCGAATTCTGGGACAACCTCTACATGGACGGAAAGGACTACTGGAATTTCAAGAAGGCTACCCCTGCCCTGCTCGAATTCTTCAAGAATCCCTCCTGCCCCGCTACCGGCTCGGTCCTGATTCCTGGAGCAGGTTTCGGCTACGATGCCGAAGCCTGGGCAAATAAAGGTCACGACGTGCTGGCTGTAGATTTCGCTCCTACCGCCGTAGATGAACTGGACCACCTGAGCCGCAAGTACAAGAACCTCCGCTCTTTGGACTTGGACCTGTTCACCCTCTCGCCCAAAGACCCCAAGCGTGGCGGCCAGCTGTTCGACATAGTCTATGACTACGGCACCTTCTCGGCAATCCACCCGGGCCGCCGCGACGAATTTTTTGAAGTCTGCTACAAGATGCTCAAGGACGACGGCCTGTTCATCTGCCTCATGTACCCCCTCATGAACGGAAAGACCCTGCAGGGGCCTCCCCACTGCACCAGCGAAGGCGAACTCATGGCCCGCTTGGACGGCGTTTTCGACATCGTGGAACGCATCAAGCCCGTAAACAGCATTCCCGGCCGCGAAGGCAAGGAAGAATTTTGGCTTATGAAAAAGGTCGTGTAGAAAAATCTACTTTTTTGAAACGGATTTCTCCTGCACCCCTAAAACCTACAACCTATTACCTACTACCTAACAAGGATTGAACTATGGCACAAGATTTATGTCCCTGCGGATCTGGCAAAGAATACTCTGAATGCTGTGAACCCATCATCAAGGGAACAGCCCTCGCCCAGAGCCCCGAAGCCCTGATGCGTTCCCGCTACACCGCCTACGCCAAGCACGAAATCAAGTGGCTCAAGGACTCCCTGGAAGCCACCCAGCGCAGCGATTTTGACGAACCCAGCGTAGAAGCCTGGAGCCGCGATTCCGAATGGCTCGGCATCGAAATCAAGCAGACCAAGACCGAAGAAGAAAAGAACATCGGCTGGGTGGAATTCATTGCCCGCTTCAAGCAAGGAAACATCACCCGCAACCACCACGAACTGGGCGAGTTCCACAAGGTAGGCGGCGCTTGGTTCTTCTACGATGGACGTGCCGTCAAGCAAGAAACCGTCCACAAGGAAGGCCCGGACGTTGGCCGCAACGACCCCTGCCCCTGCGGTTCCGGCAAGAAGTACAAGAAGTGCTGCGGAGCGAATAAGTAGGCAGTAAACAGTGGTTAGTGATTAGGAATTGCCAAAAGGGGAAAGCCTTCCCCTGGCTCGCACTCCGAAGACTCCGTCGCTCGCCACCCCTTCGCCTAGGGGCTCCGCCCCTAAAACCCTGGACCACCGGTCCTAACCACCAACCACTAACCACTAACCACTAAACCATGTTCAAAGTTTTCGTAGATGGTGAAGCAGGAACCACAGGCCTGCAGATTTATGAACGGCTCGCGAAGCGTAGCGACGTCGAAGTGCTGCGCATTTCTCCCGAACTTCGCAAGGACATCGCCGAACGCAAGAGGCTCATCAACGAGTCCGACGTGACGTTCCTGTGCCTGCCCGATGCGGCAGCCATCGAAAGTGCCGCCCTCTGCGAAAACCCGAACACCTGCGTGATTGACGCCTCTACGGCCCACCGCGTGAACCCCGCCTGGACCTACGGCATGCCCGAACTTTCGGCTGCACAGCGCGAGGCTATCGCCAAGAGCAAGCGTATTGCGAACCCCGGCTGCCACGCCTCCGGATTTATCCTGGGCGTGTACCCGCTGATCGCTTCGGGGATTCTCCCGAAGAGCGCCAACCTTGCCGCCTACAGCATCACCGGTTATTCCGGCGGGGGCAAGAAGCTAATTGCCGAATACGAAGAAGCCGCAGCCCTTTCCCACGCAGCCGGCGAATCCAAGGCCATCATGGCTCCCGCCCCGTACGCGCTGGCGCTGGCACACAAGCACCTCCCCGAAATGAAGAAGTACTGCGAACTGGAAAACGTTCCCTTCTTCAACCCAGTACTTGGCCCTTATTACAAGGGCATGGCGGTCACCGTTGCCATTTTCCCCAATATGCTCAGCAAGAAGGTCGGCCCGGAAGCCCTCACCGAAATTTTGGCCAAGCATTATGAAGGTAGCCGCTTTGTGAAGGTGATGCCCTATGAAGCAGCCCCCGTGCTTTTCAACGGCCGCCTTGACGCCACCGTCTGTAACGATACCAACAACGCCCGCATCCAGGTTTTCGGCAACGAGAACATGATGCAGGTGACCACGATTATCGACAACCTGGGCAAGGGCGCCAGCGGTGCCGCCATTCAGAACATGAATATTGCCCTCGGGCTGGATGAAGGGATTAGTTTGGTTTAAAGCATTTCATCAAACAGAACGTATATAGAGAAATCCAGTCCTCTCGGACTGGATTTTGCATTATAAGGCATCATCAAGAGCTACTTGTTCTTAACACAACGTACGGCTCGAGTAAGACTTTTAGCAGTTGCCGCCAAAGCCCAATAGCGACCTTCCTTTTCAAAGAGTCCCCATTCATATCCGAAATTTGAAGTCTTTTCATTAGCAATCCACCAAAGAGAAGATTTCTTATAGGCATTTACAGTTCCATTCAAAATTTCTCCTGTTCCCACAGCAGAAAAACCTAGACGGTCTGTTCCCACATAATCTTCTTCCCAAGCATCTTCATTTTGACTGCTCATTGTTTCATATGGAGGCTCATCATAATGATTGTTCCCTGCATATTGTATAGCATATTCCGTCAAGGTAGCGAATTCAATGGAATCTGCAACATGCCAACCTTTGGGGCATACTCCCTGAACAGGGCGAACAAGAATAGAATCCTTACCTTTTGAATTAAACGCATTTGCCTCGTTGTACGAATCATCCAATTTCATGGCCTTCGCCCAAGTGTAAAGGCGCCCAAATTCATCACAGCCTTTCTCCGTATTACCAGGACAGTAACTCATCACTCCATCGTAATTCAAGTTCTGAGCCATCCAAGTTTGTGTTCCGATTTTAACGGTCCGATAAACTTTGTTGTCGCGGGAATCAATAAACGTGCCATATTTTTTGGCAGCAAGCATTTCCTGATTCAAGAATTTTGTTGTCACCGTATCATATTTCGGTTCATAAATTAAGCGGGTCGTGTCAAAACGAATAACGGTATCACGAATGACAACAGTATCACTCCTTACGGCAATGCTTCCTCCATCATTTGCATCGATACCACGTCGATTCGGCGAAGCTCCATACGCAGTGGAGTCCATATTGATGAACCCTGTATTCGGGACATTTCTGTCATTCATAGCCTGCCACTTTCCGTCAGCACAGTAAAAGACACCCGCCGAATCAGTCACATACGCCATACCGCCCACATTTTTCTGTGTACATGCCGTAAGGGTTTCTCCCGAGTCCAACACGGCCATGGCCGCAGGTTCTGCAACGTTAACGGTTTCATCATCGCAGGCTATCAGGCTCAAGGCGACCACTCCACAGACTACAATCTTTTTCATATCAAACCACCCTTTTTGTTTTACCCCTAATATACCTTTGTAGCGGAAAAAAGTCAACAGAGTCCCACCCATCTCTCTTTTTCACAACTAAAAGACTTGTTCTTTTTATCAAATACCAGTCCAGCGATTTTTTTCTACATTTGTTGCATGTTCCTAGACGAAAAATCTATTGAAGTGCGCTCCGGCAAGGGCGGTGACGGCATTGTCAGTTTCCACCGCGAAAAGTTCGTGCCCCTAGGAGGGCCCGACGGCGGTGACGGCGGACGTGGCGGTCACGTAGTCCTGCGTGTAAACGAGCAGTTCTCCACGCTTCTCGACATGGGCAACGCCCGCTTGTACAAGGCCAAGAACGGCCAGCCCGGCGGTGCCAAGCGTTGCACGGGAGCCTCTGCCGAAGACCTGATCGTAGATGTACCCCGCGGAACCATCGTAAAGGATGCCGATGGGCGCATTCTTGCCGACCTTACCGAACCCGGCCAAAAGTGGATTGCGGCCCGCGGCGGCAAGGGCGGCATGGGTAACCAGCATTTCGCCACCCCGAAGGTTCAGGCACCCCGCAAGTGCACCCCCGGTGAGAAGAGCGAAAAGCGTGAACTTTTCCTGGAACTGAAACTCATGGCCGACGTAGGCCTGGTCGGTTTCCCCAACGCCGGCAAATCCAGCCTGGTGAACAAGATTTCCAGCGGACGCCCCAAAGTAGGTGACTATCCGTTTACCACTTTGGAGCCGGTTCTCGGCATTGTGCAGATGAACGGCCACAGCTTTGTGGTGGCCGACATTCCAGGCCTGCTGGAAGGTGCTAGCGAAGGCAAGGGCCTAGGGCACCAGTTCTTAAAGCATATCGAACGCACCCACACATTGCTGTTCGTCATCGACGGTTTTGCCGAAAACGCCTTTGAACAGTTCACCGTCTTGAAAGACGAACTGAAGGCATTCCACCCGAAGCTTGCGAAAAAGCCCTACGTGATTGCCCTGAACAAGAGCGACCTGGGTATCGACAATGCCATCAAGGAATTCAAGAAGCACAAGGAAAAGGTCATCGTGACCTCGGCCATTACAGGCGACGGCTGCAAGGAACTGCAGCAGGCCCTGGACGATGCTGTACCCCACGTGCAAAAGAAGAAAGTCGGTTGGGAATCAAAGCCTGCCGACAGTGGCAAAAAATCCGGCTGGAGCAAGAAGGCCTAAGCAATGGCAAAAAAAGAGCAACAGAGCACGCCTGTCATCCAGAACCGCAAGGCGAACCACCTCTATTTCGTAGAAGAAACCTTCGAGGTGGGAATCATGCTCATTGGCTCCGAAGTCAAGTCCATCCGCGACGGAAAATGTTCCCTGAACGAAGCCTGGGTCGACATCGACGAGAAGAAAAACGAAATCTGGCTGGTGGGCGCCCATATCGACGAATACCTTTTCGCGAACCGCTTCAACCATTTTCCGGCAAGACGTCGCAAGCTCTTGGCCCACGTCCACGAAATCACCAAGATGCGCAAGGCAAAGGAACTAAAAGGCTACACCCTGGTTCCCTTGAAGCTATATTTCAAGAACCGCCGCGCCAAGCTAGAAGTGGGAATCTGTCGAGGCAAGGACCAGCGCGATAAACGTCAGGACATTATCAACCGCGACGCAAAACTCGAAATGGCACGGGCAATCAAGGCGAACCGATGATACGTTCTTTGATTTTGACATTTTGCCTAGCCCTGGCTGCATTCGCCGCCCCCACAGGCAGCGATGAATTTATGGATGCCGAGGCAGCCGCCAAGGAGTCAGGAGCGTCATTCCACTGGTTTCCCATCCAAAAGACCTTTATCCTGGTCACCGCCAAGGACACCGCCAAGTTCGCCATCGGGATCCCCTTCGTTTCCCATAACAGCAACGTGGTAGATCTCAAGTCCAGCCCCAAGCTGGAAAACGGACACCTCTGGATTACCAAGGAAGACGCCTATAAGCTTTTTCCAAACCTCATACCGGTTTCTTCCAGTTCTGCCACACCGTCAAGTTCCAGTGTAGCCCCCTCATCTAGTTCTGTGGCGTCGTCAAGTTCGATTGCTGTATCTAGCTCTGCAGCCGCACCCGTTGTCGCCACGCCCGCACCAGTAGCAGTTCCTGTCGTTGCCGCACCGAAAAACGAGACTGCCGGCACCCGCGAGGTCAAGACTATCGTCATCGACCCTGGTCATGGCGGAAAGGATACCGGTGCCCAGGGCAAAAAGTCCAATGAAAAGGACATCGTGCTCGCCATCGGAAAGCTCTTGAAAAAGGAACTGGAAAAAGAAGGTTTCAACGTCAAGATGACCCGCGACAAGGACGTATTCATCGAGCTTGGTCAACGGGCCAATCTGGCGAACCAGTGGGACGGAGACCTGTTCATAAGCCTGCACTGCAACGCCATCGATGCAACCGCCGAGCGCAAAAAGCAAATTAAGGGCTACCACGTCTACGTGCTCCGGGCACCTGAAAGCGAAGAAGACAAGGCCATTGCCCGTCGCGAAAACAAGGTGGCCACGCTATACGGCGAAAAGAACGCCAAGGAAGAACTCTCCCCCATCGAATGGTTCAAGCTAGAAGCCCGGCTTGAAAAATACAAGCAGAACAGCTACATGTTCACCGAAGAGATGCTCAAGGCCATGGAAGGCGGGAAAATCCGCAAGCAGGCGGGCGGCGTCGGCGGTGCAGGATTCATGGTGCTGGTGGGCGCCTTAATGCCTGCCGTTCTCTTTGAAATCGGGTTTATCAGCAACCTAGAAGACGAAGCCTACATGATGACTGACGCAGGCCAAAAGGATATTGCCAAGCGTATTTCCAAGGCTGTCAGCACCTATAAGGACGCCGTCCACAGCTACCGCGAAACATTAGGGCGATAAATTAAAAACCAGGCGCAATTCTGCACCCGGTTTTTAATAGAGATTGCCGCGCACCTTCGGTGCTCGCAATGACAAACTATTCAGCAGCGTCCATGTCCGCTTCGTCGATTTCGGCGTTGTGGTACACATCCTGAACGTCGTCGTGATCTTCGAACTTGTCGATGAGCTTCAAAAGCTTCTGGGCGTCGTCATGACCGAGTTTTACAGGGTCGTTGGCAACGTAGCTGAGTTCGGCACTCATCATTTCGATTCCTGCAGCTTCAAGAGCCTTGGAAACAGCGTCGAAGGCTTCGGGGCTGGTGGAGATTTCATGTACGCCGTCTTCGGTAGACATGTCTTCGGCACCGGCTTCGAGAACCAGGTCCATCACCTTTTCTTCGGGATACTTTTCGGCATCGACGATAATCACGCCCTTGTAGGTGAAGGCCCAAGAAACGGAACCGGATTCACCCATGGAACCGCCGTTCTTGTTGAAGATGTTACGGACTTCGGCAACGGTACGGACCTTGTTGTCGGTCAAGCACTGCACCATGATGGCAACACCGGCCGGGCCGCGTCCTTCGTACAGCGGCTCCGTCATTTCGGTACCGGAGTTGGCACCCGTACCCTTGGCGATGGCGCTTTCAATGTTCTTGGTGGGCAAGCTCTGGCTCTTGGACTTAAGGATAGCTGCACGCAGACGGGGGTTTGCGTCGGGGTTTCCACCGCCGAGCTTTGCGGCAATGGAGATTTCCTTAATCAGCTTGTTCCACGCCTTGGCGCGGGCGACGTCAGTCTTAGCTTTCTTGCGTTTGGTGGTGGCCCATTTGGAGTGACCAGACATAAATACCTCTATCGGGGTTTAAAGTTGATGTTTTGTTAAACTCTTCAGGAATACTATTCCTCTTCCTCCTCATCTTCGTAGACGACTATTTTCTTATTCTTCTTTTTCTTCTTCTTAACGACAGGTTCCTCT
>JAFVGH010000088.1 GCA_017475045.1 Fibrobacter sp. | reverse complement strand
CGGTTTCGGCAACTGCACGAATACCCGCGCCTGCGAGATGGAGTGCCCGAAACACGTCACCATCGACCATATCGCCCGTCTGAACCGCGAATATCTGAAAGCTCGTTTCAGCGAGTAACGCATCGTTATTTCGGACATACCCGAAAAATTGTAAGAAGCCGCAGGAAACCTCCCGCGGCTTCTTTTTTCAGGTCTTCCACAATAACTTATAATATATTATCACAGGTGAATCACAGGGACGAAAAACCCGTGTTGAGGCCTCTAAAACGGGTATTTGTGTAAGTTTTTTACTTTATTAAATTTATTTACTTTTGAATTATAAGGTATTGTTTGATTATAAATTGTAATAAAAATATACCTAAAAACAACAAAATAAAAGATAAAAGTGGGGTTAAAAAATTAAATGCACAAAGAATGAATATATTACACTATTTGCATATTTAGTTTTTGTTTCACATATTTGTACCTTGATTAGTAGTAGAAAAGCCTTTTTAAGGTTTTATTTTGCCTGAAACGAAAGAAAAAACTATCAATCAATATTTATGTTTAACCAAAGTTTCATGCTTATGAAAAAAGTAAAACTGTTCATGGCGTGCCTTCTGGCTGTCGTGAGCACGTCCCTTTTCGCACAGAATATTTCTGTGAGCGGTAAGGTCGTGACTCCTGACGGAGAGCCTGTTGTCGGTGCGTACGTGCTTGTGAAGGATACTTCCGTCGGCGTTCTGACCGATTTAGACGGTGGTTTTACCCTTCCGAATGTTCCGGCGTCGGGGCAACTGGTCGTCGCCTTTATGGGAATGAAGACCATCGAGGTTCCTGCTTCCAGGAATGTTGAAATCACCTTGGAACCCGATTCCGAGTATCTGCGTGAAGTCGTCGTTACTGCCATGGGTATTTCTCGTGAAAAGAAAGCTCTTGGTTACGCTACGCAGGCCGTCGCCAGTGAGGATCTCCTCAAGGGTGCTCCGACCGACTTGGCTTCCGCCATGTCCGGTAAGGTGTCTGGTTTGAACATCACTCCATCCTCCGGTATGCCGGGTGCTTCCACCAAGATCACCATTCGTGGTTCTCGTTCCTTTACTGGCAACAACACGCCGTTGTATGTAGTCGACGGTATGCCTATCACTTCCACGGCTGATCTGTCCACCGGTAATTCCGTGACTGGTTCCGACTATTCCACCCGCGCCCTGGATATCGATCCGAACGACATTGAGAGTATCAACATTCTGAAGGGTCAGGCCGCTTCCGCTTTGTATGGTATGCGTGCTGGTAATGGTGTGATCGTCATCACCACCAAGAGTGGTAAGAATGCAGGAAGCAAACCTGTCATTTCCATCAACTCGAATGTTACCTTCTCCACTGTTTCGACGGTTCCTGAGGTTCAGACCGAGTTTGCTCAAGGTAACCCTGGTACCAATAAATTCGCTCCTGTAACTTCTTTGGCTTGGGGTCCTAAGATTTCTGAACTGCCGAACGATCCCGTTTATGGTGGTAATACGGACAATTCTTATACTCAGAAACTTGGAAAGCATGAGGGAATGTATTATGTCAAGCAGCGCGCGGACGCCGGACTTGATCCTTGGGCTATTCCTCAGGCTTATGACAATATACGTTCTTTCTTCAAGACCGGTTTTACCTTTAATAACTCTGTGAGTGTTGCTCAGAACTTAGGTCGCGGCGATTATTCCTTCAGCCTCGGTAATACACACCAGACAGGTATCGTTCCTTCTACCGGTATGGACCGTTACAATGCTAAGTTATCTGCTTCCGCAAAACTGAATAAGTACTTCACCACGGGCGTGAGCGCTAACTTCATCAAGTCTTCCGTGGATAAGCAGACCGGTGCCAACGACGGTGTTACCGCCATGGTTTATGCCGCTCCTACCAACTATGACTTGAAGGGTATTCCTTCTCACCCGGAAGGAAATCCGTATGCTCAGCTGACTTATCGTGCTACTTCTGGTTTTCCGGCTCCTTATTGGGCGGTGGAGAACAACAAGTTCAATGAGAGTAACCAGCGTTTCTTCGGCAATACTTTCCTTGCTTTCTCTTATCCTTTCAACAAGGATATGAAGATTGATGCGAAATATCAAATAGGAACGGATTCTTATACAACTACTTTCCAGGAACTCTGGGGATACGGTCACGGAAATGGTAAGGGTGAGATTGATGAGATGTCCTATACGTCCAGTTCATTGAACTCCCTGTTCACTGCGTCTTATGACTGGAATATCAATGAGAATCTGCATTTCAATTTCCTTTATGGTAATGAAATCATCGAATCAAGAGAGTCTTTATTGGATGCTTGGGGTCAAAACTACAACTTCGTCGGTTGGAACAATCTGAACAACGTCTCCAATTACAATTCCGGCATCTCTCGCTACCATAACCGCACTTTCGGTAACTTTGCCAACCTCTCCCTGGACTATAAGAACATGCTGTTCTTCAACGCCACCGGTCGTTATGACAAGGTTTCCTCCATGCCGAACGGAAGCCGCGGATTCTTCTATCCGTCCGTGTCTCTCGGCTTCATCTTCACTGAACTTGACGCCCTGAAGAACGATGTCCTTACTTTTGGAAAGGTTCGCGCTTCGTATGCTGAGGTAGGTATGGCCGGTCGCTATCTTGATTCCTATTATTCCACGCCGGGTTATGGTGGTGGTTTCTACAGCATCACTCCGCTGAGTTATCCGATAGGTGGCGTCGTCGCTTATACGCCTACCAGCACCCTGTATAACCAGAACCTGGTTCCCCAGAATACCCGTTCCTGGGAAATCGGTACCGAGCTGGCTTTCTGGGAGGGTCTTGTAGCTTTGGATTACACCTTCTCCCGTCAGAATGTGAAGGATCAGATTTTCAGCGTTCCGCTGGCTGGTTCTACCGGTGCTGACAGTTTTATGACCAATGCCGGTTCCGTTCATACCAACGCTCATGAACTGACTCTCTCCTTCAATCCGATCCGCCAGAAGGACTTCAATTGGGATTTCGCTTTCAACTTCACCAAGGTTGACAACTATGTCGATGAACTGGCTGAAGGCGTGGAGAGCATCTTCCTCGGTGGTTTCGTTGAGCCGCAGATCCGTGCCGGTATCGGCGACAAGTTCCCGGTCATCTACGGTGTGAGCTATGTCCGCGATCCGGAAGGCAACGTAGTCGTTGATGAGGATGGTCTTCCTGAGATTGGTGAGGAAAAGGTGATCGGCAGTGTTTCCCCGGACTTCCAGTTGGGCCTGACCACGAATCTGAACATCTACAAGCTGAACATTTCCGCCACCTTCGATTGGAAACAGGGTGGTGACATGTACTGCGGTACCTATACCATGATGGATTATTACGGCGTGAGCAAGCGCTCTGGTGAATACCGTAAGAAAGAATCCTTCATCTTTGATGAACAGCCCAATTCCGTCAAGCGTGTCGGTGATGGTTTCGCTCCTAACGATATCGCTATTCCCGGAGAATATGCCTTTGATTATTTCAGCAGGCTGAATGACATCTCCGAGTCTTTCGTGCATGACACCTCCTTCCTCAAGCTCCGTGATGTGACGCTGAGCTATCCTTTTGCCCTCGGCAGCAAGGTTTCCCTCACTGCCAGCGCCTTTGCCCGCAACATCCTCCTGTGGTCCAAGCTCAAAGGTTTCGATCCCGAAGCTTCCCAGGGTAACAACAACATGGGCGGTGGCTTCGAGCGTTTCTCCCTGCCGGGTGCCTCTAGCTATGGCTTTGGTTTAACCCTTAAATTCTAAGAGAAGGTTATGAAAAAGATTAGATATATCTTCATGGCTGCGGTAACGCTTATTGGTTTTGCCGCTTGCTCCGAGAAAGCATTGGACGAGGTGAACAAAGATGTGAACCACGCCCAGGATGCAGAAGCCAGATTCACATTCGCCGATGTGGCGACGTCGACGGCCTTTACGGTGGTGGGCGGTGATTTCAACACTTATTTTGGCGTGGCAGTCGAGCACTGGGGCGGTGTCCACAACCAGCTCTATAAGGCTGACCATCGCGACGGTGAATGGATTTCCTCCAGCTGCTTTAACAACGCTTGGGGTGGTATATACAATACCATCCGGAACGCTCGTATTCTCGTCGCCAAAACCGAAGAGGGTTCTGGTTCTGTGGATGCCGGCAATACGGCGTTGAACGGAGCCTCCAAGGTTCTCCTTGTTTACAATTCCGCTGTTCTGACCGATTTGTTCGGCGATGTTCCTTATTCTCAGGCATGTGATTACTATTCCTATCCTACCCCTGGGATTGACAAGCAGGAGGATATCTACAAGGATTTGAACAAGTTATTGGGCGAAGCAATCTCCGATTTGACCGGAGCCGGTGCCAACGGTGCGGGTAGCTATGACTTCATCTATGGCGGGTCCTCTGCCAAGTGGCTCAAGTTCGCCTATGGTCTTCGTGCACGCCTTGCTTTGCATACGCTTTTCCGTGCCGGTGACAAGAATGCCGTCTACAACCAAATTCTGAGCGATATCAGCAAGTCCTTCGTCTCCAGCGATGATGACGCGCAGTTTAGTCTGTATGATGGCGACAACCAGCTCAGCCCGCTGGGTACTTTCCAGTACAGCCGTGAGGCGATTGCCGCCTCCAAGAGCCTGGCAGAGAAGTATGCTGAACGCAATGATCCCCGTGGAAACATGATTTACTGCACCAACTATTGGGTAGATTACTGCTCCCATATCCCGATGGACAGCGAAGATTTCGACCCCGTTCCGAACGGTGAGGGTATCGAGGCTCAGGAGTATTACACGGAAGACTGCTATCTCTGGACGCTCAACGCCCCGACCATTCTGCTCAGCTACAGCGAACTCCAGTTCATCAAGGCTGAAATCCTTGCTCGTCAGGGTAAGGATGCCGAAGCGAAGGAGGCTGCGCTTGAGGCTATCGCTGCTGCTTTCGACATCACGAACATCAACATTGAATCCGCTCAGTATAGCTGGGGCTTCGGTTATGAGGGAGATTACCTCACTTATGAAGATGCCGAGGCTTACTTCAACGAGGTCGTGGCTCCGCTCTCCGGCGATGCGCTCCTGGCTGAAATCATGGTCCAGAAGTATCTCTCCTTCCATGGTGCAAATGGTGGATCTGTTGAGGCTTACAACGATATCCGCCGTCTGAAGGCCGAAAAGAAGGACTACATCAAACTGGCCAATCCCAGCCCGAAGTTCCCGCTTCGCGCCGGTTACGGTTCCAGCGACACGACGACCAACCCGAACGTGCAGGCCGCTTTTGGTGATGGCAGCTACGTCTTCACCGAGAACGTCTGGTGGGCTGGCGGTTCCCGCTAATCTGCCTCGCGGATAAATGAAGCAGGCGACCCTTCGGGGCCGCCTGTTTTTTATTCCACCTCAAAGGTGAATTCCTGATAAATGGGTCTTCCGTCCTCCGTGAAGCCCTCCGCGACGGCCTTGAAACGGCCTGCGTAGCCGGGCGTGTTGAATTCCAGCCGGGAGGAGGATTCGGCGTCCAGCGGCAGGAGGGGATGCCAGTAGAGGAGCTGGCGCAGGTCCTGACCCTCCCCTTCCGGGACGGCTCCGGAGTAGGCGACAGGGTAGGCAACGCCCTGGAAATCCAGCACGCGCACGTTGGCGGGGAAGTGAAGGGCGGTGACATAGTTCTTTTTGGTGATGAAGTTCACGATGCCGTGCAGGGGCGTCTTTCCGCAGATGATGGCCTCGTTATAGATGTCGACATCGTCGATGAGCATCGCGTCAAAATTCATCAGCAGGTCCAGGTCGCTCAGGACCACGCCGTCCATCATCACGAGAATGTTGTCCGTCCGGTCGAATCTCAAACCGAGTCCGTCGGAGTAGGTGAGCTGGAGGACCTGTTTCCCGTTCTCCCTCCGGAGATGGAGTTCTTTGATGATTTCCACGAGGATTTCCCTGACGGAATGGAAACGGGTGTAATCGTCCAGATGGTACCGTTGCTTGGAGACGGACGCGAGCAGAAGGTCTTCGCGGTGCGACATGAAGGTGGTGAGCGTGTCGATCCGGAGCGCTTTTTCGGCGCGGAGCGCGGCCTTCCGGGCCCTCAGGTCCGTTGTCTGGGACGGACTCAGGCAGAGTTTCGGCAGCGGGCCCGCTTCAGGATACAGGAACGGACTTTCAAAGTCGATATATCCTTCCTGCCGGTCCAGCTGGTATACCTCGCAGACAATCTCCCGGTTGCCGTAGATGTTGGACGTGTAGAAGCGGATGCGGTCGTCTCCGACGGACCGGCCGATGAACAGGTCGGAAGGGGAGCCGGCCGTGGACAGGGTGGCGAAGGAGACGTCGTCGCCTTTCAGGATGGTTCCCCGGAGGCGGGCGCTGATGATTTCTCCGTCATTTTCCGGAGATACCTCCTGCTTCAGGTCGATGGACGCGGGCAGCGCTTTCAGGAAACGCCCCGGCGTGTTTTCCCTGTCGGCGGGAAGCAGGCCGTCTTCGTGATAGACCGAAAGACTGACGGAAGCCTTTCCTCCGGGGTTGTTCAGATTGAGGACGGCGGGGGAGTCTTTCGGAAGACGGATGCGTCCGGACAGTTCCAGGGAACCTTCCGGAGCCGTCAATGCGGGTTTCCGCGCCTCATAGGAGGCTTCGTCCAGGATTTCCACGCCGTCCGCCACCCGGGCCAGGGAAGTGCTGTTGAAGATGGTCAGGAGCCGGGAACCGGCCTGCCAGGGCTTCCCGTCCTCGGCCGCATTGACCGCTGTATAGGCGATGAGCCGATAGGTTCCGGTAGGAACCGTGACCGGAATCCGGAACGAACCGGCGCCCCGGCCTTCCAACAGGCCTATTTTGGCCGTACAGGCCGTTCCGTCCCCCGAGATGAGTTCCAGGTAGGAAATGGCGCTGGCGTTCGAAAAACGGCCGTTTTCGTCCAAACAGGTCAGGGAGCACCAAACGGCGTCTCCGGCCAGGTACACAT
>JAFVGH010000087.1 GCA_017475045.1 Fibrobacter sp. | reverse complement strand
TATGGTAATGATAGTAAGGCTTAAGAAGGTAAAACGTGATAGCTTAAAATAAATTCAAGTTTGTCGGGTAAATAGCAAACCCAGCCGAGCCAGTCAACGATAAAATGAACGCCGCTTCGCGCCGTCGTTGACAGCCCCGCCCGTCTTTGCTGGTAGGCAATCAAGGGGCGACAGCAAGGAGTACTGCCGCCCCGCACTATTATTCAGAGAGGGGGAATTTCCATGACCGAAGATGAAGCCTACAAGGTGCATATCCAGTACACATTCAATGCCTTTTGCAAGGTAGTCATTCGTCACGCAGCCATAGATAAAATCTTGAAGCTGCGCCGGAGGTGGGAACGGGAAGTTTCCCTTGATTATCTGATGAGTGAAAAGTTTGTCCAGCTTGCCGAGCCGGAGTAGCTTGAAGAATATCTTTTTACCGCCTGCGGCCAGACCGCCGTTCTGTATCATGCGGAGCTTGCCGCCGCCCTTGCCCTTTTGCCGGAGCAGACGCAGGAAGAAATTTTTCGTTACTATTTCCTGCGCCAGCCGCAGCGAGTGATCGGCGTACATATTGGCCGGACACGCAGCACAGCGGGGCGGCATATCCGGCTTGCCTTGCAGCGGTTAAGGCGGCTCATGGAGGGAAATGACTATGAGTAAACTTCTCCCCTATGAAACAATCGTCAAAGCCCATGAGGGCGACCCGGACGCAATCGACACCATTCTTTCCCACTATGCCGGATATATCCGCTACTGTTCCAAAGTACACGGGAAAGTCAACGCCGAAGTTGAGGAACATATAAAGCAACAGCTCATTGCCGCCCTGTTCAAATTTCGCTTTGACCGATAAACAAAGAACAAACACTGGCTGTCATTAGCGGTTTCACTCCAGCCAGTTTACAATTCATCTATTCCTAAAGGAAGCAGGTCATAGTATAATAGAACCAACGACAAATATACTTTTAGGGGAGATATAGCAATATGAAAAGTAATAAATACTTAACTATTGGCTTATTAACAGGATTTATTGTCGGTGGTTGCATAGGTGTGTTGGCATGGGCGTTTTTGCAAAATCTTTTTGCTATTTCTATTTGTGCAGGTATCGGAATGTTGATTGGAATTGTTATAGGTACATTGATTGATTATGAAAAAAATAATCATCAAGAGAAATAGAAAAAATGCACAATGCCTTAAAGGGAAAACAGGAATTTATTGTGCTATCCATCATCGGGCCAACCTGACCTGAACTTTCAAAACTGAATATCCACCGCCCATCGGCGGCCAGCGAAAGCAGTAAGTCTGAAAAAGATTTGCTGCTTTTTTCTTTATCCGTTTGGCAAAATCGCAAAGTCATCCGTAGTAGGTAGGTGAAGCCGGAAACAAAAAATTTTCTGCGGCGGTAGCCAAATCTGCATTTTCTGTATTTCTAAGGCAAAGGAAAATTTGAGAAAATTCCCGGCAAGCGGGTAGCTGGCGGCCTTTGAAATGTATCTTTAGCGGAAAGAAAGAACTGCGGGTAAAAATCGCCCCACGCCGTAAGATTTTTGCAGAAATCCGGCCAAAACAGGCGGCAGCTATACGAGTAGTAAGTGCAAGGGGAAATCTACGGCTTACTTAGAGCAAGTTTCTACCACGGTGCCAAAATCCGCAATTCTGCGGTTTTGCCCCTCGCGGGAAACTTGTTGGGGAGTGCCTTCCCCAAACCCTGCTATGCGGCTTACGCCGCAAAAATATTTCTGTCCGGCAGACAGGAAATGCCCCGAAAATAGCTAACAGACCAGCCCATTTTTTGTGATAAGTGAAAGGAGGTTTACAGCCCATGCCGAAGCGATACAACACCCCCCACCGCAGCCATGTTGTGAAAACCCGGCTGACCGATGAAGAATACGCCGACTTCACAGAACGGCTTGCGCCCTATGGTATCAGTCAGTCCGAATTTCTCCGGCAGGCCATCCGGCGCACTACCATACGCCCCGTACTCCATGTGTCGTCAGTCAATGACGAGCTGCTCTCCGCTGTCGGGAAGCTCACAGCCGAGTACGGCAGGATTGGCGGCAATCTCAACCAGATTGCCCGCACCCTCAACGAGTGGCATAGCCCCTACCCGGCTATGGCAAAGGAATTGCGGGAAGCGGCCGCCGACCTTGCCGCCCTCAAGTATGAAGTCCTAAAGAAAGTAGGTGACGCCGTTGGCAACACTCAAGCATTTAGGCTCTAAGAACGCCGACTACGGAGCCGCCGAACAATACCTGCTCTTTGAGCATGACGAATTTACTATGAAGCCCGTCCTTGATGAAAACGGCAGGCTTATCCCCCGTGAGGATTATCGCTTGTCCACGCTGAACTGCGGCGGCGAGGATTTTGCCGTTGCGTGTATGCGCTCCAATCTCCGCTATGAGAAAAATCAGCGGCGGGAGGATGTGAAAAGCCACCACTATATCATCAGCTTTGACCCACGGGACGGGCCGGACAACGGCCTGACCGTAGACCGGGCGCAGGCGTTGGGGGAGCAATTCTGTAAAGAGCATTTCCCCGGCCATCAGGCCCTTGTCTGCACCCACCCGGACGGGCATAACCACAGCGGCAACATCCATGTGCATATCGTCATTAACAGCCTGCGGATAGAGGAAGTGCCGTTCCTGCCCTACATGGACAGGCCAGCGGACACGAAAGCCGGGTGCAAGCACCGCTGCACCGACGCAGCCCTACGCTACTTCAAGTCCGAGGTCATGGAGATGTGCCACCGGGAAGGACTTTACCAAATCGACCTCTTGAACGGCAGCAAGAACCGTGTCACAGACCGGGAATATTGGGCGCAGAAAAAGGGACAGGCCGCACTGGACAAGCAGAACGCCCCCATGATTGCAGGCGGTATCACGCCCCGGCAGACCAAGTTTGAAACGAACAAGGAGAAGCTGCGGCAGACCCTACGGAAAGCCCTTGCCACCGCTGCCAGCTTTGACGAGTTTTCCTCTCTGCTGTTGCGGGAGGGTGTGACCGTCAAGGAGAGCCGGGGGCGGCTGTCCTACCTCACGCCAGACAGGACGAAGCCTATCACCGCCCGGAAGCTGGGCGGCGACTTTGACCGCACCGCCGTCCTTGCCGTTTTGGAGCAGAACGCCCAGAGGGGCGTAACGGTTCGCTACACCCCGCAGCACCAAGCCGCCAGAGCCGCCGAACAGACCGCAGCCATACCCGAATACCTACACGCCGGGAAAGGCCGCTTACAGGGCGAAAAGACAGGGAAAATCGACCCCAGACAGGACAGTGTGCAGCGGCTTGTGGACATTGAGCAGAAGATGGCCGAGGGCAAGGGCAAAGGCTATGAACGATGGGCGAAGATACACAATCTGAAACAGGCCGCCAAGACCCTGACCATCTACCAACAGTACGGCTTTTCTTCCCCGGAACAGCTTGAAGCCGCCGTTGCTACCGCCTATCAGGAAATGCGCCAGACCAGCGGCGAACTGAAAGCACTGGAAACGAAGCTGCAAGGGAAAAGGGAGTTGCGGCAACAGGTACTTGCCTATGCCAAGACCAAGCCCATCCGCGAGGGGCTGAAAGCGCAGAAATCCGAGAAAGCCCGCGCCGCATACCGCCAGGCAAACGAGAGCGATTTTATCATAGCCGAAGCCGCCGCCCGGTATTTCAAGGCACAGGGGCTTACCAAGCTGCCCGGCCGAAAAGCGTTGCAGGCCGAGATCGAGCAGCTTATCTCCGAGAAAGACGGCCTGTACAACACCTATCACGAACAGAAGCAGCGGTTCAGGGAGTTGCAGACCGTCAAGCGGAACATCGACCAGATTTTGCGCCGGGAAGAGCCGCACCGCAGAAAGGAGCAGAGCCATGAACGATAAGCCGTCCCGCATGGACTACCGCCAGCACCAGGCAGCCCGCCGCCTTGTGCATGAGTGCTGTAACTACGACGAGGGGAACTGCCTGCTGTTAGACGACGGGGAGCCTTGCGTGTGCGTCCAGAGCATTTCCTATTCCCTCATGTGCCGCTGGTTCCGTGTGGCTGTCCTGCCCCTTGACGGGGAGCTGGCCGCAGCCCTCTTGTACCGGGGGAGCCGGAAACGCTGCGCGGTCTGCGGGGCGGCCTTTGTCCCCAAATCCAACCGGGGGAAATACTACCCCGGCTGCGCCGGGTGCATGAAGAAACGCAAAGCCGCCGAGAGAAAGCGGAAACAAAGGCAGAAATGTCACGCTTTAGAGCCTTTCAAACCCGCATAAATCAAGGCTTTTTTCGTGGGTGTCAAAGGGTATGCGATACATTTATCCTTTCCCCCCGGAAATGCCGTCCTAATGCGTGACAAAGCCCAAAAACGACACAACACAGAGGGAGGTGATACTATCGCTGATTATATCAGGGCAGACACCACGCTGCCCGCCTATCTTCCATACCCCCGTTTCCTGCTGAAAATGGAGATTTCACAGACCGCCAAGCTGCTGTATGCGCTTTTATTAGACCGCTCCACCCTGTCACAGAAGAACGGCTGGCAGGACGGCGAGGGCAGGATATTCATTGTCTACCCCGTTGCGGAGATAGCGGAAATGCTGGACAAGGGTTGTACCGCCATCAAGGGAGCCTTGAAAGAACTGGACGCAGCCGGGCTTTTAGAACGGGAACGGCGGGGCTTCTCCGCACCCAATCGGCTTTATGTGAAAGTGCCGCCTGTCCCAGTGGTACGGTTTTCCGACCAACTGATGGCCGGAAAAGCGACCCTCATACAGTCGGAAAAGCGACCTTATGACGGTCGGAAAACCGACCCTATGATGGTCGGAAAACCGACCCCTAACAAAACTAATATAAACAACTTAATAGAGAACCAAACAATGAGAGCGAGTGGGGAGCCGCCCACAGCTTATGGCCGATATGAGAATATTTTTCTGTCAAAGGACGAATATGACGAGTTACAGGCAGAATACCCGGACAGGCTGGAACGGCTGATTGAGGAAATGAGCCATTACCTTGCCGCCAGCGGGAAAGCCTACCAGAATTATGCCGCCGCCTTGCACAGATGGGCGGCCAATGACAAAAAGGGAGCCGTAAAACAGGGCATCCCCGACTATACCTGTATGGAGGGAGAAAGCTTATGACAAGTGAAATCAAAGATATTTTGGAGAACATGACAACCGCCGCCCCGGAGATGGAGGACTATATCGGCGAGGACGGACTGCTTTACTGCGGAAAGTGCCATACGCCGAAAGAAGCCTACTTCCCGGAGGGTAAGGAGCTGTTTGGCCGTGACCGCCACCCGGCAGAGTGCGACTGCCAGAGAGCCGCCCGTGAGCAGCGGCAGGCCGCCGAGGAACACCGCCGCCATGTGGAAGCCGTGGAAAATCTGAAACAGAGGGCTTTTGCCGACTCAGCCATGCAGCAATGGACATTCGAGAACGACAACGGCAGAAACCCGCAGACCGGGATTGCCCGGCGGTATGCGGAGCATTGGGAAGAAATGCAGGCCGAAAACATCGGCTGCCTGTTCTGGGGGAACGTCGGCAACGGGAAAAGCTACCTTGCGGGCTGTATCGCAAACGCCCTCATGGAGAAAGAAGTCCCCGTATATATGACGAACTTC
>JAFVGH010000086.1 GCA_017475045.1 Fibrobacter sp. | reverse complement strand
CATGAGCATGAACACGCGCATGATGCCCGCCTTGCTGAAGCCCATGCTGCGCAGGATGCCGATTTCCTTCGTCTTGTCGATGACGACCATGATGAGGGAACTGATGATGTTGAACGCCGCCACGAGGATGATGAGGCAGATGACCGCCGCCACGATGAACTTCTCGTAGTTCATCCACTTGAGGAGCGTGATGTTCTTCGCCTTCCAGTCAATAACGTAGTAAGGATACTTGAGCCAACTGGCAATCTGCTCTACGGCCTCCCCCGCAAGCCAGTGATTCTGAATGCGGAACTGGATTCCCGTAACGGCGTCCCCCATGCCGAGAAGCTTCTGAAGTTCGGGAATCCCAACATAGGCCAGGTTGCCGTCGTATTCGTAGGTGCCCGTCTCGAAGATGCCGCTCACCACGCACATCATCATCTTGGGGCCACCCGAGGTCATCATCTCATCAGGGCTCTGGAAAGTCTGGAGCACCAGCTTATCGCCCACCACCACACGAAGGCGGTTGGCCAGGCCTGACCCGAGAATCACGCCCGGACGGCGGGTACCACCCATGTCTTCTAGGCTATCGACGGAGTAGCTACCCCACTTGATATATTTATGGATATCTGTGACGTTCTTGGCCGTCTCGGGATCGATACCGTAGATGACAATGCCGTCGTTCACCTTCTTGGAACTGATGCCCACCTTGTAGATGATAAAGGGAGAAGCGGCCACCACGGAAGAATCCCGTGTCTTGACTTCGTTGATAAGGCTGTCGTAAGCCGTAATGGATTCGCCGTTGTAGGCCATCAGCTCGAAGTGGGCGTCCTTCCCGATCATCTGGGCGGTGACCTCTTCTTCGAAGCCGTTTACCGCAGCCAGGGCCACCACCAGCGCAAACACGCCGATGGAAACGCCCAGCATACTGAAGATGCCGATAAGCGAAACGAAGAGACTCTTACGTTGGGCCCCCAGGTAACGCCAGGCGATGAGCCATTCCAGCTTATGCATCGTTTAGCAAGTCTCCGGCTTCATCAGCGGGAACAGCTGCACGTCGCGGATGGTCTGCTGGTTCGTAAGCAGCATGACCATACGGTCGATGCCGAAGCCCACGCCACCGGTAGGCGGCAAGCCAGATTCGATAGCGTGCATGAAGTTTTCGTCCATGGGGTGGGTTTCACCTTCGCCACCGCGGCCGCGGCGCACCTGGTCTTCCAGGAGCTCACGCTGACGGATGGGGTCGTTAAGCTCGGTATAGGCGTTGCCCAGTTCCCAGCCGTTAGCGTAGGGCTCGAACTGTTCGATAAGGCCTTCGATGGTACGGTGCTTCTTGCAGAGCGGCGTACTTTCGGTAGGCATGTCCTTGATGAAGGTGGGCTGGATGAGCTTGTCTTCCACGGTGAGCTCGAACAGTTCGAGGATACCGCGGCCGCGGCTGAATTCGCCGTCCAGGTGTCCGCCCAGTTCTTCCATCTTCGCCTTGATTTCGTCGTCGCTCATTTCATTGACCTTAAGACCGCCGAACTTTTCGATGGCTTCGATCATGCTGTAGCGGGGCCACGGGGCCTTGAAGTCGATTTCCTTGCCCTGGTATTCAATCTTGGTGGTGCCGTTAGCGGCAATACAGGCGCGTTCGTAGATATTTTCGAAGTGCACCATCATGTCGTTGTAGTCGGCGTAGGCTTCGTAGAATTCGAGGCCGGTGAATTCCGGGCTATGGGTACGGTCCATGCCTTCGTTACGGAAGTTCTTGGAGAATTCAAAGACCTTTTCCATGCCGCCCACGATGCAGCGCTTCAGGTAAAGTTCCGGAGCCACGCGCAGGTAGAGCGTCATGTCGCAAGCATTGTGGTGCGTGGTGAACGGACGGGCGTTCGCGCCACCGTAAATCGGCTGGAGCGTCGGAGTTTCGACTTCGATGAATCCCTTTTCGATGAGGTATTCGCGGATAGCCTGCAGAATCTTGAAACGCTTGATGAACACGTCCTTCACGTCGTCGTTCAAGGCCATGTCGATGTAACGCTGGCGGTAACGGGTATCCACGTCGGCAAATTCGTTGAACACCACCTTGTTGCCGTTTTCATCCACCTTTTCCTTAGCCACCGGAAGCGGGCGCACAGCCTTACTGAGCATGGTCACCTTCTTCACGTGCACGGAGTATTCACCAGTCTGGGTTTCGAACATGAAGCCATTCACGCCGATAAAGTCACCCAGGTCGGTCATCTTGACGATTTCGTAGTTCTCCTCGCCCACTTCGTCGCGGGCCACCACCACCTGCAAGCGGCCATAGCGATCCTTCAGGTGCATAAAGCACATTTTGCCCTTACGGTTAAAGCGAACCACGCGGCCAGCAAAAGCAACTTCTTCACCAGACGCCATCAGGGCAGCCTTATTTTCTTTCAAAACCTTGGAATCGTGCGTACGGTTGAACTTGTGCGGATAAGCCTCCACACCCATTTCCTTGAACTTTTCGAGCTTAGCGAGGCGCGCTTGCACCTGGTCATTCATATCTTGCATTGCCATATCGATAATCCTGTGATTGAATCACGTTTAAAATTTACGGCTGTAAAGATAGAAAATTAAATCTTGAAGCAATGGGCTTCGTGTGTGCCAACCTTGACGCAGGGCGGAACTTCTGCCGTAAGGCAAGGCTTGTCGCAAAATTCGCAGCGGTCCGCAAAGCGACAACCCTGTACAAAATCCCTGGCGTGGGGCACCTGGCCTGGAATGGAACGCAGGGTTCCCAGATCTTCGTGGCTTTCGGGAATGGCCGCCAGAAGCCCTCGGGTATAGGGGTGCATTGGCGAACCGATAACCTCTTTAGTGGCCCCCATTTCAACAATGCGGCCGGCGTACATCACAGCCATGCGCTCTGCATACTGGGAGACAATTCCCATGTTGTGGGTAATCAAAAGTACCGCCGTGCCTGTTGTGGCAGCCAGTTCTTTCAGCACCGCCAGAACCTGGGCCTGGACCGTTACGTCCAAGGCCGTAGTAGGCTCGTCAGCAATAATCAGCTTGGGTTTCGGCAACAGCGCCATGACGATGCAGATACGTTGGAGCATTCCCCCAGAAAGTTCATGAGGGTATGAATCCAGCACACGGTCAATGTCCTTGAAGCCCGCCTGGGTAAGCAGATTGCGGATGGCCGCCATCGGGTCGTCGCAATGTCGATTGCAGAACTTGAACACTTCCAGGAGCTGCCTCTTGATGGTCAGCACAGGATTCAAGGCCTGCATGGGCTCCTGGAAAATACAAGCGATTTCGGAGCCGCGAACCTTCTGCATTTCCTTCAGGGAAATTTTCGTCAAATCTACAGGTTCGCCGCCCTCACGACGCAACAGCACAGAGCCTGCTACCACCTTAGCTGAAGGTGTGGGCAAGAGCCGCAAAATGGCCATGGCGGTAACGCTCTTGCCGCAACCGGACTCCCCCACCAAGGCAAAGAATTCACCGTCGTCAATATGGAAATTGATCCGGTCCGTTACCTGGACGGGTCTTGTCGCCGGTTCACCATTCTTGTGATGACCGAATGCGACAGATAAATCTTTTACTTCAAGCACCCGCTCACTCATAACGGTCTCCTGATTTAGGATCCATGGCGTCACGGACGCCCTCCCCTACAAAGGTGGTGAGCAAAAGCGTTACAAACAGGGCAGCCACCGTACTTACAGAAATCCAGGGAGCGTAAAGGTTGTTCAGTCCCTGGCTCATCAGTTCGCCCCAACTAGGCGTAGGGGGCTGCAACCCAAAGCCCAAAAAATCAAGGGAAGTCAGGCTCCCGATACCGCCAATCAGCGTAAAGGGGAACAGGGTCACCACGGGAGTAAGGGCGTTAGGCAAGATTTCCTTAAAAAAGATATGCCTGTGCCCAAGCCCAAGCACCTTCGCCGACTGTACGTAGGTCATGTTGCGGAGCTTCAGGAACTCCCCACGCATATAATAGCTGAGAGAAATCCAGTTGAATGCCGCCATAATCACAATCAACAACCAGAAACTGCGGCCATAAATGCTCCCGATCAAAATCACGATATAGAGCATGGGGAGCGACGACCAGATTTCAATCATGCGCTGCATTCCCGTATCCCAGAATTTGCCCAGATACCCCTGGATACCGCCAATGACGATGCCGAGGAAAGTTCCCAAAATGGTGAGAAACAAACTGAACGAAATACAAATGCGGAACCCGTGAATCAGGCGGGCAAGCACATCGCGACCGTTACTGTCGGTACCAAGCCAATGCCGAGAACTGGGGGCAAATGGCGGAGCGCCTTCTTCAGTCAAGTCCGCCTTCAAGGGATCGTGGGCAATGGGAGGCATCAAGGCCCACATCTCGGGACAGCCCCCTGCCTTCGTGTAGCCTTCCGCCGCTTCTTCCTCGCATTCCTTGACGCTAGCAAAAAGCTTGCCGTAATCCGCTTCGGTCTGGTAGTCACCGCCAAATTCCTGTTCGCTGTAACGCACAAAGGCCGGAAAATAGCTCTTGCCATTGTACTTCAGGTAAAGAGGCTCGTCGTTTACCGTCCAGTGGCTGGTCAGCGAAAGCAGGTAGGCCACCACCAGCACCACTAGCGACACAAAAGCCCGCTTGTTCCTGTAGAAACGGAGCAGACGGTTCTTGGTCTCTGTGGTAATACGGATATGCATTTCGATGCACAATATAACTTAATGTGGTTAGGTCCGTCCGGCAAATTCGAAACCGGCGTCCTCGATAGCCTTTTTCAGGGCCGATTCGTCCACATCATCCTCGTCGTGCCATTTTACGCGAAGCTCCTTACTTGCCACATCGGCCTCGGCAGACACTACACCATCCAGCATTCTGGTGGCTTTTTCTACGCAGGCCTTACAATGGCTGCAAGTCATACCGTTTACACGGTAAGAACAAACGACACTTTCCTCATGCTCCTGGGAATGCTCGTGGTCGTGTCCGCAACCGCAGTGTTCATGCTCGCAGCCACATTCATGGTCATGTTCGCACTCGCATTCGCAGCAACCACCGTGACAGCCGCAACCCTTGTGGGCAAACTTCGCGTAAATCATGAACAGCGCAAGCACAGCCGCACAAACGTAGTCGAACACACCTACTGCTCCGTGCCCGTGACACTCCGCAGAAGCGTGAGGCAACATAGACGAGAGGAACGTATCCATAAGAAATGTATCCACGATAAAGCCAAAGAACATGGCCCCAAAGGCGATGGACACCAAGTAAGCTACAAGGGTCCGCTTGCCAAAAGCCTTCCCTACCACCAGCATGCTCGCGATACTCGTAGCAGGCCCCGCCATCAAAAGCACTAGGGCAGCCCCAGGCGTAATGCCCTTCTCCACAAGGGCCAGGGCCAGCGGAATGGAACCCGTGGCGCAGGTGTACATGGGCATGGCAAGCACCAGCACCACCACCATACAAAGTAACGGATACTCATGCAGGAACAAGAAAAAGTCGTCAGGCACAAAGGCCGCAATCAGGGCACCCAGCAACAGGCCAATAACCAGCCACTTGCTCACATCGCCGATCATGTTCACAAAGCCGTATTCGGCGGTAGCCCGCACCTTCTCAAAAAAGCTTCTCTTCACAGGCTCGGAATCTACTGAAAGTTCGCATTCACAATGCCCGCACTGACAGCATCCATCGTGTTCGTGTTCATGCTGTTCACATTCGCAGTCGCCATCGTGATGGTGATGCTCATGGCTATGTTCGTGTTCGTGGTGAAGCTGGTGTGCCTCTCCTATAACTTTTACACCGGTGTCGCTCTCACCTCTAGTAAGCAGGTTGGTAAACACGCCGCCAAGCATGGCCGTTACAAAGGCCGCCACCGGACGGAGCACCGCAAAGGGCCCGCCCAAAAGGGAATAAGTAGCGAGAATCGAATCCACACCGGTAGCAGGTGTGGAAATCAAAAAGCTCACGCTGGCACCCTTGCTGGCCCCTTCACGCCTAAGGGCGATGGAGGTGGGAATCACACCGCAGCTGCATATAGGCAGCGGAACGCCGAACAGGGCAGACCACAGCACCGACTTGAAGTTCGGCTTGGAAATCTTGGGTACATACAGGTGGTTCGGCACCCACACGTGCAAAATTCCCGCCAGTAAAAACCCAAGCAGAAGGAACGGGGCCATCTCAGAAAAAAGCGTTACAAACTGCCAGAAGAACTTTTCCAGAATATCAAGAAACGCGGGCATCTTAGGCTCCCTTCTTATGTAATATGTGTGCAAGGCCGGTATTGAAAATCAGCCCAATATGTTCATCGTCCAGACTATAGAAGATGGTGCGGCCCGCCCGCCGCGGTTTCACCAACCCCGCCGTGCGCAAGATTCGGAGCTGGTGGCTCACCGCGGACTGCCCAAGCTGCAGCTTTTCGGCAATCTCGTTCACCGAGATTTCCCCCGACATGAGGATCTCGATAATGCGGATTCGGGTGGTATCCCCAAAAAACTTGAAGAATTCGGACAGCTCAAAGAGGGTGTCCAGTGAAAGCGGCTTATCAATACATGAACAATCATTCATATTTTCATATATAGAAATGTCACTCAAAACTGTCAAGGGGCATTCCCGAATTGTGATAGCTATCACAAAATCAGTCAATGTCTTGGACAATTTATCCATAAGAAATCCCCGAAATTCGTAAATTTGGCCCAAAAACAAAGGTATCTTTGTAATAAATGATTGAGTTTTCTGACACACAGGACTATCGCGACTTCCTAAAAGAGTATTATGACCGCCGGAAGTCAGAGATGCCCTTGTATAGCTATCGCATGATGGGCGACAAGCTGGGACTGGATTCCAGTTACCTTTACCGTGTACTCCAGAAAAAACAGCACCTCCCCGCCCACGCACTCCCAGCCGCCAAAGACATCCTGGCTCTTTCTGGCAGGCAAGCGGAGTATTTTGAATTACTTTATTCTGCAGCAGTCACCAAGGATAAGAACAAGCGCGAAGAGCTGATGGCCAAGGCCCTCTCGCTGCGCGACGTGCACCTCCACAGCCTGCAACAAGCCGAGCTGAAGCTCCTGGAAAACTGGTGGATTCCGGCCGTGCGCGCCTACTTAGAGCTGAACGGCGGCGTGGTGAACCTGAAGCAGATTGCCAAGGATATCTGCCCGCCTATTACCGAGGAACAAGCCAAGGAGGCCATCGATACCCTACTAGAGGTTGGACTTGTCAAGAAGATGACCTCGGGCAAGCTGGCCCTGACCGACGCCCACCTGACCGTCGGTGGTCCCGAAAAGGCCAAGGCTGTCCGGCATTTCCAAAAGGAAATCCTGCAACTGGCAAGCGATTCCCTGGATAACATCGATGTTACCCAGCGCAACGTCTCTACCCTAACCCTTTCCGTTGACCAGTCCTGTTTCGAAGATCTGGGCGAAATGCTCAAGGAATTCCGCCGATTGGTCCAAAAAAGGGTGGACGGAGCCAAAAATCCTGACAGGGTGATGCAGCTTTCTATGGCATTTTTCCCTGTAGCCCACAAAAAAAAGTAAAAATTATATATTGAGGGTTACAGGATAAAGATGATTTGGGCAAGATACATAGGAATTTCGGCGATGGCCATGTTGGTGGCCTGTTCTAACGACAGCAAGGATGTTACCGGTTCTTCTTTTGAGACGGAGAACTCCATCGCATTCCATGTGCGGCATGCAGACAACAGCCTCGCAGCCAAGGCCAAGGTCATTATCAATACGGCCGATTACCTGGCTTCGGGCACTTCCAGGATAGTCCGGGAAGACAGCACCGACAAGTTCGGTGTTTTGAAGCTAGACAGCCTTAACAGACTTACCGAAGGCGACTACATGGTAGAAGTCCGGAGCATCGACGGTACCGACGAACAGAAGGGCGCAGTCTCCTTCGAGATACCGAAGACCATCCCCGACTCCGGCATTATTGTGTCCGTCAATACCGCCCTACCCCACAAGTTCACCGGAACCGTGCAGACAGACAAGTCTCCCGTGTGGGTGAACATCCGTGGACTGGACTACCTGGTCCAGGTCGACGCCCAAGGTTCGTTCACATTTGAATCCCTGCCCGAGGGCGACTTTGAATTCGTCTTGGTCACCCAAGGCTCTGCCAGCGACGGCAAACCGGTGATACTCGGCAGTTCCAAGTTCTGCGTGGGCTGCAAGGGAAGCAGTACCAGCGTCTTGGTAGATACAACAGTCGTTCCCAAAGATACAGTCAAAAAGGATACAGTACCGAAAGACACCGTAAAACATTTCATGTTCGATGATTTCGAAGATGATCTTGACGAAGAAGGGAATGTCAAGAACTGGTATTCCTCCCATTCCGACGACGCAACGGCCGAACTTGAAATTATAAACACGGACAAAGGCCGCAGTGGTTATGTGGCGCACTTCACTTGCACAAACGACGCCGACTACAACTGGGCCTTGATGGGCCAGTACCTGGGCGGAGCCGTCGACATGAGCGCACTTGACTCCATTGTATTCTGGGCCCGTGGAACTATCAAAAACTACATTTCCTTCTCTTTCGACATCATTAAGAATGACGAAGAAGCCAACACGACCACAAGCGTCAAGTCCTGGACCCACATCGAGTTAACCGAAGATTGGAAACGTTACTCGTTTACTCCTGCCGATTTGATCGATGCAGAAAACGACAATGGCGGCAACGTGGGCTGGGAAGCCGTCAAGGATAGTGTCACCAACATTTCCATCTTCGGTGGATCTGGTGGCGAATTCTGGATTGACGATATCCAGGTATTCGGTTTAGAAAACTTTACACCCAGTAAGTAAATTCCCTGTAAAACACTCCTACCCTATTGACAAATTGTCAACGGAAAGAACGGACCAAAAGTCCGTTTTTTTGTTTTCCGAGGCTATTTTTAGAACAAAAGGGATATCAATAGGAGTTTTATATGAAAAAATGGATGGGAAAGGGTTTAAAAACAACACTGATGGCTGTTGCAGGCCTTGCTACGTTTGGCCTTGCAGACAACCCCATTTCCAGTTACCATTACCTGGCAGACCCGTCTTGCACGGCCGATGACGAGTACTTTTACATCGTTACCGATTCAGATGACCCGGCTGGTGACAAAGGATACACAATTAAGCAACTGTACGCCTTTAGAAGCCGCGATATGAAAAACTGGACCGACTTCGGCGTTGTTCTCGAAGCCAACCGCGAATACGAAAGTATAGCGGACATTTGGGCGTCTGGCGTAGCAATCAACCCCAAGGACAATCGTTTCTACATTGTTTATCCTGATGGTGGCGGCGGTGGCGTAGGTGTTGTTGGCGCAGACAATATCAATGGGCCCTACACAAATCCTATTCCTAACGATAAGAAACTGGTGAGCAACTGGAAGTCCGCACTTGTCAATTGCGATGGAATTGCTAACTGCTTTGACCCGGCTATTCTTTATGATGATGATGGAACCGGATACTTCACATTTGGTGGTGGAACCAACAACGCCCGGCCCCACGGATTTAATTTCGACCTGTACAAGTTCAACAGCGACATGCACGGCATCGACGTCAGTTCCAAGGTTCAGCTTGAAATATTAAGACCTAACGGACAAAGAATCCAAAACTCGTTTGAAGCCTCTTATCTGCACAAGAACAACGGAGTCTATTATTTAAGCTACAGTACGGATTTTAGTGGCACAATTGACGAATATACCGGAAGATTGTGTAAAGCTTGTATCGGTTACGCCACCTCAAAAAAAATTGAAGGTCCCTACACGTATCAAGGTGTATTCCTTGAAAATCCAAATATCAATGGAGTAAACATCAACGCCAATAACAATAACCACCATGGCGTTGCCAAATTTAAAGACCATTGGTATGTTGTCTACCATGACCGTCGTCTCGTGCAAGCAAGCGAGCATCCTTCTTCGCTAGGTAAGGCCAATCCTGAGCCAGCTTTCCACCGTAGCGTAAGTGTTGACGAAATCACCTATAATGGAGAAAAGATTAACAACACAAAGCTCACCAACGAAGGGCCAAGCCAGCTAGAAAATTTCAATCCGTACGAAACATACCCTGCCCTCACCAGTTCTAAACAGCGTAACGTTCGCAGCCGGACGGATTGGAATAAGTCTGACTGGCAGAAGGGCATTGCAGCAAAGCATGTTTTGCTTCCGCTCACCTCTAAGGAATCCTGGATCCGTGTAAGCGGTGTCGACTTCAGCAAGGAAGGTGCAAAAAGCTTCACGGTGGTTGCAGCTAGCACTGCCAACGACAACTCCATTGAAATCAGAAGCGGCTCCGTAAGCGGCACGCTAGCTGGTACCTGCGACATCAAGAAAACCAGCAATAAAAATGATTATGTCGAAAATGAATGTTCTGTTACAGGCCTCACAGGCATCGTAAACGAATTGTTCCTTGTATTCAAAGGCAAGCAAGATTCCACCATGGGCATTCTGGAATGGAGCTTTACCTGCAACGGGAACAACTGCAAGGCAAGTGAACCTCAAAAACAGACCCCGTATGGAGGCTCTGCCGTTGAGCTTCCTGGTATAATCGAGGCTGAGAACTTTGATGTTCCCGGCTCAGGATACTCCAATAAATCCTACAGCGATAACGATTCCGAAAACCAGGGTGATGCTGATTTCCGTATGGACCTGGGTGTAGATATCGTGAAGGGCGGTACCGGCATGGCCATCGGTTATACCAATACGGACGAATGGTTGGAATACACCGTAAACGTCAAGACCGCAGGCAAGTACAAGATGACTGCAAACGCAGCATCTAGCTCTAAGGGAGCCGCTATCGCCTTTGCTATCGACGGGAAAGACGTGGGAGAAACCGTCCTGGTGGATTCTACCGGTGCCAACTGGAGCGTCTATCAAGACTTTGACGTAGGCGAAGTTGAACTGACTGCCGGCACTCATGTAGTCGGTTGACCATTGCCGGAAGCTATACCAACGTTGACTGGTTTAAGTTTGAAACCATTGATGAAAATGGCGAGGTTATCGAAGTTGTCAAGAATGACAGCACCGGTACGGATTCCACAAAGAAAGAGGGCGCAAAGGACGGCAAAAATGGTGAAGCCCCTGAAGCACTGTTCGGAAATCACATGAGCCTCAACTACGCCACAAGCGCAAGCTTTGATGTCTTTGACCTGAAGGGCAACAGGATTGCCACCTTCAGCGCCAAGAACATGGCCGAAGCAGTGCAGCTCTGGAAAAATGGGAACGTCAAGGGAGACGTGAGGGCTACAGGTATCAATCTGATTCGTAACCGCGCTAACGGCATGGTTACAAAGGTCCGTGTAAATCACTAGGGCAATTTAACTAAGGGAATGGGAGTAAAAATGAAGGTTCAATCTTTGTTCAAAGGCATGGCAATAGCCGTAGGGCTTGGCGGATTTTGTGGAACAGTCCTTGCCTCCACGGTAAATGTAGACCTTGATGAAGAACATCAGGTGATCCGTGGCTTCGGGGGCATGGTACACAACACCTGGCAAGGCAATGCAGGGTTGTCCGAAGCCGATGCAAAAATCGCCTTCGGTACAGGTGATGGAACACTTGGGCTCACCGTGTTACGCATTCCGGTAAACGAAAGCAGCAGCAACTTTGGCAAAGAGGTAGACGCCGCAAAATATGCCAAGAAATACGCTGGTGATGATTTTCTGCTCTATGCCACCCCATGGAAGCCACCTCAGAATTTACAGACCCCCTACACATTGGTTCGATGGAAAGAAACTTTTCAAACAACAAAGGTTTCCGAGAAAGACTGGCCAGCTTATGTAGACCACCTCAACAGTTTTGCCGCCTACATGAAAAACCAGGGAGTACCCCTTTATGCCATAAGCATACAGAACGAACCGGACTGGTGTGATTCCTGGACCTGCTGGAGTGCCGATGAACTATACAAGTTCACCAAAAATTACGCTGGGCAACTCCGTAAAAATGGTACCAAGGTTATTTCTGCAGAATCATTCAGCTATGACAAGAATTTGTATAACAAAATCCTTAACGACGCTGATGCCTTGAAAAACATCGACATTCTCGGTGCACATTTTTACGGAATGACCGCGGTGAATGGTGATGATTTTTTTGAATACAAGGCTGCAGACACAAAGAATGTAGAACGCTGGATGACGGAACACTATACCGAGAGTCAGGGCAGCGCTAACTACTGGCGAGCCTATATAAAGACTGGAGACCAGGACAGAGAACCCGCCTTGGATACCGTTCGAGCGATGGATGTAGGTTACGAAATTCATCGCGGTCTTGCTATCGGAAACTTCAGCCAGTACACCTGGTGGTATATCCGTCGTTGCTACGGATTGATCATGGAGAAAGATTTCGGCAATAAGCTACAGATTCCTAATGACGAAATCGGCAAAATTTCCAAACGTGGCTATGTACTTTCCCAGTTCGCGCGCTTTATCCGCCCGGGAGCAGTCCGCATAGGGGCAACAACCAACCCCGAGGCAGACCTATTCGCTTCTGCCTACAGGAGCGCTGACAGCGATAGCGTTATCGTAGTGCTTTTGAACCGTGATTACAAGAATTCAAAGACCGTAACCGTCAAGGTCCCTGGTGCAAAGATTGAATCTTTCCACATGTATACCACCAGCGAAGCAAAGAATGCCAAGTACGAGGGCGAAATTGAAGTAAAGAACGGTTCCGTAACCATTACCATGGACGCCGGCAATACGAGCAACAAGGACTGCATCGTGACCCTCGTGGGTGAAATTGGCGAAGTAGCCAAGACCCCCCGCACCCCCTATGGCGGAAAAGTCATTGACTTACCTGCCCTAATCGAGGCCGAAAACTTCGATGTACCCGGTACAGGTGCAGCAAACAAGACCTACTACGACGAGGAATCCGAAAACAAGGGTGACGCCAAATTCCGCAGCGACCTGGGCGTAGATGTGGTAAAGGGCGGCACCGGCATGGCCATCGGCTATACCAACAAGGGCGAATGGCTGGAATACACCGTCAACGTGAAGACCGCCGGCAAGTACAAGCTTTCCGTGAATGCAGCCTCTAGCTCCAAGGGAGCAGCGCTTGACTTCTCCATCGACGGAAATGCTATCGGCGAGACGGTCCTCGTTGATTCGACAGGCGAAAACTGGAGCGTCTACAAGGATTTCGACGTGGGCGAAGCGGAACTTACCGCCGGTAACCACATTGTCCGCCTGACCATTGCGGGAAGCTACACCAACGTAGACTATTTCAAGTTCCAGGCCATCGACGCCGATGGAAAGGTCATTGAACTAGACTCCGCAGAAATTGCCAAAACCAAAAACCCGGCCCCGACCGACTCCACGAAAAAAGATGTTTCAAGCAAAGATCCGGCGTCTACTTTCAGCGGCAGCCAAAAACTGGAAAGGAATGTCAGCGGGAATTACGAGGTCTTTGACCTGAGAGGTAAAAAACTGGCAACATTTACCGCCAAGAACATGGGTGAAGCCGTCCACCTCTGGAAAAACGGGGGCGTCAAGGGAGACGTTGGGGCCTCGGGAATCAACATAATCCGTAATCGTGTGAACGGCATGATTACAAAGGTCCGTGTAAATTACTAAACTATGAAAAGGGGATGATGATAGGGGTATCATCAAAAAAGGGAGTGCCTAATGCGTTCTAAATTCTTTCATGCCGTTGCCATAGCCGGGATTTTTGCCTTGGCTGGCTGTTCGGACGATTCGGGATCCAACCTGACTGCCCTGACAAATGGGCCAGATAACAAAGAAGCCGCTTCTGATCCTGAAGAAGACGAAACAACCACCAAAGACAAATCAAATCACGAAGACGAAACGGATATTTCCAATCCGGAAGATTCTACTGAACCCGGCGAAAGTTCCCCATCTGGAGTTCTTTCTTCGTCGAATTCGGGACTTCTGCAGTCCTCTTCGTCTGAATCTGCACAGGAACAGACTTATGCCTTTGGGTACGCTTTGGGGAACGCTCCCCGCAAGAGTAAAGGCTGCGGTTCCGCTTCCAAGTTACAAAAAACCAATAGCGTTGAAAACGGGGATCGCTTCGAAATGAACTCAGGTAATGAAACTCGCGAGTTCTTTATCACCTTACCGAAGAATTATGATAATGCGAAGCCTTACAAGTTGCTCTTCGCTATGCATTGTATGGGCAGCAAAGCAGAAGATTTCGTTCACCATTATCCAGATTACGACCATCCGTCTCCGTACTATGGTCAACAAAATCTGGACAAAAATGGGGACTACATCTTCGTTGCTCCGCGTGGCGATACCGATGGTTGGCCTTGGAGCTTAAATAGTTCAAAGGATCACGTTTTCATCAATGAACTTTTGACACTTCTTGAAGAGAACTACTGCATTGATACCACTCGCGTATTTGCAACTGGATTTAGTTTTGGAGCCATGTTCACAAACTCCCTTGCTTGGGATTTACAGGATCGTCTCCGTGCTGTGGCAATGTACGCACCTGTTGCAGAAGTCATCTTTTTACCGCAAAACACCGGTAAACCCATTGCCTGGATGGCAGTTCACGGAAAAGCTGATGGAACATGCATCTATAGTCACGACCGTGATGTCGCCCTAGCTCAAATTCTCAAAAACAACAGTGCCGAGGGAAAGGACGCAACCAAGGAACAACTCGAGGAAATTCCAGACAACACCGCTGGACATGTTTGTCATGATTTCAAGGATGTTGACCCGCGCTTCCCCGTAAAGTTCTGTAGCTGGAACGGACCTCATCGTTGGCCGGCTCACGACGAATGGGACTATGCCGAATACGAACATACAACCAGTTGGCAGAAATCCTGGGTTCCGAAAACCGTTCACGATTTCTTCGAACAGTTCTAATTCCCAACTTTTCCAATAAAGCCGTTTTTTCCGAAAGGAAATGCGGCTTTATTCTAGGTATTAACGATTTGTCCACGGAAAACAAAGGGACAGGACTAAACAAGAACCTTTCTGAAGGTATTTTCTTGTTCAAAACGGAGTAAATGATGGATATTAAGAAATTTTCGGATTTTCTTGCCATTGCAGCCTGGGTGGTTGGCGGAGTTTTGATGTTTACTTCGATGTCAAACGCGGCTCCCGATCCCAACTTTCATATCTACATCGCCTACGGCCAGTCCAACATGGAAGGGAACGCCATGGATTATACCGATAAAGATAAGGCGGAGCATCCTCGCGTAAAGATGTTCGCTACGACATCTTGCACTAACCCCAATCGCCCCACTATCGGCGAAATGTACCCGGCCGTTCCCCCAATGTTCAAGTGTGCCGGCGGAGTTTCAGGGCTTTCCGTTGCCGACTGGTTTGGCCGTGATATGGCTGATTCAATGCCCGATGTAACGATTGGCATTATTCCGGTGGCACAAGCTGGCACGAGTATCCGTTTGTTCGATCCGGACGATTACAAGAACTATCTGAGCACTTCCGAGCCCTGGTTACAAAATGGAGCAAAGTCCTATGGCAATGACGGTAATGTCATGGGGAGAATCATCGAAGTTGCCAAGAAAGCACAGGAAAAAGGCGTCATTAAGGGAATCATTTTCCACCAGGGTGAAACAGATGGTGGCATGGACGAATCTTCCGCCGAATGGGAAAAAAAAGTCAAAAAAACATATGAGTATATCCTTAGCCAACTCGGTTTAAAAGCAGAAGAAACACCTTTTGTCGCCGGAGAGATGGTGGATCAAGGTTCCTGCTACGGGTTCGTCAAACGCGTTCATAATCTTTCCAACTACATCACAAACTTTGGCGTGGCAAGTTCCAAGGGCTACGGTTCCAAGGGCGATGGGCTCCACTTCACCGTAGAAGGTTACCGCGGGATGGGCGAACGCTATGCCCAGGCAATGCTCAATCTGATTGACCGTGGACCCGTTGTGATTACCCCCCGCGCCCCCTACGGTGAAACGGCCGTCAACATTCCAGGAAAAATCGAGGCCGAAAACTTCGACAAGCCCGGCACCGGATTAGCCAACAAGTCCTACAACGACCACGATTCCGAAAACCAGGGCAAAGCCAACTTCCGCACCGACGAGGGTGTCGATATCGAAGAAGGCGGCTCGGGCAAGGCTATCGGCTATACCATCGCCGGCGAATGGCTTGAGTATAGCGTCAATGTAAAGTCTGCTGGCAAGTACAAGCTCACCCTGAACACCGCCTCGGGATCCGCCACGTCTAGCCTCCAGTTCTCGGTAGACGGAACCGACATTACCGATGTCATCAGTATCCCCCAGACAGCAGAAAACAAGTGGGACGTCTATCAGGAAGTCGATGCCGGCGAAGTCGAGCTGAAGGCCGGCGAACAGATTATCCGCCTTACCATTACGGGAAGCTACGTGAACGTGGACTGGTTCAAGTTCGAGGCTATCGGCTCTAACGGTGAAGTCATTGAAATCATTGATCCGCCCTCTTCGAGCAGTGGCGCCACGACTACCCCCGGCTCTTCTGCATCCAAGGGTTCTAACGACAGCAAGAAGGAAGAGGCCCCCGAAGCAATCTATGCAGGCAACATGCACATGGGCATTTCGACCTCCTCCACTTACAACGTCTTTGACCTGAAGGGACAGCGCCTCGCCCGCTTTACCGCCCGCAACATGGCAGAAGCTACCCAGATGTGGAAGAACGCATCCATGAGTGCCTCCAAGATCCAGGGAATCGTCCTGATCCGTAACCAACACAGTGGAGAAACCGTACAGGTTAAGTCAATACGCTAAATTAGCCAAATTTGACCAATTTCGCCACATTCCGAAGCACCATGTTTCGGAATGTTTACAGCGTTATGGACAGATTGTCCATGGCATCTTATATTCCAACTTGTAATAATCTAGGCGTAGAGAATAGATTTATCCATAAAGAATAAACATAAGGATACGCTGATGAAAAAGTCCGTTCTCTCCACTTTAGCCCTTGCCGCCTCTATGGCAACGGTCGCCAACGCGGCCTTGGCCGATGGCGCAGCCAAATTTGTCGGCAATATTACCGTCAACGGCTCTATTCCAGGTAATTTTGGAAACTACTGGAACCAGATTACCGCCGAAAACGAATGCAAATGGGCCTCTATTGAAGGTACTCGAGGTAAATACAACTGGTCCGGTTGCGATGCTGCCTATAATTGGGCACAAAAAAACGGAGCTCACTTCAAGTTTCATGCCTTGGTATGGGGTTCACAGTATCCGAGCTGGCTTAATAATCTGAGTACTGCTGAGACAAAGAAGGCTATTACGGCGTGGTTCGATGCTGTAAAAGCACACTACCCCAATCTAGAAATGATAGACGTCGTAAATGAGGCAATCCGAGGTGATAAATACGCTGGCGAGTACAAAAACGCCTACCACTCTTGTTACACCACAGTGAACCAACAAAGCTGCGGAAACTCCAACAACAAGATTATGGAAGCTCTCGGCGGAGATAATGGCAAGTACGATTTTGTAACGGAAGCTTTTAGGATGGCACGTGAACGTTGGCCTAAAGCAATCTTGATTTACAATGACTACAACACCGTTCAATACAATCTAGACCAGGGTATTGATCTAATCCAAAAAATCAAGGCTAACGGAGCGTCTGTCGACGCTTACGGCCTTCAGGCACACGACATGCAGGGACAAAGTGGTTATGGTGGTGCCGGCGGTGGTGGTCCCTGTATTGATAAACAACAGTTGATTGACGCTTTAGATAAAATTCACAGGGAAACAGGATTACCCTTATTCATTTCTGAATATGACATTTCTACCACCGATGACGATCTTCAGAAAAAATGCTATAGCGAGCAGATTCCGGTCTTTATGGAAGCGCAGTACGTTGCAGGCATCACGCTGTGGGGATATATATACGGATCTACTTGGCAAAACTGTAATAATACGGCAAGCGGTTGCTCTGGAATCATCAAGGATAATACGGACCGTGCAGCAATGAAATGGCTAAAAGAATATTTGGCCACAAACACCGGTAAAAACACCACAGGGCTCGCTACCGGCGTAGCCACTCCCCCCGAACCCCAGAAGCCGTTCAACGCCACCAACTCCCCCTGGGCCGTTCCTGGCAAGATCGAGGCCGAAGATTTTGACATAACCGGCGTTGGAATAAATGATGATGGTACAAGCAATATCTCGTACAGCGACAAGGATTCGGAAAATCACGGAAAATCCAACTATCGTGCGGATGCCCCTGAAGTGGACATCTACGAAAAACCCTTTGGTACCGTAATCGGCTACAATGAGGTCAGCGACTGGTACGAATACACCATCGACGTAAAGGAAGCTGGCGACTACACCCTATTCGCAGCGGTGGCTTCTGCCAATAACACCAATGGATTCAAATTCTTGCTGGATGGTGAAGATCTGACAGACGAGCTTACGGCACCCAAGGCCACGACACCGGACAGCTACGAAGAATTTGACAAGATTTCTGTCAATGTGAATATCGCGAAGGCCGGAAAGCACGTTCTTCGCCTCACCGTGACTGGGGATTGGTTCGACATCGACTACTTTAACTTCGTGAAGGGCAAGAACGCCGTAGACGACGCTCCTCTCAGCAGTTCGGCTGCGATAGATAACAGCAGTTCTTCCTCGGTAATCACCAGTAGCACATCATCGGCAAGTAACGGTAATTCCTCCAACTCGACAGTCAGCGGCAGTTCCGCCTCTGTCGATAGTGGAAATTCTACCTCTGTCGTCGACGGAAGTTCCGCCTCGTTTGCCGACAATCCGGTCTCTTCCGGCAGCACCGCTCCGACATTCAGCAGCCCCTCTAACGACGACGCCCCCGCCGTAGGCACAGAGGCCATCTTCGGCAACCTGCATCTCGGAAAAGCCTCCACAGCGACCTACGAGGTCTTTGACCTGAGGGGACAGCGCATCGCCCGCTTTACCGCCAGCAACATGGCAGAAGCCACCCAGATGTGGAAAAACGGCTTTGTCAAGAGTGGCTCCAGTGCCAAGGGTATCGTCCTTATCCATAATCGTCACAGCGGAGAGACTGTTCAAGTCAAGACGATCCGCTAAAATGGCTAATTTAACGTAATTTCGCCAAATCTCGGTTTCAAAAACTTTACACTTCCATGGACAATCTGTCCATGGATTCTTTTATTCTAATATGGAATATATCATTCCCAGAAGATAAATTTAGAGGTAGAAGGATAAAACAAAGGATGCCCACAATGAAAAAATCCGTTCTCTCCGCTCTAGTTCTGATTGCCTCCATGGCAACCGTGGCAAATGCCGCCCTGGCCGATGGCGGTGCCAAGTTCCTCGGAAACATCACCACAAGTGGTCAGGTCCGTGGCGACATGAGCACCTACTGGAATCAGATTACTCCCGAAAATGGCTGTAAGTGGGGTTCTATCCACTCCCTTTCTAATGGAAACTCCGGCACCAGCCAGTTTGCCTGGGATAACTACGACAAGTGCGAAGGTGCCTACAAGTGGGCAAAGGAAAATGGCGCTCATTTCAAGTTCCACGCCCTGGTGTGGGGTTCCCAGTACCCGAACTTCCTCTGCAAAAAGAAAAACCCGGGAATCACCGTTGAACTGACCAAGAAGTACATTACAGAATGGTTCGACGCTGTTGCTGCAAAGTTCCCCGACCTGGAATATATCGATGTAGTGAACGAAGCCATCTGGGCCGGCAACAACTATCACTCTGGCTACGGCAAGCCTGCCCAGGGTGCCGAAGGCCGCAGCACCGACGATACGGAATGCGGAGGTTCCTACATTATCGAAGCCCTGGGTGGCGACCGTGTAGTGAATGGCAAGCACCAGTACGACTTTATTACCACCGCCTTCAAGATGGCCCGTGAACGTTGGCCGAATGCAATCCTCATCTATAACGACTACAACACCCTCAGCTGGCAGATGAACGAAGGTATCGAACTGATCCAGACTATCTTGAAAAACGGTGCTCCGGTGGATGTTTACGGCCAGCAGGCTCACGACTGCAAAGGCATGAGCAAGTCCGATTTCGAAAGCAAACTCACCAAAATCCACAATGAAACGGGCCTTCCCCTGGTTATTTCGGAATACGACATCAGCGAAGCCGATGATAACAAGCAGAAGAATGACTATGCAAACCAGATTCCATTCATGTGGGAAACCGAATGGATTGTGGGTATCACCATCTGGGGTTACATCAATGGTTCGACCTGGGCTTCCAACACGGGCATCATAGAAAAGGACGGTAGAAAGCGTGCTGCCATGGTCTGGCTCGAAGACTATTTCGCCAAGAACAAGGACAAGGGTAACAGCATTGAGCTCAAGGCAAACGGCAGCGATATTGACTACTCCAAAGAAGTACCTCAGGAACCTTATAACGGAACTGCTTTCGTAATCGACATGAAAGACACGATTCAAGCAGAACACTTTGATAAGGCTGGTGAGGGTAAAGGTAACAGTTCTTATTATGATGTCAGCCCTGAATCAAACAATGGCGATGCCGATTTCCGCACAAATGAAGGTGTAGACATCTATAAAGGTGGTGTAGACATGAAGGGCTTGGTTATCGGGTATACGGAACCGGGCGACTGGCTGGAATACACGGTAGACTTCAAGCGCAAGGGTCCCTACACTATCAAGGCTGTCGTCTCCTCGGCTAACGAAACCTCCAGTTTCAAACTATATGTTGATGACGTTGAAATCACAGAGGAAATGTTCGTTCCTAAAACAGGTGAATCAGACTGGAATACGTACCAGGAAATTGGCGGAAAGGTAGACAGCGTTTCTACGGGCAGACACATCCTGAAGGTGGAATCCGTGGGCGGCTGGTTCAACCTGGACTACATCGTCTTCGAAAACATCGCTCCTCCCGAGGTGATTGCCAAGGAAGATTCCGCTGCCAAGGTCAACGATACCAAGAATTCCGATAAGAAAGACCCGGAAGCTCTATTCAAGAACATCCGCTTGAGCAGCAATTCTCTCACCGACTACGATGTGATTGACATTCGCGGTGCCCGTCTTGGCCACATCAGCGCCAAGTCCACTCAGCAGGCCGCCGAATCCATGAAGCTCAGCAACATCGTCAAGACCTCTGGAATTTATTACATCCGCTCTAGGGCTACCGGCAAGATGCAGAGCCTGCGGATCGTCAAATAAAAGATACACCCAAACACCCAATACCCCACCCTGGAACGTCCGTTCCAGGGTGATTTTTTTATACAGACATTTAAATTTTTTATTTTTCATTTAGATGAAAGAGCCTGCGGAGCATAAGCAAGAAAAGGAAAAGTGTATCCTCGTAGGGATTGCCACTCCAAAGGTTCGCCCCTGGCTTGCCCAGGAACAGCTTGCCGAGTTGGGCAGGCTTGCCGAGACCGCCGGAGCAGTGGTCACAGCCACCTACCTGCAGCGGGTCCAGAACTTTAGCCCCGCCACCCTCATCGGCGAGGGCAAGGTAGAAGAAATCAAGCATGCGCTTACCCAGCTAGACGCCAAGATGGTGGTGTTCGACGACGACCTTTCGGGCTCCCAAGTGCGTAACCTGGAACAACGCCTGCCGGGAATCAAGGTGTTGGACCGCACTGGCCTAATCCTGGACATTTTCGCCAAGCACGCCATCACGGCAGAAAGCCGCCTGATGGTAGAAGTTGCCCAGCTCCAGTACATGATGCCCCGCCTCACCCGAGCCTGGACCCACCTTTGCCGCCAGCACAACGGAGGCATCGGCACCAAGGGCCCCGGCGAAACCCAGCTGGAAACGGACCGCCGCATGATCCGCAAGCGCATCCAGGAGCTGAAAAAGAAGCTTGCCAAAATCGAGGACGCCCGGGAAAGCCAAGCCGAAAAGCGAAACGACATCTTTCAGGTGGGAATCGTAGGCTACACCAACGCCGGAAAGTCCACCCTGACAAACCGCCTCACCGGGGCGGATGTGTACGTAGAAGATAAGCTGTTCGCCACGCTGGACAGCACCACCCGCAAGCTCTACCTGGACGGCGAAAACATTATCCTTTCGGACACGGTAGGCTTTATCCGCAAGCTCCCCCACAACCTTATCGAGACCTTCAAGAGTACCCTGGGCGTGGCAGCCCACGCGGACTGCATCTTGGAGGTGGTGGACGGTTCCGCTCCCGACTACCGGGAACATCTGGAAGTGACCCACAAGACCCTGGAAGGCATCATCGACGAAAGTACTCCCCGCATTCGGGTCTTCAACAAGGTGGAAATCGCCGACGAGGCACGCCGAACCGAACTTTTGCAGAACTACCCGGAGGCCATCCAGATCAGCGCCAAGGAGAACATCGGCATGGAACGGCTCCGCAAGGAATTCAGGGACCAGCTGGAACACTGGAAAGAACGCCGAAATGCCCGGGAGGCCGAAGAAAAGGAACGGGCCGAGGCGGCGTGGCCGGAGGAATGAGGAGTGTGGGGTGTGAGATGTGCAATGTGTGGTGGGTTGAAGGATGAATAAAGAAGAATTGAAGGAAAAATACGGCAAGAAGCGAGAGCCTCACGAATGGCGCGGCACGGACCGGTTCACCGCCCTCGTAACCACCTTCTTTGGCTCCGGAATGTCGCCCAAGGCCCCCGGCACCATGGGAAGCCTCGCCGCGGCCGTAGTGGCCTACCCTATGGCCCTAGCGGCGAGTCAGAGTTTCGGTAAAATAGGGGCCCATATAATATTCCTGGTGGCCGCCCTCGTAGTATTTTTCGGGGCTATCCCGTTTGTAAACAAGGCCATGCGGGACACGGGTACCGAGGACCCGGGCTGGATCGTAATCGACGAGGTCTGTGGTGTGTTCATGGCGCTAGCCTTTGTACCGGCAGGGACCATCGTGGCCCACCCCTGGATTCTGGCGATCGCTTTTGGGCTTTTCCGCTTTTTCGACATTTTGAAGCCGCTGGGAATTCACCGGTTCGAGAAATTCCCCGGAGCCTGGGGCGTCATGGCCGACGACCTGCTAGGCGGAATCTATGCAGGGCTGCTGCTAATCCCGGTTTACTACGCGACAACACTCTGATTTTTCTATCTTTGCAAACGAATCAATTCACTGGATCCTTCGACTCCGTTTCACTCCGCTCAGGATGACACTTCAAGGATCTTGTAAACTATAACCTGAAACCTGTAACCTGAAGCCTATTATGCTTTTCAATTTCGACATGATCCAGGGCGTCTACGCCCGCATTCCTGCCCGCGTTGAAGCTGCCCGCAAGCAGCTGGGCCGTCCGCTCACCCTCGCCGAAAAGATTATCTACAGCCACCTAATCGATGGCGCCGAGAACAGGACTTACGAACGTGGCAAGGATTTTGCCGAATTCCACCCCGACCGCGTGGCCATGCAGGATGCTACCGCCCAGATGGCTCTGCTCCAGTTCACCACCGCCGGCAAGTCCCGCGTGGCTGTGCCTAGCTCCGTGCACTGCGACCACTTGATTATCGCCCGCGAAGGTGTCGAAAAGGACCTCCCCCGCGCTAAGGAAGAAAGCAAGGAAGTGTACGACTTCTTGCAGTCCGTGTCTGCCAAGTACGGCATTGACTGCTGGCTCCCGGGTGCAGGCATCATCCACCAGGTGGTGCTCGAAAACTATGCCTTCCCGGGCGGAATGATGATCGGTACCGACTCCCACACCGTGAACGCCGGCGGCCTCGGCATGCTCGCGATTGGCGTGGGCGGTGCAGACGCCGTGGACGCCATGGTCGGCCTCCCGTGGGAACTCAAGTACCCGAAGATGATCGGCGTGAAGCTCACCGGCAAGCTCCAGGGCTTCGCTACGGCCAAGGACATCATCCTTAAGCTCGCTGGCATCCTCACCGTTAAGGGAGGCACCAACGCCATTATCGAATACTTCGGCGAAGGCGCACGCAGCCTCTCCGCAACAGGCAAGGCAACGATTGCGAACATGGGTGCCGAAGTGGGCGCAACGTGCTCCACCTTCAGTTACGACGACTCCATGAGCCGCTACCTCAAGGTGACCGGCCGCGCCGACGTTGCCGCCGCCGCCGACAAGATTGCAGAACACCTCAAGGCCGACCCCGAAGTCGAAGCAAATCCGGAAAAGTACTTTGACCGCGTCGTGGAAATCAACCTGAACGAACTCGTGCCGCACTTCAACGGCCCGTTCAGCCCGGACCGCGCTTTCGCCGTGACCGACATGGCAGAAAGCCTCAAGGCCACCGAAACCAAGCCGGAATCTACGCCGGTCGTAAGCGCCGCCCTCATCGGTAGCTGCACGAACTCCAGCTACGAAGATTTGTTCATGGCAGCAAACATGATTAAGCAGGCCCTCGCGAAGGGTCTCAGCCCGAAGTGTCCGCTCCTCATCAACCCGGGGAGCGAACAGGTGCGCTACACCGCCGAACGCGACGGCCTCATCGACTTGTTCAAGCAGTTCGGTGCCACCATCATGACGAACGCCTGCGGCCCTTGCATTGGCCGTTGGGACCGTGCCGGTGCCGACAAGAAGGAACTCAACACCATCGTCCACAGCTTTAACCGCAACTTCGCAAAGCGCGCCGACGGTAACCCGAACACGCACGCCTTTGTGGCTAGCCCGCTCATGGCCGTGATTGCAGCCCTCAGCGGTGACATCCGCTTCAACCCGATG